>JBGPZT010000017.1:0-28021 GCA_041493915.1 Candidatus Limnocylindria bacterium
CCAGCGGCGTCCTTCGCGGCATCCTTCGCGGCGTCACCCGCGTCGCGGTCTGCGTCACGCTCGTCGGGGTCGCGGCGCTCGTCACTCACAGGCTAGCGAGACCGAGACCGGGAGCCCGAGGGCTCACGGGTGAGGACGAGCGACGCCTGTATATGCGCAGCATCTATGCGCTCGGCTCGCTCTCGAGCAGATTCGCGGCATCCTCCGCCGCGATGCGACCTTCGGCGAGCTCCCTCAGGATCTCCTTGCGCCGCTCGCTTTCACGGTCGGGCTCCGCCTGCGACGGGAAGCCCAGCGCCCGGATCATCGCGTCGAGGCGCGAGCGCACGGTCGGATACGAGATGCCGAGCTCGCGTTCGACGTCCTTGATGTTCCCCCGTGCGCGGATGAACGTCTCCAGGAATTCGAGCTGGTCCGGGGAGAGGGAGTGGAAGCGGCCGAGCGAGAACGAGCCCTCCAACCGGGTGCCGCAGCTCTCGCACTCAAGGCGCACGACCTTCAGCTGCGCGGCGCAGATCGGGCATTTCGCGACCACGGGATTTGCCATGCATCGAAGATGCGACTCGACCTAAATGAAAGTCAAGCGTTCCTCACGGTTCTGTAGCCGAGATATCGAAACGATGAGGTTTGGCGTCAAACGAGCAAGGTGTAAGCATCAGGACAGCAGGGCCAGCTTGATGCGCTCCGCGAGCGCTGCCCCGACTCCACCGACGGCAGCGAGCTCCTCCACCGGCGCCTCCTGCATCGCCCGCACCGAACCGAATTTCCGGAGCAGGGCGCGCTTGCGCGCCGGACCGACGCCGGCGATGTCGTCGAGGATCGACCGGACCGCGCGGCGCGCGCGCACCTGTTGGTGATAGGTGACGGCGAAGCGGTGGGCCTCATCACGGATCCGCTGCACCAGATAGAGGCTCTGAGCGGTGCGCGGCAGGACGATCGGATCCGGCCGGTTCGGCACGAACAGCTCCTCGCGCTCCTTCGCGAGCGCGGCGATCGGGATCTGCAGCCTGCCCGCATCCGCGAGCGCCGCGAGACCCGCCGAGAGCTGTCCCTTACCGCCATCGAGGATGATCAGATCCGGCAGAGGCCAATTCGTTCCGGCGGCCGCAGTTTCCCCGTCTCCACCCGAGCCCCCGACAAGGGACCTGGCGAAACGGCGCTTCAGCGTGTCGCGCATGTTCGTGAAGTCGTCGTTGCGATCACCGATGCGCGCGCGGAAGCGGCGGTACTGCGATTTCGCAGGGCGGCCGTCCTCGAACACGACCATCGAGCTCACCACGCTCGTGCCCTGCACGTGGCTCACGTCATAGCACTCGATGCGCTTCGGCGGTCCCTCGAGGCCGAGGGCCTCCTGGAGCTCGCGCAGCGCCACCTCGGTCTTGCCGCGGTCCGCAAGCCACCGAACGCGTTCCTGTTCGAGCGCATCCTTCGCGTTGCGCTCCGCCAGCTCCACGAGGTGCCGCTTCTTGCCGCGCTGCGGCACGTGCAGTCGCGCCGGTCCGCCGCGCCGCTCGGTGAGGAAGGCTCCGAGCGACTCAGCGTCGGGCAGCGTTGTCGGCGTCACGATCTCCGGCGGCAGCATCGTCGCCGCGCTGTAGTGCTGGCGGAGGAACGAGGCGATCACCTCGGGCGCGCCCGCGCCCTCGGATCCCTCCAGGGCGAAGTGATCGCGCCCGACGATCGTGCCGTCGCGCACGCGGAAGAGCTGCACGACCGCGTCACCCTCGGCCGTCGACGCGGCGAGAACGTCGAAGTCGTCGCCCTTATAGGCGTGCACCTCCTGCCGGTCGAGAGTGCGGTCGATCGCGGTGAGACGGTCGCGCAGCGCGGCCGCGCGCTCGAACTCGAGCGTCTCGGCGGCGGACTCCATCTCCTTGCGCGTAGCGCGCGCGAGCGTTTCATAGCGTCCCTCCAGGAAGAGGACGCTCTTGTCGATCGTTGCGCGGTATTCGTCCTTGTTGGCGTTGCCGACGCACGGCGCGGTGCAGCGCCTCAGATGGAAGAGCAGGCATGGTCGCCCGCCCGGAAGTGCGCTCGGCGGCACGGTGCGGCCGCGCCCCTCGTCACCCGCGAGGATCGTCAGCTTGCAGGTGCGATACGGGAAGAGCTTCTGGAGCAGATCGAGAGACTGATCGACGGACTTCGCGTTCGCGAACGGCCCGAAGTAGCGTGCGGTGCGGTCGCCGAGCGAGCGCGTGCGGAGGATGCGCGGGAAGTCCTCGCCCAGCGTGATCTTCACGTAGGGATAGGACTTGTCGTCCTTGAGGCGGATGTTGTAGCGAGGCTTGTGCTGCTTGATGAGATTCGCCTCGAGGAGGTACGCCTCCGAGATCGACCCGGTGACGGCGAACTCGACGCGTTCGGCGCGCTCGACCATCCGGACGTGGCGCACGTCGAGGCTCGGGCCGAAATACGCGCGGACGCGGTCACGGAGCACGTCGGCCTTGCCCACGTAGAGGACACGGGCGCGGGCGTCCTTGAACAGGTAGACGCCGGGCGCGTCCGGGAAGGACGCCACCTGGGCTTCGAGGCTCTCGCGTCGCTCGTCCTTGTTCATGGCTGGGAGTCCAAGGGCTATCCTTTCACGCGGCGGAGGGAAGATTGCGCGAGGCGAAAGACACCGGCGCCACCCCGAAGCGCGCCCGGCGATCGGTCCAGTCGGTCGATCGGGCGCTCGACCTGCTCGAGGCGCTCGCGGCGGCCGAGGGTGAGGTCTCGATCACCGCGCTTGCGGCGCGCACCAGCCTCCATGTTTCCACCGTCCATCGTCTCCTATCCACGCTCCTCCGTCGCGGCTATGTTCGCCAGAACCCGGAGACGAGCCGCTACTACGCGGGCGCGAAGCTTGCGACCCTGTCCGAGGGACGGTCGCGCTTCGGCGAGCTCCGCCTCCGCGTTCGCCCGGTCCTGCGCGCGATCACCGAAGCCACACGGGAGACCGCCAACCTCGTCGTGCTGGACGACCTCGCCGCCGTCTACATCGAGACGATCCCGAGCCCGCAGGTCGTTCGGCTCTTCACCCAGGCCGGCAACCGCGTGCCGCTGCACGCGACCGGCGCCGGCAAGGCGCTTCTCGCCGCCCTTCCAGCCGCGCGCCGCGACAGTGTGCTCGACCGGCTCGAGCTCCGTCCGTACACGCCGCACACGATCGTCGACCACGCGACCCTCCAGCGCGCGCTCGAGGAGATCCGCGAGCGCGGGTACGCCATCGACGACGAGGAGTACGACGACGGCGTCCGCTGCGTCGCGGTGCCGGTCATGGGCGCTCCGAACGAGGTCATCGGAGCGCTCTCCATCTCCGCACCGGCGAACCGCCTGACGCGCCAGCGCTGCACCGAGCTCGTCCCGTTGCTGCGGCGCTCCGCGTCGGAGCTCGCGGCCGCCGTTCGCGAAAAGACCGAGCCGCCGGCGTGACGGTACGCGCGGGGCTCCGCGGGGCGCCGCTCGTCTCCGCACTGACCGATCTCCTGGGAAAGGACAAGGTCCTCGGCACCCGCGAGGACCTCCTCATCTACGAGTACGACGGCGCGGTCGACACCGCGACACCCGACGCGGTCGTGCTCCCGAACGACACCGCGGACGTCGCGAAGCTGTCGCGTTTCTGTCATCAGCACGACGTGCCGATCGTCCCACGTGGCGCCGGCACCGGCCTGTCGGGCGGCGCGATCCCCGTCGAGGGCGGCGTCGTCGTCTCCTTCGCGCGGATGACGCGGATCCTCGAGATCGACGTGCCCAACATGCGTGCGGTCGTGCAGCCGGGCCTCGTCAACCTGCATCTGTCCACCGCGGCCGCGCCACACGGGCTCTACTTCGTCCCCGATCCCTCGAGTCAGAAGGCCTGCACGATCGGCGGCAACGTCGCTGAGAACTCCGGCGGTCCGCACACGCTCGCGTATGGCGTCACGACGAATCACGTGACCGGCGTCCAGATCGTCCTCTCCGACGGCACCGTTGTGCGCCTCGGCGGAAAGGCCATCGAGTACGAGGGCTACGACCTCATCGGCGTCTTCGTTGGCTCGGAGGGAACGCTCGGCATCGTCACGGAGATCACCGTGCGCCTTACGCCGTTGCCGGAGGACAAGCGCACGATCCTCGCGGCGTTCCCGACGATCGACGGTGCGTCAGAGACCGTCTCCGCCATCATCGGCGCCGGCATCGTGCCGAGCGCGATCGAGCTCATGGACCAGCTCGCGACCGAGGCAGTCGAAGCGGCCGTGGGCGCGGGCTATCCCCTGGATGCGGGCGGCATCCTGCTGATGGAGGTCGACGGCCTGCGCGACGGTCTCGACGATGCCGCCACGCGGATCGAGGACATCTGCCGCGCGAACGGCGCCACGACGCTCCGGCGCGCGGCAACGACGCTCGAGCGCGACCGATTATGGGCGGGCCGCAAGGGCGCGTTCGCGGCGATGGGTCGCCTCGCGCCCGCGTACTACGTGCAGGACGGCGTCATCCCCCGCACGAAGCTGCCCGATGTGCTGCGCACCGTGCGCGAGGTCGCGCAGCGCCACGGCGTGCGCATCGCGAACGTCTTTCACGCTGGCGACGGCAACCTCCATCCGCTCATCCTGTTCGCGAACGAGAGCGAGCTCGAGGGCGTGAAGCAGGCAGGCCTCGAGATCCTCGAGGCGTGCGTCGCGGCAGGCGGCTCGATCACCGGAGAGCACGGCGTCGGCATGGAGAAGAACTGCTTCATGCCCCTGCAGTTCAGCGCTGACGACCTCGCAACGATGGGGCGCGTGAAGACCGCTTTCGATCCGGCGGGTCTCTCCAATCCGGGAAAGATCTTCCCCACTCCGGGGCGCTGCCGCGAGTTCCAGCTCGCCGCCAGGCGATGACGTTGGACGCCGCCGGACGCATCCGACCCGCGGACGCTGCCGCCTGCGCTCGCGCGGTCGCGGAATCCGCCGCGGCGTCGCGCAGCCTCCGGATCCGTGGCGCCGGCACGAAGGACTACCTCGGCGAGGTGCTGCCGACCGACGCGGTGCTGGACACGACAGCGCTCGCCGGCATGGTCGCGCACGTACCAGGAGACCTCACCGTCACCGTGGCGGCGGGCACCCGCTTCACCGAGCTGCGGTCGGCGCTCGCGCGCGCCGGACAGTTCCTGCCGCTCGATCCACCGCACGCGGATGCCGCGACGATCGGTGGGATCGTCGCGGCGAACAGCACCGGGTTCTGGCGGGCGCGTTACGGCGGCGTCCGCGATCTGCTGATCGGGACGACCACGGTCCTCGGCGACGGCACGATCGCGCGGTCCGGGGGCCGCGTGGTCAAGAACGTCGCGGGCTACGACCTGAACAAGCTCTTCGTTGGCTCGTTCGGCACTCTCGGCGTTGTCGTCGAGTGCACCTTCAAGGTGCTTCCGCGGCCGCCGGTGAGCGCCGGCGCCCATGCCCGGTTCGCCCGCAGCGCCGATGCGTTCGCCACGGCCGACGCGGTCAATCGCACGTCGGCGCGCCCGGCGGCACTCGCGATCTCCGGTGGACCCGATGGCGCGTGGGAGCTTCTGCTGCAGGCGGACGGCGATGCCGCTCCGGTCGAACGCACTCTCGATCTCCTGTCGCGATCGGCACGCACGTGCGGAACGAGCGCGCAGCGCCATCAGGGTGTTCCCGCGGCGCTCGCGACGCTGAACGAGGTCTCGGCCCGCGGAGACGGCACGGTCCTGCGCGCCGCGTTGCCGATCGCCGCGCAGCCCGCGTTCGCGGCGACCGCGGCCCGACTCGAAGGCTTCGCGCAGCTCGTGGCCGACGCGGCGAGCGGGATCGTGCGCGTCGTGCTGCGCGGTGACGACGCCGTCGTCCTCGACGGCGCCGACGCGCTGCTCGCGGCCGCGCGCGTGTGCGGCGGCTCGGCGCGGGTCGAACGGCGGCCCGAGTCGCTGGGCGCGCGCCTGCGCGCGTGGGGCGACGCCGAGCCCGCGGGCCAATTCCTCATGCGTCGGCTGAAAGAGGCGTTCGATCCAGAGGGCATCCTCGAGCCCGGACGATCCGCCGCGGGATGACCGGCTACCCGAACGCCGACGCGCCGTCGCCCGACCTATTGCAGCGCTGCGTGCACTGTGGGTTCTGCCTGCCGACGTGTCCCACGTACGCGGTCCTCGGGGTCGAGATGGATTCGCCGCGCGGGCGGATCCGGCTCATGGAGACCGTCTGGCAGGGTCGCGTCGACGTCAAGAGCGATCCATTCGAGCGCCACATGTACGGCTGCCTCGACTGCCGCGCCTGCGAGACCGCGTGTCCATCCGGTGTGGAGTTCGGCAAGCTGATGGAAGGCGCGCGCTCGCAGATCGAGGCCGCGCGGCCACGCTCGCTCTCTGAACGCCTGGTACGCGTGATCGCGTTCCGCTTCCTCCTGCCACACCCGGCGGTCCTTGGCACCTTCGCGCGCTTCTCGGTGCTCTCCAAGCGCCTGGGCGCCGCCGCGGTCCTGCGCGTCATCGGCACACGCGTCGGCCTCGCGCGTCGTCTTGCGGCTCTGCTCGACCTGGTCCCCGATCGGGCGTCGTCGCGAGCGCTACCCGCCGCCTATCCCGCGCGGGGCGCACGCCGAGGCCGCGTCGCGCTCTTCACGGGCTGCGTCATGCGCGCGGCCTTTGCCGACACGAACGCGGCGACCGCGCGCGTGCTCTCGCGCAACGGATTCGACGTCGTCGTGCCCGAGACGCAGACCTGCTGCGGCGCGCTACACGCGCACGCGGGCGAACGCGTGGACGCGCGCGCTCTCGCCCGGCGCAACATCGCGTCGCTCGAAGGCCTCGAGGTGGACGCCTTCGTCGTGAACGCCGCAGGCTGCGGCGCCGCATTGAAGGAGTACGGCTGGCTCCTGAAGGACGATCCCCTGTGGTCGGAGCGCGCCACGCGCTTCGCGACGCGCGTGAAGGACGCGAGTGAGTTCCTGGGAGACGCCGGGCTCACCGCGTCACCGGGTCGGCTCCGCGCCCGGGTCGCGTATGACGATCCGTGCCACCTGCTGCATGGGCAGCGCATACGAGAGCAGCCACGCGCGCTGCTCGCCGCCGTCCCCGAGCTGCAGGTGATGCCCCTCGACGAGGCCGACTGGTGCTGCGGCAGCGCGGGCACGTATAACGTCACGCAGCCCGAGCTCTCCGCGAACCTCATAGAGCGCAAGGTCGGCCACATCCTGCGCAGCGGCGCGGAGGTGATCGTCACCGCCAACCCCGGGTGCCAGATGCAGATCGCGGCCGGCCTGCGAGCGGCGCGCGCCCCGGTTACCGTCATCCACATCATGGATCTTCTCGATCGCGCGTACCGCGCGAGCGGCGATACTGGCGGCGGATGAGAGGCGAAGAGCTGCTCGCGGGCGCGATCTTCCTCGGGATCTATGCACTCATCGTCACGGAGAAGATCCACCGCACGCTGGCGGCGCTGTTGGGGGCGTCGCTCGTCATCATGCTCAAGCTCGTCGACCAGCGCGAGGCGTTCGCGTACGTCGACTTCAACGTGATCTTCCTGCTCGCTGGAATGATGATCATCGCGAACGTGATGGCGAAGACCGGCATCTTCCAGTGGATCGCGGTCGAAGCGGTGCGCCGAGCGGAGGGACAGCCGTACCGCCTGCTGCTGATCACAAGCTTGATCACCGCGATCATCAGCGCGTTCCTCGACAACGTGACGACAGTCGTCTTGCTCACGCCGATCACGTTCTTCATCGCCAAGCGCCTGGGGACGTCGCCGGTACCTTTCCTGATCTCGCAGGTGATCGCGTCGAACATCGGCGGCACCGCGACCCTCATCGGCGATCCGCCGAACATCATCATCGGCAGCCAGATGGGCAAGGACTTCAACGACTTCCTACTGAACCTCGCCCCTGCCGCGACCGTCGCCCTCGTCGTCTATCTGGTCCTGGCGCGCTGGCTGTTCCGTGACGAGCTGCGTGCCGCCACCTCCGCGCTCGAGCCCGACGACATCGCGCGTCTCGTGGAAGAGGAGCGCAAGATCACCAACGTGCCACTGATGCGGATCTCGCTCGGCGTCATGGCGTTCACGATCCTGGGCTTCCTGTTCAGCCGGACGCTAGGCCTCGACGGCGCGACCATCGCCATGACCGGAGCGGTGGTACTCATGATCGTGGCGCGCGAGGACGTGCACGAGATCTTCAATACGGTCGAGTGGCCGACGCTCTTCTTCTTCATCGGTCTTTTCATCATCGTCGGCGCCGTCGTGAAGACCGGCATCATCTCCGACCTGGCCACTGGCGTCCTCTCGGCCACCGGCGGGCGCACCGACCTCGCGGCCCTCGCGATCCTCTGGATGAGCGGTCTCATCTCAGCGATCGTCGACAACATCCCGTACACCGTGACGATGGTCCCGCTCATCCAGCAGCTCGGGCAGACCGTCGATCGCGAGCCGCTCATCTGGGCGCTCGCGCTCGGCGCCAACCTCGGCGGTAATGCCACGATCGTTGGAGCCTCGGCGAACGTCGTCGTCGCCAGCATGAGCGAGGCGCGTGGCTATCCGATCACCTTCGTGCAGTACCTCCGGTACGGGGTCCCCGCGACGCTCGCGACGCTCGTCGTGGCCACGATCGACATCTGGATCCGCTACCTGGTGCTTTCGTGACCGCCTCGAAGACCGAATTCCGCCGAAGGCTCGACCGCGCACTCGACTCCGACAAGCTGCGCGTCGCGCTCCACCGCGCGCTCCCGGCGCTCGGCCTGCGCCGCGCCGACCGCATGCGCGAGATCGATTGGCCGGGCCTGCGCGCGGACCTGACCGAACGCAAGAAGCGCGCGATCGACGATCTCCCGGCGCTCATCGACCAGTTCACGCGCGAGGCCGAGGCGGTGGGCGCGAAGGTGTACCGCGCGGTCGACGCGGAAGAGGCGCGTCGGGTCGTCACCGCGATCTGCCGCGCGAAGAAGGCGAAGCTCGTCGTGAAGTCGAAGTCGATGGCGACCGAGGAGATCCAGCTCAACGAGCACCTCGCGGCGAACGGCATCACCGCCGTCGAGACGGACCTCGGCGAATGGATCATCCAGCTCGCGGGCGAGCGCCCGTCGCACCTCATCGCGCCAGCGATCCACAAGACGCGCGAGGAGATCGCGGCGCTCTTCGCGAAGGTCGTCGGGCATCCGGTCAGCGACGACACGGCCTCGCTCGTCGCGATCGCGCGCGAGGAGCTGCGCGGATCGTTCCTCAAAGCGGACATCGGCATCACCGGAGGCAACATCCTGATTGCGGACACCGGCACGCTCGTCCTCGTCACGAACGAGGGCAACGCCGATCTCGCGACGAGCCTCCCGGCCGTCCACATCGCGGTCGTAGGCGTGGAGAAGGTCGTCCCATCCCTCGACGACGCGGCGGCGGTGCTGAAGCTGCTCGCGCGGAGCGCGACCGGTCAGAAGATCAGCACCTACACGCAGTTCATCACCGGGCCGTCCCGTTCGGCGGATATCGAGCTCAAGACGCAGATCGGCGTGCACGGCCCGAAAGAGCTGCACTTCGTCCTGATCGACAACGGCCGCACCGCGATGCGCGAGGACCCCGCCTTCCGCGAGGCGCTGCGTTGCATCAAATGCGGCGCGTGCAGCAACGTGTGCCCCACCTATCAAGTGGTCGGCGGCCATGTATTCGGACATATCTACACCGGGCCGATCGGGCTCGTGGTGTCGCCGTTCCACCACGGGCTCGACAGCGTCGCGTACGAGCAGCAGATGTGCGTCGGCTGCAACGCGTGCGACACGGTCTGCCCGGTGGGCATCCCCATCGCGTCGCTCATCACCGATGTCCGCGCGCTCGCCGTGCAGCGCACGGGCATCTCGTGGGCCAAGCGGGTCGCGCTGTCACAGTGGACTTCGCCGCAGCGCATCGATCGCATGACCGGCTGGCTCTCGGCGCTACAGGGCCCTCTCCGCCACGGAGGCTTGGTACGCCTGCCGTTCGGCGACCTCGGCAAAGAGAAGAGCCTGCCCGCGGTCGCTGAGCAGCCGCTCCACTATCGGGCCCGCGAGATCACGCAGACGAACCCGGCCGATCCGGTCGTCCATGTCGGACTCTTCCCCTCCTGCATCGTCGACCACTTTCTACCGGGCGCCGGATACGCCGCCGCGCGAACGCTGCAGGCACTCGGCGCCGACGTGCATGTCGTCGAAGGCCGCCGCTGTTGCGGCCTGCCGCACATGAACAGCGGCGACCGGCAGAACGCGCGGGCGATGGCGAAGGAGATGATCGGCGCCCTCGAGCGCGTGCACGCCGACAAGCTCGTCGCGCCGTCATCCTCATGCGCGATCACGATGGCGCAGGACTACGAGCGGATCCTCGCCGACGAGCCCGAATGGGCCGAGCGCGCACGGCGGCTCGGCGAGCGCATCGTGTCCTTCACGCGCTTCGCGTATGACCTCGTCATCGAGCGTGGCGTGACTGGTCGTCCCCTTGCGATCCGCGCGACGTATCACGACGCCTGCCAGTCGGCGAACGTCCTCGGTCTCCACGACGAGCCGCGGGAACTGCTGCGTCGCGTCGCGGGCGTCCAGCTGACCGAGATGGCGGACTCCGCGGTGTGCTGCGGCTTCGGCGGGACCTTCTCGTTCGAGCATCCAGATGTGGCGAACTTCGTCTTGGAGGCGAAGCTGGCGAACATCGCGGCGACGGGCGCCGACGTCGTGATAACCGACAACCCCGGGTGTCTGACCCACCTGCGCGGCGGTCTCGACGCGCGCGACCAGCGCATCAAGGTGCGACACATCGCGGACGTGCTGTGGGAGTCGCTCTCCGCGCAGGACTAGGTGCTAGCCGCGCCGACCCGGCGTGCTAGCCGCGGCCTCCGCAGGAGCAGCCGCCGCCCAGCGACGCGTTGCGCACCAGGAACCCCGTGCCCTCCGGACCTTCGACAAAGTCGATGACGGCGCCGTCGGCGTACGGCTGACTCACCGGATCGACGGCCAGCGGGATGCCCGCGACGTCGCTGACGGTGTCCGTCTCGTCGGCGTTCGCGTCAAAGGCGAGCCCGAACTGGGTCGAGCAACAGCTCTTGCCGGCGACGTACATCCGGAGGAAGGCGCGCGACGGGTCCGTGCCGCGGATCTCGCGGAGCTTCTCTGCGGCTACGGGCGTCATCTCGATCATCTCTTCACCTCTGCGGATATCGGTCGCCGGCACATGGTACCCGACGGCTCAGCCCGCGACGAGGGTCGGTGCGCGCCCCTGCTCGGTCAAGGCGTGACGAACATCTGCGTGAACATGCGCCCGTACGGGCCGGCGGAGATCACGCCGATCGCGATGTGGGTGAACTCTGGGCGCAGGATGTTCTCCCGATGCCCCTGGCTCTGCATCAGACCACGGAGGGCGACCGAGACCGACTGCGCGTACGCCAGGTTCTCGCCCGCGCGCGTGTAGGTGATCCCCGCCACCTTTAGACGATCGAACGGCGAGCCGCTCACCGGCGACTGATGCGCGAAGTACTTCAGCTTGAACATCTCCTCGGAGTGCTGGCGCGCCACGGGTAAGAGGCGATCGTCCCACTCCAACCTCTTCAGGCCCACCGCACTCCGCTCGTCGTTCACGAGATCGAACATCTGGCGCTCGGCGACGGGATCCGCGGAGAGCTGGAGGTCGTTCGGCAGGTCGAGCGACTCGGTCTGGTCTTCCCCGAGCTTGGTGACGAAGAGCGGGACGGTCTCGCCCAGCTGGCCGGAAAGCTTCGCGAGCGTCGGCTGCAGCGCGCTGATCTGTTCGATGAGACCTCGCGCAATGCGCGAGCTCTCGACCGCGGCCTTCAGGTCGCTGCCGACGGGCGACACGACGAACGCGGCGAGCACGATCGCCATGACGAACAGCGCCCGGGCCACCGCGGGGAAGATCCCCAGCACGCGATCGGTTGTTTCGACAGCGCGCACGCGGTGGACCACGCGCACGATGGGGGTCAGCGCGAAGAACCCGGCGAGCGAGAAGAGTGCCTCGACGAAGACAAGGACGACGATGAAGCCGATCGGCTGCGCCATCGCCGGGAGCACACCAAGCTTCTCGACGAGCTGCGCCGCCTGTGTCTGGAACCCGACAGCCGCGGCGAACGACACGATCCATGTCGCGAGTCCGTATGTCGTCGCGATGAATCCCGATCGATAACCACCCCAGATGGCGGCGGCCACGAGCAGGAGGATGGCGGCGTCGATCGGGCTGAACGGGAGACTCACCTGCGCGAGATGCTAACGACCAAAGAGCGGCAGACGACGATCCGAGCACGGCTCGTCAAGTGACACACTAGGTCTCGAGCATGAAGAACACCGGCTACGTCATCTACATCGCGACCAAACACGGCCGGACATGGTGTTACCTCAAAGAGAACGACGGCTGGACAAAGACCGGTCCGACCGGTCGAGTCCACAGACTCAGCGCTGAGCAGTTGTTGTCGCACTTACTGCCGCCACTCGCGGGCGACCAGCCGGGCCTTAGCGTCAGGGTGGAACGTCGAGGCGTTCATGTAGAGAGGGCTGCGCCCGTCACGCGATGCCGCGAACCTCTCCGGTCGCCAGCAGCTCGCGCAGGTACCGACCCGTGAACGATCGCCGCGATCTCGCGACGGCCTCCGGAGTCCCCTCTGCGATCACCTCGCCGCCGGCCTTGCCACCCTCTGGACCGAGATCGATGATCCAATCGGCCGTCTTCACGACATCCAAGTTGTGTTCGATGACCACCACCGTGTTCCCAGCATCGACGAGGCGGTGCAGCACCTCGAGAAGGCGCTCGACGTCGGCAAAGTGCAGACCGGTCGTCGGCTCGTCGAGGATGTAGAGGGTCCGGCCGGTGGCGCGGCGCGACAGCTCGGTCGAGAGCTTGATGCGCTGCGCCTCACCGCCGGAGAGCGTCGTCGCGGGTTGACCGAGGTGGACGTACCCGAGGCCGACGTCGTTGAGCGTGCGCAGCTTCGCCTCGCAGGCGGGGACGTTGGCGAAGAAGGCGAGGCCCTCCTCGACCGTCATCTCGAGCACGTCGGAGATGCTCTTGCCCTTGTACCGGATCTCTAGCGCCTCGCGGTTGTAGCGCTTCCCACCGCAGACTTCGCACGGCACATAGACATCGGGTAGGAACTGCATCTCGATCTTGATGATCCCGTCGCCCGCGCACGCCTCGCAGCGTCCGCCCTTCACGTTGAAGGAAAAGCGGCCCGCGCTGTAACCGCGGAGCCGTGCCTCGGGCACCGCGGCGAAGAGGTCGCGTATCGGCGTGAACAGACCGGTGTACGTCGCGGGGTTCGAACGCGGCGTCCTTCCGATGGGTGACTGATCGATGTCGATGACCTTGTCGATGTGCTCGATGCCCTCGATCTTGTCGTGCGCGCCGGGGCGCTCCTTGGCCTTATTGATCACCTGCGCGAGGCGCCGGTAGAGGACTTCGTTGACGAGCGTGCTCTTCCCGGACCCAGATACGCCGGTGATGGAGACGAACACGCCGAGTGGGATGCGCACGTCGATGTCCTTGAGGTTGTGCTCGCGAGCGCCGCGCACGACGATCGCATCGCCCTTCGCCGACCGGCGGTGCGACGGCAGCGGAATGCGCCGGCGGCCCGAGAGGTACGCGCCAGTGAGCGAGCGCGGCTCCCGCAGGATCGCCTCGAGCGGCCCCTCCGCCACGACCTCGCCGCCGTGCTCGCCCGCGCCGGGACCGATGTCGATGATCCAGTCCGCGGTGCGGATCGTCTCCTCGTCGTGCTCGACGACGATGATCGTGTTGCCGAGGTCGCGCATGCCGAGGAGCGTGCGAATGAGCTGAGCGTTGTCGCGCTGGTGCAGACCGATCGATGGCTCGTCGAGGATGTAGAGCACGCCCATGAGACCCGAGCCGATCTGCGTCGCAAGGCGGATGCGCTGCGCCTCGCCGCCCGACAACGTCGTGGCCGAGCGATCGACGGTGAGATAGTCAAGGCCGACGTCGACGAGGAATCCCAGGCGCGTCCGGATCTCCTTGAGGACCTGCTTCGCGATCTGACGGTCGCGGCTTTTGAGTCCGCCCTTCTCGCGCTCCAGTCCCGATACCCAGTCGAGCGCCTCGCTCACGGTGAGCGCCGTCACGTCGACGATGCACTTGCCGAGGACCGTGACCGCGAGAGCCTCGGGCTTGAGCTTGCGGCCCTGGCAGACCGGGCACGGCCGCTCGCTCATGTACTTCTCGATGTCCGCCCGGATGAACTCGGACGTCGTATCGCGGTGCTGGCGATCGAGCCAGGGGATGATCCCCTCCCACTCGTACTCGTAGGAGCGGCGCTGCCCGCTGCGATTCTCGTACGAGAGCTTGAGTGGCTCGTCGGTCCCGCGGAGCAACGCGTCGATCGCCTTCTTGGGAAGGTCCTTGACCGGCGTGTCAAGCGAGAACTTGAACCGGCGCGCGAGGCCCTCGATGATCGCCATCCGGTACTGCGCGGTGCCGCCCGACTTCTGCCAGGGGAGCACGGCGCCCTGCTTCAGCGATATGTCGGGGTTCGCGAGGACCAGCTCCGGATCGGGCTCGAGCTTGGTCCCGAGACCCGTGCAAGCGGGACACGCGCCGTGCGGCGAGTTGAAGGAGAACATCCGCGGCTCGATCTCGCCGATCGAGAAGTCGCCTTCGGGGCACGCCAGCCGCTGGCTGAAGAGACGCTCCTTTGACTTGGGCTCGGACCGGGCCGGCGAAGCCGGGCCGGTCCGCACGTCAGCGACTTCGGCAACCATGACCAGTCCCTCGCCGAGACGCAGCGCCGTCTCGACCGAGTCGGTCAGGCGCGAGCGGTCGGCATCTCCCTCCTCACCGCGCTTCAACACGATGCGGTCGACGACGACCTCCACCGAGTGCTTCTTCATCTTGTCGAGCGTGATGTCCTCGCTCAGGTCGCGCACCGTGCCGTCCACGCGAACGCGCGCGAATCCGCCGCGCCGCGCGGTCACCAGAAGCTGCTGATGCTCGCCCTTCCGATCGCGAACGAGCGGCCCGAGGATCAGGAGACGCGAGCCCTCCTTGTATTCGCGGATCTGGTCGACGATCTCCTGGACGGTCTGGGCGACGATCGGGACGCCGTGGTTCGGGCAGTGCGGCACTCCGACGCGAGCGAACAACAGACGGAGGTGGTCGTAGATCTCCGTGACCGTGCCGACGGTCGACCGTGGGTTGCGCGTCGTCCCCTTCTGATCGATCGAGACCGCGGGCGAGAGACCTTCGATGAAGTCGACGTCGGGCTTCTCCATCTGCCCGAGGAACTGCCGCGCATAGGCCGACAGCGACTCGACGTAGCGGCGCTGTCCCTCGGCGTAGATCGTGTCGAACGCGAGCGATGACTTCCCCGATCCCGAAAGGCCGGTGATCACGACCATCTTGTCGCGTGGGATCTGGACGTCGATGTTCTTGAGGTTGTGCTCGCGCGCGCCCTTGACGTGGATGTGCGTGACCGGCATTAATCGCGCTCCCGCGGCGGAGGCTGCGGTTCGACAGCTCGCGCGGCGCCGACATCCCGTAGGACGGCGCGCAGGTAGAGCAGCCACAGCACCGTGCTCACGACGCCTCCGCTGAGCGTGTCTGCGACGCCCTGACGGAACGAATCGGGCGGGAGCGTCAGCAGAGAGTTGGCAAGAAGCTGATAGAGGCCGGCGGGAAGCAGCGCGATCGCCCCGATGCCGAAGACGACCGTGCCGAGCAGGTAGTACGCCCGCTCGAGACCACCGTGATCGGCGACGCCCACGCCCCGTGGATACATCGCGTTCCGGGCGGCACGATGCGCGCCATAGAAGAGCGCGCCGAAGACGGTGAACGTCGCCCCGCGTAGCAGGTCCTCCTGTCGTCGGCGGTCGTTCTCCTGCCGTTGGCGCCGCGTGATCTCGGCGAGATCGGGCGTCGGCGGGCATGTCGCTCCCTCCGGACAGTGGACCGCGATCGCCGGGCCGGGCATGCCGCCGTAGACGATCTCGTTCCCCACGGCCGACGCCAGCGCGCCGTTGAGAAGCGCCGAAAGACCGAACGCCAGAGCGATCACGCCGGCGAATGAGCCCACATAGAGGTACGCGCGCAGCATCGCCTGCGGTGACAGGTCGAACCCGTCGCGGCCTCGTTGGAACGCGATGCCAGCGATGATCACGATGAGCGCGATAACGGCAACGGGAATGAGGATCGTGAGCATCAGCTCCCCCTTCGGCGCCGGCCCATCGCGCGCTTCGCCGAGCGCGCGCCTGTCGGCATCGCGTAATCGTCCAGCCCCTCTGGGCCGCTCTGCAGGACCAGCAGTCCACGCAGGTCCACGATCTCGTCCCGCAGCGCGGCGGCCTTCTCGAACGCCAGTTCCTTTGCCGCGGTCTTCATCTGTAGCTCGAGGTCCTTGATGAGCCGCATCAGTTCATCCTTTGGCAGCTCGCCGGCCGCGATCGGGCGGCCGCCCTTCTCGTAGACGCCTTCCACCTCGGCGACGTGACGGAGCCGCATCCCGACGTCGCGGATCGCCTTGACGACGGTCTGTGGATCGATGCCGTGCTCCGTGTTGAACGCGAGCTGGACTTCGCGCCGGCGCTCGGTCTCGTCGATGGCCGCGCGCATCGAGGCCGTGACGCGGTCGGCGTACATGATCACGCGACCCTCGACATGTCGCGCGGCACGGCCGATGACCTGGATCAGCGATCCTTCCGACCGCAGGTAGCCCTCCTTGTCGGCGTCAAGGATCGCGACGAGCGTCACCTCGGGCAGGTCGATCCCCTCGCGGAGGAGGTTGACGCCGACGACGACGTCGAATACTCCGAGGCGGAGGTCGCGCAGGATCTCGACGCGCTCGATGGTCTCGATCTCCGAGTGGAGGTACTGGACCTTGACGCCCATCTCACGCAGGTAGTCGGCGAGGTCTTCGGCCATCTTCTTCGTGAGTGTCGTGACCAGCGCGCGTTGTCCACGATCGACGCGCAGCCGAAGCTCGGCGAGCAGATCGTCGATCTGGCCGTCCGTCCTGCGTACGTCGATCTCGGGATCGATGAGGCCGGTCGGCCGGATGATCTGGTCGACGACCTGGCCGGAGCGCTGGATCTCGTACGCGCTCGGCGTCGCCGAGACGAAGATCGTTTGATCGAGTCGCGCCTCGAATTCCTCGAACGTAAGCGGACGGTTGTCGAGGGCGCTGGGCAGGCGGAACCCATATTCGACGAGTATCTGTTTGCGCGAACGATCGCCTCCCCACATGCCGTGCACCTGCGGAATGCTGATGTGTGACTCGTCGACGAACATCAGGAAGTCCGGCGGGAAGTAGTCGAGCAGAGTCCACGGCCGGCTCCCGGCAGGACGGCGCGAGAGATGCCGCGAGTAGTTCTCGATCCCCGCGCAGCTGCCGGTCTCGCGCATCATCTCAAGGTCGAAGTTCGTGCGTTGTCGCAGGCGTTGCGCCTCGAGCAGGCGCCCCTTGTCCTCCAGCTCTTTCACGCGCTCGAACAGCTCCGCCTCGATGTCGCGGATCGCCTCCATGAGCTTCTCGCGCGGCGTGACGAAGTGGCGGGCCGGGTAGATGTCGATGCGGTCCCGCTCCGCGAGCACCTCGCCAGTCAGGGGGTCGAGCTCGGTGATGCGATCGACGTCGTCGCCGAAGAACTCCACGCGCACGGCGAGCTCCTCGTACGAAGGCTGGATCTCCAGCGTGTCGCCCATGACGCGAAACTTGCCGCGAATGAGATCGCTGTTCGTGCGCTCGTACTGGATGTCGACGAGGTGGCGAAGAACGGTGTCGCGGCGCACGCGCTCGCCCTTGTTGAGACGCACCGTGACCGCGCCGTAGTCGACCGGCGCCCCGAGGCCGTAGATGCAGGACACGGAGGCCACGATGAGAACGTCCCGCCGCTCGAAGAGCGCCCGCGTCGCCGCGTGGCGCATGCGATCGATCTCCTCGTTCCGCGAGGAGTCCTTCTCGATGTACGTGTCGCTGCGCGCGATGTACGCCTCGGGCTGGTAGTAGTCGTAGTAGGAGACGAAGTACTCGACGGCGTTCTTAGGGAAGAACTCCTTGAACTCGCCGTACAGCTGCGCCGCGAGGGTCTTGTTGTGTGCGAGCACGAGCGCCGGGCGCCCAGCGTCGGCGATGACCTTCGCCATCGTCACGGTCTTGCCCGAACCGGTGACTCCTCGCAGCGTCTGCGACTTCATGCCCTCGCGCAGACCGCGGGTCAGCGCCGCGGATGCCTTGGGTTGGTCCCCGGCCAGATCCCACGGCAGCACCAGCTCGAACGGCGCGGGTCCACTGGGCCGATCGATCGGGACCTGCAGGATGTCGCTCTTGGGCATGGGTCCCTCATTCTAGAACGGATGTTCGGTGACAGCTAGGCGCTCCCCGACTCGCCCCATTGTGGCGCACCAGAGGGGTTTCTTGTGCGTTCATGCGACAAAAGCGCCATTGACGGGGCGTGCCGTGGCTACCTACCGTCACGTTGTCCTTAATGGACCTTAAACGCGACGCAGTCGGCTAGAGGCCGCTAGCACAGGCGGCACTGAGAGGAAGAGGAAGACAAGGTGCAGGACAGTTCACGCCGCCGCGCGCGGCTCGTTCTCATCATGGGCATCGCCCTCGCGCTCGTCGCTGGCGTCGGCACGTTCGTGTACGCGTCAGGGGCGAAGACCGATCAGCCCGTCGCCGTGCCCACGACTCCGGTGCTTGTGGCGGCGCGCGAGATCCCGGCCAAGACCACGCTGACCGCGGCGGATCTCAAGCTGCAGGAGTACAACCTCGATGCGAAGCCGCTCGCCGCGATGAGCCAGGCGAACGACGCCATCGGCAAGATCACCATCCAGTCGATCAGCATCGGCG
Organism: Candidatus Limnocylindria bacterium; assembly: GCA_041493915.1. GTDB lineage: Bacteria > Chloroflexota > Limnocylindria > P2-11E > P2-11E > CF-39. The sequence continues at coordinate 18,754 of JBGPZT010000017.1, forward strand.
AGCCGATCCTCCCGACGAAATTCTCGGACCCGAGGAATCCGACGTTCGTCGTGATCCCCGCGAGTTTCATCGGACCGGACGGAGCGCCGTCCCCGAACTCACCGAACTTCCGCGCGATGTCGATCTCAGTCCCCGACCCGCAGGCGGTCGGCGGCGTCGTCGTCGCCGGCGACATTGTCGACCTGCTGTTCACGATGCAGCTCGACCCAGCGAAGTATCTACAGCGGCCGACCGCGAACCAGACTGCCGACTTCAGCGCGAAGATCATCCTCGAGCGCGTCCCGATCCTCGCGAAGTTGGCAGCCGTCTACACGATCCGTGTCGACGCTCTGACCGCGGAGCGGATCGGCTACCTGCAGTCCGCCGGCGGTCAGCTGTCGTTCCTGCTGCGTGCTCCGAAGGACGAACGCGCCAGCGGCTCGACGGGTGCGACATTCGGCGGAGTCTTTAACGCGTTCCACCTCCTGATCCCCGAGAAGATCGCTCCGTAAGCCCTAGCCGCGAGGTGCGGACCGCAAGCGGTCCCAGGCCTCGCGTACCCGCGCACGAGTGGCGTCGCGGTCGCCGTCGTTCACGATCACGACGTCGGCCGCGGCGCGGAACTCCTGTTCGCTCGATTGCCGCGCGAGACGCAGATCCGCCTCCGCCGGCGGCAGGCCGCGAGCCCGTAGCCGATCGACGAGTAGCGGTCGCGGCGCGAGCACGACCCAGATCTCATCGCAGGCATTCCGCAGATCGGACTCCAGCAGCTTGATGGCCTCGACGACCATCACGTCGTTTTCGCGCAGCATCTTGCGCGCCTCAAGGACCCGCGCGATGACCCGCGGGTGCATGATCCGCTCGAGCCGAGCCAGCTTGTTCGGATCGCTGAAGACCTCGGCCGCGAGCTTCGCGCGGTCGATCTCCTTGTCCTCGCCCAGCACGCCTGTCCCGAAGGTCTGCACGATCGCGCTGTAGCCGACGGTGCCACGCGACTGCTCGTCATGCACTATCGCGTCGGCATCCATCACCTTCGCACCCAGCTCGCGCATCATGCCGGCAACGAGCGACTTCCCCGCCCCGATCGGACCGGTCAGTCCGACCACGCGCGCGCTCACTCCTGCGGGACCTCGCTGACCTTGGCCCATTCCTCATAGAGATCACGCAGCGAGCGTTCCAGGGCGGCATGTTCTTCGCCGATACGGCGCGTTTCGAGATAGTTGCCGCTCTGGGCGATCTGGCTGACCTTCTCCGTAAGCTGCTTGAGCTGGAGCTCCATCGCCGCGATCCGTGCCTCGAGCGCGCGGGTGCCGCTGACGCGCCTAAGCGGCGAGGCCGTCGCGCGGCTTCGCGCCGGCGGGCGGGTCCTGCCGCGGCTAGGGGTGCTCGCTCGCGAGTTGGCCTCCCCGCCTCCACCGCTCGCTCGCCGGAGCTCTGCCGGCGGGGCCCCTCCACTCTCGCTCGCGAGCATCCCGCTCGCCGCGTCACCCGCCCGCCTGGTTGCCGCGCTCACGTACTCAACGACGGGCGCTTCGCGGCCCGCCGTCCGTTCGCGCTGATACGCGGTCCAGCCGCCCTCGAAGCGGCGCAGCAGTCCGCCATTGATCAGCCAGAGCTCGCTCGCGAGCTTGTCGATGAAGTACCGGTCGTGGCTCACGAACACGAGGGTGCCCTCGTAGTCGATCAGCACGCTCTCGAGCTGCTCTCGCGCGGCGAGGTCAAGATGGTTCGTGGGTTCGTCGAGCACCAGCAGGTTCGCGTGGCGCAACGAGAGCCGCGCGAGCGCGAGGCGGCTGCGCTCGCCACCTGAGAGGACCGAGACGGCGCGGCTGACCTCGTCACCGCGGAAAAGGAACCGCGCGAGGAGGTTGCGCGCCTCCTGATCGTCGAGCGCGCCGGCGGAGCGCATCGCCTCGAGTACGGTCTGGTCACCGGTGAGCTCGGCCTGCGCCTGCTCCAGGTACGCGACCCGCGCCGCCGGCGCGGCGCTCACGTAGCCATCGAGCGGGTCGAGGTCGCCGACGAGGGTCCGCACCAGCGTGGTCTTCCCGGCGCCGTTCGGCCCGACGACGGCGACGCGCGCGTCGCGTGGCACACGCAGCGGACCGGTGCGCATGACCGGATCGACGTAGCCGACGGCGAGCGCGGTGGTCTCGAGGACGGTCTCGCTCCCAAGGTCCGCCGCCTCAAGCCCCCAGCTGTGACGCGTGGACTGCGTCGGCGCCGCGATGCGCTCGACGCGTGCGAGCTTCTTCCCGCGTCCGCGCGCCTCTTTCGAGCGCTGCCCCGCGCCGTAGCGCCGGATGAACTCCTCCGTCCGGGCGATCTCCTCGGCCTGACGCGCGTGCGCGCGCATCTGCGCGGTCTCGCGATCAAGGCGCTGGCGCGCGTAGTGCGAATAGCCACCGCGATACTCGACGACCGTGCGGTCCTCGATCGACAGGGTGCGCGACGTGACGCGATCGAGGAACCACCGGTCATGCGATGAGATCAAGACCGTCGCGTCCTGCTCGACGAGGAAGTTCTCGAGCCACTCGAGCGCTGCGACGTCGAGATGGTTCGTCGGCTCATCGAGGAGCAGGACGTCCGGATCGTCGAGCAGCAACCGCGCGAGACCGAGGCGCGTTCGCTCGCCACCGGACAGCGTCGCGACCTCGCGATCGACGAGACCACCGAGGCCGAGGCCGCCGAGGATGCGCCCGAGCGTGGCCTCGAAGTCGTAGCCGCCCGCGTGCTCGAAGTGGTGTTGCGCATCGGCGTAGCGCTCGAGCGCCCCAGGATCTCCGGTCGCGATCTCGGCTTCGAGACCCTGCAGCTCGCGCTCGAGTTCCCGCAGATGGGCAGCCGCACCGCGCGCGTGCTCGATGACCGTCCCGGTGGCCTCCTCGAGGAGCTCCTGGCGTAGGAAGCCGACGCGCGTGCCACGCGCGTATGCGACCGCGCCGGCGTCGGGAGCGTCGAGACCGGCCGCGATCCGCAGCAGCGTCGTCTTCCCCGTCCCGTTCGGGCCGACCAGGCCGACGCGATCGCCATGGGCGACGCGGAACGAGACGTCCTTCAGGACCTCGCGCTCGCCGTACCACCGCGCCACGGCCTGGACCGAGAGCATGCTCATGGGGCTATCCTGCGCCGCCCCGCGCGCTTCGCGGGCGCCTTCTGGCACCGCGGGCAGTGGAACGTGCCGCGGCCACCGACGACGGTGCGCACCACGGCGCGGCCGCAGCGCGGGCACGGCTCGCCGGCGCGGTCGTAGACCTGGAACTCGCGCTGCATCCGTCCCTGACCGCCGCGCGCGTCGACGTAGTCGCGGCGCGACGCGCCGCCGAGACGGATGCCCTTGCGGAGCACGAAGCGCAGCGCCTCGCGCAACCGCGCGACCTCGTCGGGGCGCAGCGAGCCCGCGGTACGCAGCGGGTGGATGCGCGCGCGCCACAGCGCCTCGACGTCGTAGATGTTCCCCACTCCGGCAATGCCACGCTGGTCGAGCAGCAGCGGCTTGATCGCGGACCTGGCGCGCAGCTGCAGGAAGTCACGTAGCCAGCGCGTCGTGAAGCGAGGGATCAACGGCTCGATCCCGAGTACGCGATGGAGCGGCACGCCCGCCCGAGCGTGCGGACGGTCGCCGTTCTCTGCGAGATCGGCAATGTCAACGATCGCCATGCGACCGAACTTCCGCGTGTCGGAGAAGCGCAGGACGGCACCGTCGGCGAATCCGATGACGGCGCGCACGAACGTATCGTCGGGAGCGCCCTCCTCGCGGAACAGGAGCTTTCCCGTCATGCGCAGCGAGACGATCAGCGCTTCGCCGCCGTCGAGCTCGAGCACGACGAACTTCCCCCGCCGTCCGACGCCGGTGATCTCGCGTCCGTTGAGCCGCGCCGCGAAATGCGCCGCGGGCACCGGCTCGGTCACGCGATGCCAGAACGATTCGAATCGCGCGACGCGCCGCCCGACGACGAGGTCGCGCAGCTGCCGCGCGATCGTCTCGACCTCGGGCAGCTCAGGCATGCGTGGCTGCGGGCAGCTGGATGCGCGTCATCTCGTCCCAGTTCGTGCCGACCCGCAGGTCGACGACGAGCGGCACGTCGAGGGAATATGCCGCCGACATCTCGTCGCCGAGGATCCGCGCGGTCGCGTCGACGGCACCCTTCGGGACCTCCACGACGAGCTCGTCGTGCACCTGCAGCATGACGCGCGCGGCCGACTCGGTCTCGGCCAGACGGTCGTACACGCGCCGCATCGCGATCTTCATGATGTCGGCGGCGGTGCCCTGGATGGGCATGTTGATGGCCATCCGCTCGGCGGCGCCGCGGATCGCGGAGTTCGGGCTCGTCATGTCGGCGATGTAGCGCCGGCGACCGAGCAGCGTCTCGACGTAGCCCTGCTCCAGGCAGAACGCCTTCGTTTCGATCACATAGCGCCGTACCTGCGCGTAGCGCTTGAAGTACTCCTCGATGAAGCGCTGCGCCTCCTCGCGCGGCATCCCCATGCGCCAGGCAAGACCGAAATCACTCATGCCGTAGACGATGCCGAAGTTGAGCATCTTCGCGACGTCACGCTGCTCACGGGTGACCTGGTCCTCGGGAACGTTGAAGCCGGCTGCGGCCGTCCTGCGATGCACGTCGGCGCCCTCTCGGAACGCCTCGGTCAGCGCGGGGTCGCCGGACATATGCGCCAGCACGCGCAGCTCGATCTGCGAGTAGTCCGCGGCGAGCAGCACGAGATCGGAGCCGCCCGCGACGAACGCACGCCGGATGCGACGCCCGAGCGGCGTGCGGATCGGGATGTTCTGGAGGTTGGGGTTCTTGCTCGAGAGCCGCCCGGTCGCCGCGACGGCCTGATCGAACGTCGTGTGTAGCCGTCGCGTGTCGGGGTCGACGAGAGGGCCGAGGCCCTCGGCGTACGTCGAACGCAGCTTCTCGATCTCGCGGTATTCGAGGATCTTGTCGACCACCGGGTGCGCGCTGCGCAGCTCCTCCAGCACCGCCGCGTCGGTCGAATAGCCCGTCGCGGTCCGCCGGCCGCGCGGCAGTTTCAGCTCCTCGAAGAGGAGAACGCCCAGCTGCTTCGGCGAGTTGATCGGGAACTCGTGGCCGACGGCGTCGTAGGCGTCCCGCTCGATGCGCGCGACCTCGCGCGCGAACTCCTGACCGAGCGACTGCAGGTACGGCAGGTCCACCGCGATACCGGCTTCCTCCATCTCGACGAGAACGTCGACGAGCGGGAGCTCGACCTCGGCGAAGAGCTTGCGCATCCCGAGGCGGTCAAGGTCCTCGTCGAACAGCGCGCCGAGCCGCGCCGCAGCGACCGCTCCCGCGCCCGCGCGCGCCAGCCGCTCCTCAGGCGTCGCGACGCGGTGTGGATCCTTCCGGTCCGCCACGGGCAGGACCGGCACCTCGAGCTTCAGACGTTCGGCGGAGAGATCCTCGATCGCGTGATAGCGACGGCTCGCGTTCACGAGGTACGACGCGAGCATCGTGTCCATCGTCACACCGCGCAGCTCGGCACCGGCGCGTCGGAGTGCCCGGCGCGCGGTCTTGGCGTCGTGCGCGATCTTCGCGACGGTCTCATCGGCGAGGACAGACGCGATCGGCGCGGGGACGCCGGACCTCGTGGGCACGTACCACGCCTCCTCGCCCGCCGCGAGGCCCAGACCGAGGAGCACCGGATGGCGCCCCACGTCGACATCAGCGTGCACGGCGACCGCGGACGCTGCGCGCAGCCGTGCCGCGACGATCGCGGCGTCTCCGGCGCCGACGAGAGTTGTCGCGACGGGTGGTGCGACGACCGGCGCGGGATCGAGCCCCAGCGCCAACTGCCCGGGCCGCGCGGCCGGCCCCGCCGCGGGCGCGAGGTTCCCGTCGGCGGGCGGGAGCCGCGGGATGAGGCTGCGGAACTCGAGGTCGCGGAACAGCTCGAGCACGCCCGCGCGGTCGTAGTCGCGGAAGCGCGTGGCCGCGACGTCGAGCGTGACCGGCAGGTCGGTGACGATCGTCGCCATCTCTCGGCTCCGGAACACCTGGTCCCTGTGCGCGGCAAGACTCTCGCGAAGCTTCGGCGTGAAGCGCGAGAGGTCGGCGTACACGCCTTCGATCGACCCGTTCTCCGCGATGAGCTTCGCGGCGGTCTTCTCGCCCACGCCCGGTACGCCGGGGATGTTGTCGGTCGTGTCGCCCTTCAGCGCCTTGAAGTCGACGATCTGGTCGGGCCGCAGGCCATAGCGCTGCGCGATCTGCGCCTCGTCGTACACGACAGTGTTCTGGAAGCCCATCCGCGTCGTGAACAGCTTCGTGTTCGGCGTCACGAGCTGCAGCGTGTCGAGGTCGCCCGACACGATGATGGTCTCGAGCCCGGCCGCCTCGGCCTGCTTGGCCAGCGCGCCGATCACGTCATCGGCCTCGAACCCCGGCAGGGCGTAGATGGGCACGCCGAGCTTGCCCAGCAGCTCCTTGCAGCGCTCGAACTGAGGGCGCAGCTCGTCGGGCATCGGCTTGCGCGTCGCCTTGTACGTCGCGTCCCGTTCATGTCTGAAGGTCTTTTGCGGAAGATCAAACGCTGCGGCGATGTACTGCGGCTTGATCTCCTCGATCGCCTTGAGCAGGATCGAGGCGAAACCGAAGGTCGCGTTCGAGAGCTCGCCTTTGGTCGTCGTGAGCGGCGGTATCGCGAAATAGCCGCGATAGATGAGCGAGTTCGAATCGACCAAGATGATGCGTTCGGGCATGCCTTGAGTATGAAGACCGCGCGCGGCGGTCGTTAGGTCAGACGGACGTGCGCAGGCGGCGGTTCAGTGCGATCGCGATCCCGCCGCAGACGATCGCGAGAGCGAGCCACAGCCAGGGGTTCAGCAGCGAGCGCTGCGGTTCTGCTGACGTAAGTCTCCCTGCGTCTTGCGGGTTCAACGCCGCTCCGGGTGCGCCCGGTGGTACCGCGGTCGACCGATCCGCACGCGTGCGTGGATCGTCCGTCGCCGCGCCCTGGGGTGCCCTGGCCGTATCTGGCAAAGGCGACGCGCTCGGGCTGAGCCCGAATGCGACGTTGCCCGAGCCTGCCGGCGCGGGCGATGGCGTGCTTGCGGGCCCCGCGGCTGCCGGCGCCTGGACCTTCGCGGCGGTGTCGCGGCTGGCCTCCTGCGCGGTGGTGCCCGTGGCGCCGCCGCTCGTGAGGAACGTGATGTTGCTGATGACCGCGCTCGCGATGAAGAGGAATACGGCCGCGCCGCTGGCGAGCGTCATGAGCGTACGCAGGGGCGCGAGCCAGGCGGGCGCCGCGAGGCGCGGCACGAGCCGGCGCGACGGAACGGGGTCGGGGAGCGCCTGTACGAAAGCCGCCGTGGCGCGCAGCTGCGCGACATGCGACCGGCACAGGGCGCACGCGACCAGATGCCCCTCCACCGCGGCCTGGGCCGCTGGGTCGAGCGCATCGTCGATGTATGCCGAAAGCTCGGCGTGCGGGTGCTGCAGCGTCACAGACCTCCTTCCCTACTGACGACAGCGGGGGCGCCTGGTTCCATCATCCGTCCGGACCTCGCCAGCCCTGCGAGATCAGCGTGTTCCGGACAGCCAGCCGACCGCGGTGGATGCGGGATTTCACCGTGCCGATCTCGACCGAGGTGATGACGGCGATCTCCTCGTACGCGAACCCTTCGACATCGCGGAGCAAGAGCGCGGTCCGCTGGTCGGCAGGCAGTGCCCCGAGCGCCGTCTCCACGGCCGCAAGCGCTTCGCGGTCGCCCGCAAGCTGCGTGAGGTCGGGTCCGGGTGCGACGGGTTCTGCCCACGTGATGTCGTCATCGTCGGGGGGGTCGAGGGGAAGCTCCGGTCTGCGCTTGCGCGACCGAAGCTGATCGAGAGCGCGGTTCGTGGCGATGCGAAAGAGCCACGCGCGGAACGACAGGCCCTGGAACGAAGCGATGGATCGCCACGCGGAGAAGAGCGCCTCTTGGACGATGTCCTCCGCGTCCGACGTCGTGCCGACGATGCGCAGCGCGTGCCGATAGAGCGCTCGCTCCTCTCGTCGCGCGAGGTCCTCGAAGGCTCGCGTGTCACCGGCGCGCGCGCGTTCGATGAGTAGTTGGAGCTCACTCTCTGATGCTGCGCTCAACGTGCCCTCGAAGTTTCGAATCCGCTAAAGTCCATCTGGGTGGAAGAGAGAAAGAAGAAGCTCGTCGTCATCGACATCATGATGCCCGGTCTGAGCGGTCTCGAGGTCGACGACCACGTGCGGTCGCTCTGTCCGGCGTGACAGGTCGCCGCGCGCTTGGCGCGGCGGATGCGGCAAGATACGCCACTCTCGCGCGCGTCGCCACGGAGACCGCTGTCGCGGTCGGCGAGGCGATCGTGCAATCGGACGTGCGGATCGTCACGCGCAAGAAGGGCCGCGCGAACTTCGCCACGGCCGCCGACCACGCCGCGGAGAAAGCGGTCATCGAGCGGCTGGCGGCACACGATCCCGATGTGCCCGTGCTCGCGGAAGAGAGTCCGAGGGCGGCCCTCCGCAAGGCCGAGCGCCTGTGGGTCGTCGATCCGATCGATGGCACGCTGAACTTCAGTCGCGCGATCCCGTTCTACTGCGTGGTCATCGCATACGTCGAGGGCGGACGCACGCGGGCGGCCGCCGTGCACGCACCGCGCACCGGCGAGACGTTCACCGCGTCGGAGGATCGCGGCGCGACCCGGAACGGCGTCGCGATCAGCGTCGGTTCCGTCACGAAACTGTCCGAGGCGTTCGCGGTCGCCAGCCTTGCGTTCGGCGTGACGAAGAAGAAGGACTCGCGCTTCGTCGCGCTGAACTCGACCTGCGCGCGACTGCGCGTACTGGGATCCGCGGCACTCGAGATGTGTTACGTCGCGATGGGGACGTTCGATCTTTTCGTGCACGAAGCGCTCTCTCCGTGGGACGTTGCGGCGTCGGCCTTCATCGCGCGCGAGGCAGGCGCGAGCGTCGTGTCGCTGAAGACGGGCGCGGACGCGGCGTGGGACGAGCGGCAGGTCGTCATCGCGAATCCGAAACTCGCGCGTGAGGCGATGAAGCTACTGAAGCGCCCGTAGAATCGAGTCGAGCCGGAGTGGAGAAATGGCAGACTCGAGGGTCTCAAAATCCCTTGGGCGAAAGCCCGTGAGGGTTCGAATCCCTCCTCCGGCACAGTTGTGATGTCTCAGGACATCGAGGACACCTGTCGCACGACATCGTGGACGATAGGTGTCCTTCGCGCTTGGTAGTCGCGGCTCGGATCCAGGGTCAGCTCGCGCAGTAGCTGGCCGTCCTCGCGGATGATGCGGACGTGTGC
>JBGPZT010000189.1:0-4429 GCA_041493915.1 Candidatus Limnocylindria bacterium
AGACCGCGAGCGCGCAGGGCTTCCTCTCGATCCTGACCTTCACGGTCGGCGGCATCGTCGACTCGAAGGAAGTGAAGACACACGAGACCGCCGGGGACTCCGGCTCTGGCTGGCTGCTCGACCACTCCGCGGGGAGCGGTCCCTACAACATCGATCACTGGACGAAGAACTCCGAGGTGTTGCTGAAGGCGAACCCGAACTACGGCGGGACGAAGCCGGCCCTCAGCGGCGTGCTGGTCAAGCACGTCCCCGAATCAACGAACCAGCAATTCGCCCTCGAGAAGGGCGACGCCGACGTGGCCCGGAATCTCAGCCCGCAGCAGATCGCGGCGCTCCAGGGAAAGGCGGGCATCGCGACGACGTCGGGTAACAGCCTGCTGCTCGTTTACATCGGCATGAACGCCACCTTCAAGCCGCTCGACAACGTCAACGTGCGCGAAGCGCTGCGCACGGCGATCGATTACGACGGGATCATCAAGGATCTTCTCAAGGGCAACGCCAAGAAGGTGCAGGGCATCGTGCCCGTCGGCCTCTCCGGGGCCAACGAGTCCGCCCCCTTCCAGGCCGACGTGGCGAAGGCGAAGGCGCTGCTCACGCAGGCGGGTCAGACGGCGGTCACGCTCGAGCTCCTCGTCCCGACCGGACAAGCGCCGGGTGGCGTGGCCTGGTCCGACCTCGCATCGAAGCTGCAAGCTGACTGGGCGAAGATCGGCGTGACCGTGAACATCAAACAGACCGCCCAGGCCGATCTCCTCACGACCTATCGCGCGCAGCGGGGCCAGCTGGTCATGATCCTCTGGGGCCCGGACTTCCCGGACCCTGACGCGAACGTCGGTCCCTTCACGGACTTTGCGGCGAAGTCGATCGCCTTCAGGAACGCCTGGGACGACAAGACGATCGCCACCAAGGGGCGTGACGCCGCGCTCATCACCGACATCACGAAGCGAACGGCCGCGTACAAAGAGATCACGGACTACGTGCTTCACAACGGACCGTATGCCGTTCTGTATCAGCCGACCGAGCTCTTCGGCCTCCGCTCGAACGTGAAGGGCTTCGCCTGGAACCCGATGGGATGGTTGGACTTCGCCTCGATAACTAAGTAGGCGCCAGGGGCGCCATGCGATTCCTCGGCTTCCTATTACGGCGCATCGTCGGGGTCGCGGCCGTGATGATCGGAGTCTCGGTCATCACGTTCGCGATCTCGCATGTCATCCCGGCTGACCCTGCGGTGGCCGCGCTCGGCGACCACGCCACCGACGACCAGATCGCCGCATTCCGCGCTGAGTACCACCTTGACCGACCACTGGTGGAGCAGTACGTGACGTACGCGACAGGCATCCTCCACGGTGACCTCGGTCGGAGCATCCGCACGAGACGCGCGGTGCTGGACGACCTGGCCGATTCGTTCCCCGCCACGCTCGAGCTGTCCTTCACCGCCCTGCTCGTATCGATGCTCGTGGGAATTCCCGCAGGAGTGTGGTCCGCGATCTATCGCGGACGGCCGCCGGACTTCATCGTGCGCCTGCTCTCGCTCGCCGGCGGCTCGATACCCGTGTTCTGGCTCGGCCTCATCGTCATCGGCCTCGGCTACTACCAGCTCGGCTGGTTCCCGGGTGGCGGGCGCATCGACACATTCGTCGCGCCACCCCCGCCGCGCACCGGGCTCTTCGTCATCGACAGCGTCATTGCCGGCGATCTCGAAGCGCTGGGAAGCAGCCTCCTGCATCTCGTGCTGCCTGCGCTGACGCTCGGCTACTTCTCGACGGCGGTGGTCGCGCGCATGACGCGCTCGAGCATGCTCGAGGTGCTCGGTCAGGACTACATGCGGACGGCGCGGGCCAAGGGACTGCGCGAGCCGGTCATCGTTCTCCGCCATGCACTCCGCAATGCGCTCATCCCCACGGTCACGATCATCGGCCTGACCTTCGGCAGCCTCTTGTCGGGCGCGGTGCTCACGGAGACGATCTTCAGCTGGCCCGGACTCGGCCGCTACGCGACCGCATCAGCCGTGAGCCTCGACTTCCCGGCCGTGCTCGGCGTGACGTTGCTCGCGGCCATCGTTTACCCCGTCGCGAACCTCGTGGTGGATGTTGCCTACTACTGGCTCGATCCACGGATCCAACGTGGCTGAGCGGTCCGTGGCTTCCTTCCGTCCATCGCGTGTCACCGCGCGTGCGCCGATCCTGCGCGAACCGCTCAACGTCCTCGCGATCGCGATCATCGCTGCGTTCGCGACGTGCGCGCTCCTCGCTCCGTTCATCGCGCCATACGACCCGTTGGCGCAAACACTCAGTGCGAGGCTCGAGCCACCGTCCGCGGCGCACTGGCTGGGCACCGACCAGCTCGGCCGCGACATCGCCAGCCGACTCCTCTACGGGGCGCGCATCTCGCTGGTCATAGGAGTGGTCGTCGTCGCGCTCGCGGGCGTCTTCGGCACCTTCATCGGGCTCGTGGCCGGCTACGCCGGAGGGCTCGCTGACGAAGGGCTCATGCGTTTGACGGAGGTCTTCCTGGCGTTCCCGCCGCTCATCCTGGCGATGGCGATCGCCGGCGCGCTGGGGCCGAGCCTCACCAACGCGATCATCGCGATCGCGGCCGTCACCTGGGCCGTCTACGGGCGTCTTGCGCGCGGTCAGATCCTGTCGCTGCGGCGCCGCGAGTACGTCGAGGCGGCTCGCAGCATCGGCGCCTCGCCCGCGCGGATCATCGTGCGCCACCTTCTGCCGAACGCGATCGCACCGCTCATGATCCAAGCGAGCTTCGACATGGGCGCGGCGATCATCGCCGCGGCGGGCCTGAGCTTCATCGGGTTCGGTGCGCAGCCGCCGACGCCGGAATGGGGCGTGATGATCAGCGAAGGCCGCAACTTCATCAGCACCCAGCCGTGGCTCTCGCTCTTCCCAGGTCTTGCGATCCTTTTCGCTGTCGGCTCCTTCAACGTGCTTGGCGACGGGCTGCGCGATGTTCTCGACCCACGACTGCGCAGGGTGGGCTGATCCGACTCGCGCCTTCATACCAACGCTCCGTAGACTGACCGCATGGCGACTGCCCCCGCGCTTCCCGGCGGATTCGAGCTCCCGCTAGAGCCGCGCCTTCCGCGCCTGGGGTCGGTGGACGCCGTGGCCCTCGAGGAGCGCGCGGACGTGCTCTCGAAGCGCTCGATCAAGCGCGAGTCGAAGATGTTCGCGCTCGATCTCGCCATCCGCATGATGGATCTCACCACCCTGGAGGGCGCCGACACGCCGGGAAAGGTCGCCGCGCTCAGCTCGAAGGGCATCCGGCCGGACCCGAGCGATCCCGGCATCCCGTCGGTCGCCGCGATCTGCGTCTACCCGAATCTTGTTCCGTACGCGCTCGAGCGCACTCGCGGAACGGACGTGAAGGTCGCCTCCGTCGCGACCGCGTTCCCATCGGGCCAGTCGCCGCTCCAGGTGAAGCTCGATGAGGCGCGCTGGGTCGTCGAGGCGGGCGCGCAGGAAGTCGACATGGTGATCGACCGGGGTGCGTTCCTCTCGGGCCGCTACGCGCAGGTGTACGACGAGATCGTGCGCGTGAAGGAGATCTGCGGGAGTCGCGCGCACCTCAAGGTGATCATCGAGACCGGTGAGCTCGGCACGTACGACAACGTGCGGCGCGCGTCGCTGCTCGCGATCGCCGGCGGCGCGGACTTCATCAAGACGTCGACCGGGAAGGCAGCGACGAACGCAACGCTGCCGGTCGCGCTCTGCATGCTCGAGGTGATCCGCGACGTGCACGAGGAGACCGGTCGCGTCGTCGGCATGAAGGTCGCCGGCGGGATCCGCCAGTCGAAGCAAGCGGTGCAGTTCCTCGTGCAGGTGCACGAGACGCTGGGACTTGCGTGGCTCACGCCGGATCGTTACCGCATCGGCGCGTCGACGCTCCTCAACGACGTGCTTATGCAGATCCGCAAGGAGCGCACCGGCCGCTACCAAAACCCGGACTACTTCACCGTTGACTGAGCGCAAGCGTGACGTCGTTCGCCACGCCGATAAGGCGCCGATGGCGACGGCCTGGGACTACGCACCCGCGCCCGAGGCGCGCGACATCGTTCGCATCCAGGAGCGCTACGGGCTGTTCATCGGCGGCAAATTCGTGGAGCCGCTGTCGGGCGAGCGCTACACCACGATCGATCCGGCGCGCGAGGAGCCGCTCTCCGAGGTCGCGCAGGCGAACAAGGCTGACGTCGATCGCGCGGTGAAGGCCGCGCGCGGCGCATTCGAGGGCACGTGGTCGAAGCTGCGCCCGAGCGAGCGCGCGAAGTATCTCTTCCGGATCGCGCGGATCCTTCAAGAGCGTGCACGCGAGTTCGCCGTCCTCGAGTCGCTCAACGGCGGTAAGCCGATCCGCGAGTCGCGCGACGTCGACGTGCCGCTTGCCGCCGCGCACTTCTTCTATTACGCGGGGTGGG
>JBGPZT010000090.1:0-11073 GCA_041493915.1 Candidatus Limnocylindria bacterium
CTCCTCGCGCCGTCCGCGGGGACGGTCCGGCTGCTCGGGGGCGCGCCGGAGAACGCCCGCCGCCAAAAGCGCCTCGGCCTCGTCGCTCAGGACGCGCGCCTCCATCCCTGGCGGACCGTTCTCGACAACGTGCGCCTTCCGCTCGAGGTGAACACGGACGCGCGGGTGAACGGACACGTCTCGCCGTTGGAATGGCTCGCGCGCATGGGAGTCGCGGATGCCGCGACCGCATATCCGCACCAGCTCTCGGGAGGCATGCGCCAGCGCGTCGCGCTCGCACGCGCGCTCGTCATCGATCCCGAGGTGCTGCTCATGGACGAGCCGCTCGCGTCGCTCGACGAGCTCACGCGCGAGGATCTGCGCATCGAGCTCCTTCGGATGTGGGAAGCGACGCCGCGCTGCGTGCTCTACGTCACGCACGACGTCGAGGAGGCGGTCCTGCTGGCCGACCGCGTCGCCGTCCTCGCGGGCCGGCCCGCGCGTCTCGTCGCTCAGGTCGTGGTCGACCTGCCGCGTCCTCGTTCGACTGCGCTCCGCCGCGCACCTCGCTTCTACGACATCGTCGAAGAGGTGCGCGCACACCTCGCGTGAAGGGAGGGCCGCGCCGAACGCTCGTCGATATCGCCGTGGCGCTCGCGGTCCTGTTCGTGCTCGCCGTCGCGCTGGAGCTCGTCACGCGGGCGTTCCGCATCCCGCCGTATCTGCTGCCCGCGCCGTCGGCCGTCGCCGCGCGCCTGGTCGCGGACGCGCCGCTGTTCGCGCGCGAGGCCGCGATCACCGTCGCGGAGGCCGCCGGAGGATTCGCCCTCGGCACGGGCACGGCGTTCGCCGCCGCCGCACTGATGGCGCAGTCACGCCTGCTCGAAAGGACGCTTTTTCCCGTGGCGATCCTGGTGAAGCTCACGCCGATCGTCGCGATCGCTCCGCTCTTCACGCTGTGGTTCGGCTTCGGCACCGGGCCCAAGGTCGCCATCGCGGCCCTCATCACGTTCTTCCCGATGCTCGTCAACGCCTTCGCCGGCCTCCGCTCCGCGGACCCGCAGGAGCTCGCGTTCCTCGAAACGCTCGGTGCCACGCGCACTGAGATCTTCCGTCTCCTGCGCTTCCCGAGCGCGTTGCCCTTCCTCTTCTCGGGTGCGCGCATCTCGCTGAATCTGGCGCTGATCGGCGCGGTCATCGCCGAATGGACCGGCGCGGACCGCGGGCTCGGCCGTGTGATCTTCGTGGCCAACGCCAATCTCGACCTGACCGCCCTCTTCGGCGCGGTGCTCGCGCTCGCGGCGATCGGCATCGCGGCGAACGCGGTCGTCGGCGCCGCGGAGCGTCGCGTGCTGCATTGGCATCCGCTGGCGGTCGCGAGTTGAGGGCCCTCGCGCTCGCGCTCGCCGCCACGGTGTTGGTCTCGGCGTGCACCGCGACGACCACGCCGGCCGCGCCCGGCGCGTCGCCAACGCCTCGACCGCTCGAGGCGGTCACGTTCATGGCCGGCTTCAAGCCGCAGGCCGATCTCCCGTTCGTCGGGGTGTACGTCGCGCAGGAGCGTGGCTACTTCCGCGCGCAGGGGCTCGACGTCACGATCCAGCACTCCGCCGGATCCGGCGAGCACATCCGCCTGCTCGGCACAGGCGCGATCCAGTTCTCCACCGGCTCGGCCGGCGACGTGATGAAGCGCGTCGCTGACGCCGGAGTACCGCTCGTCAGCATCGCCGTCATCGGACAGCGGGGCGAGCAGGCCTACGCCGTCCGAGCGGACTCGCCGATCCAGACGCCAAAGGATTGGGAGGGCCGGCTGGTCGGATTCAAGTCGACGGTGAGCGCGGACTACCTCGCGCTGCTGAGGATCGCGGGTGTGGATCGCACGAAGATCCGCGAGGTCGCGGTCGGCTTCGATCCGCGTGTCCTCGCCCTCGGCCAGGTCGACGTCTATCCGGTGTTCACGGCCAACGAACCTGACACGCTGGCTCGGCTGGGGATACCCGTGCGCCTATTCGAGCCATGGCGCTACGGGGTGCCGGCGCTCGGGCTCACATACATCACAACGCGCGACATGGTCGACGGTCGCGCGGACACCGTGCGTCGCTTCCTGCGCGCGGCGCTCAGGGGCATCGCCGACGCCGTCGCCGACCGGGCCGGCGCGATCGACATCGTGATGAAGTACGCACAGGGAGAGGACCCAGCGCATCAGCGGTACATGCTCGACACCGAGATCGACGCCGCGCTCACGGACCTGACGCGAGCGCAGGGGATCGGAGCCACGTCGCGCGACCAGTGGTCCAAGCTTCACGACGTGCTCGCCGACAACGGCGGCATCTCGAAGCGCATCGACGTGGACACCGTGTTCACCGATCGCTTCACCAAGGAGCTGTATCAGGGCGGCCGCCTCGTGTGGCCGGGCCCTTGAACGAGAGGACCACAGCGCTCGACTGGCTCCTCAGCTTCTCGGATGCCGCGCGCGGTGTCGGCTGGAACCCGCGCTCCAAAGGGCCGCTCGAGTGGAACCTTCGCCGGACGCGCGTGCTGCTCGATCTCATCGGCGGTCCCGACCGCCAGCTCGTAGTCGTTCTGGTCGCGGGCACGAAAGGCAAGGGCTCGACCGCCGCGCTCCTCGCGAGCCTCCTCGCGGCGTCCGGCGTGCACGCCGGCCTCTTCACCAAACCGCACCTGCAGAGCTATCGCGAGCGCGTGCGTGTCGACGGTGAAGCGATCAGCGCCGCGGCGCTCGACGCGCGCATCACGGAGCTGCGCCCGCATGTCGCCGCGTTGCAGCGGCTTCTGCCCGACGCCGGGCAGCCGACGACCTTTGAGCTGACCACGGCGCTGGCGTTCGCTCACTTTGCGGCGCACGGGTGCGCCGTCGCGGTCGTCGAGGTCGGCCTCGGCGGCCGCTTCGACGCGACGAACGCGACCGACCCGCATGTCTCGGTGATCACGCCCATCAGCCACGACCACGTGCGCGAGCTCGGAACGAGCGTCCGCCAGATCGCCACCGAGAAAGCGGGCGTGCTGCGTCCCGGACGCGTGGCGGTCTTCGCGCGTCAGAGCGTCGCAGTCACGGCAGTGCTGAGGAAGGCGGCGGCCGCGGTCGCAGCGGTTCCGCGCGAGGTCGCCCCGCTCTCGTCAGTAGCCGCGACGCGCTACGGTCTCGCGCTGCGCGGAGCGCACCAGCGTCAGAACGCGTCGGTGGCGATCGCGGCCGCACGCGCGCTGGCCGAGCATGGCGTGCCTTTCCGCGAGGACGCGATCGGACGCGGTCTGCGCCAGCTGCGCTGGCCCGGCCGCTTCGAGTTGGTCCCAGGCCGGCCCACCGTCGTGCTCGACGGCGCGCACAACGACGGATCCGCCGAGGCGCTCGCGGTCGCGCTGCGGGCCGAAGCGCCGCGGCGCCGCGTGCGGTTGATCGTCGGGATGATGGCCGACAAGGACGCGCGCGCCGTCGCGCGTGCGCTCGCCCCGGTCGCGTCGGCGGTCTACGCCACGCGCCCGGCCAGCCCGCGCGCCGCGGCGCCCGCCGCCATCGCGCGTCTGTATCGCCACGTCCCGTCGCGCGCCTTCGACGATCTGGCGAGCGCGCTCGGCGCGGCGCGAGCCGAAGCCGCGCCCGACGAGATGCTCTGCGTCACCGGCTCGCTTGCGCTCGTCGGCCAGGCGCGCGAGCTGCTCGGGCTCTCCGTGCCGGAGACGCTCTGGGATAGATAGCGCTGCGAGGACCAGGCCAGCGCGACCCATACTCCCGTCGTGCCCGACACGCTCGACCGGTATCTCGAGCAGCACAGCGGCCGGTTCGTCGCCGAGCTGCGTGAGCTCTGCGCCGTCCCGTCGGAGGCGACCGACCAGAGCGCCCTGGACGCCGCGGCACGCTGGTGCGGCGAGCGCCTCGTCTCCGCCGGCGCGCCGTCGCACGAGCTCCGGGTGGAGGGCGCGCCTGCGCTCGTCGTGGGCGAGACCGGCGCCGGAAAACGCACTCTCATCTGCGTGCAGCACTACGACGTCCAGCCCGCGGTGCCGCTGGACCTTTGGCGCACGCCGCCGTACGACCCCGCGGTACGTGACGGCGCCGTGTACGCGCGCGGCGTCGACGACAACAAGGGACACCTGCTCCTCCGTATCCAGGCCGTCGAGGCGTATCGCGCGATCCACGGTGAGCTCCCGCTCCGCGTGCGCTTCCTGATAGAAGGAGAGGAGGAGAGCGGCAGCCCGAACCTCGCGCGCATCCTCGCGCTCGACGCGACGCTGACCGACGGCGACGGCGCGCTGAAGGAAGGTGGCGCGATCGACGCCGCCGGCCGGCCGCAGCTGCTTCTCGGCGGCAAGGGAATCTTCTACGTCGAGCTGCGCGTGCGATCGATGGCGCACGACGCCCATTCGGGCGCAGCGACGCATCTCCCCAGCGCGGCCTGGCGACTCGTCACCGCCCTCGACACGCTCGTCGACCGAGGCGGACGCATCCTGATCGACGGCTTCTACGACGACGTGCGCCCGCCGACCGAGGCGGAGCGCGCCCATCTCGCCTCGCTCCCGTTCGAGGCCGATGTGATCAAGAGCCTCTACGGGATCAATTCCTTCGCCTGGGGCCGCTCCGACGCAGAGGCCCGGCTGGCATCGGTGTACGAGCCCACCTGCAACATCTGCGGCCTGGCTTCGGGCTTCACCGGCGAAGGGACGAAGACCGTCATTCCATCCGAGGCGATGGTGAAGATCGATTTCCGTCTCGTGCCCGAGCAGGACCCCGCGCGCATCAGGACGCTGCTGCGCGCGCATCTGGATCGCCGCGGCTTCACCGACGTGGAGCTGATCGCGAAGGAGGGCACGCGGCCGTACCGCGGTCGGATCGACGATCCGCTCGTGCGCGCGGCGCAGGCGGTCGCGGAAGAGGAGATCGGGAAGCCCGCGCTGCTGATCCCCTCCTCCGGCGGGACTTCACCGATGTGGCAGGTCTGCGGAAAGCGCTCGCTCGCGAACGTCACGCTTGGCATGGGCCATCCCGGCTCCGGAGCGCACGCGCCGAACGAGAACATCCTTCTCGTGAACTACTGGAAGGCGCTGCGCGCGACCGTCGCCCTGTTCCGCCGCTACGCCGATCAAGCCTGAGCGTGGAGCGCTTGCTGCGCCGGTGATCCGCGCGCTCGTCTTCGACTTCGACGGGCTCATCCTCGAGACCGAGACCCCGGCGTACGAAACGTGGGCCGAGATCTATCGCGAGCACGGGCATGAGCTGCCGCTCGACCGATGGTTCGACTACATCGGGCGCGAAGGTGGTTTCTTCAACGCGGCGGACCATCTCGCCGCGCTCGTCGGTGAGGGCTTCGACATCGAGGGCACACAGGCACGGCGGGACGCGCGCAAGACGGAGCTGATCGCCGCGCTCGATGTCATGGCCGGCGTGCGCGAGTACGTCGCCGACGCCAAGCGGCAGGGTCTGCGTCTCGCGGTCGCGTCGAGCTCATCGCGCGCCTGGGTGCTCGGTCACCTGGAACGGCTGGGTCTGCGCGCCCAGTGGGACGCGGTCCGCACGCGCGAGGATGTCGCGCGAACGAAGCCCGCGCCGGACCTGTATCTCGCGGCAGTGAAGGCGCTCGGCGTGGCGCCGCACGAGACAGTCGCGTTCGAGGATTCGATGAACGGGATCGCCGCCGCGAAGGACGCCGGCCTCCTCTGCGTGGCGGTCCCGAACGGACTGACGGCCGGAATGGACCTCTCTCGGGCGGACCTGCGGCTCGCTTCCCTGGCGGAGACGCCACTCGAGCGGCTGCTCGGCCTACTCTCTGCTCCATGACCACGGCGGTCGCGGCCAAGGCCCCGGTGCGGACCGCTGTGAGGGGGCGCCGCTATCTCGGCGACGCGTGGCACCACCCCGTCACGCGCGCGGTGGTGAAGGCGTTCCTGACCATCTGGGTGACGACGACACTGACCTTCTTCCTGATCCGACTGATGCCGGGGAGCCCCGTCGAGCTGAAGATCGACGAGCTCATCCAGACCTCCAATGGAGCTCTGAGCTACGAGGACGCGAGGGCGATCGCATCGAGCCTCTTCGCCATCAATCTCAACGCACCGCTCCACGAGCAGTACATCTCGTTCATCTGGAATCTCGTGCATCTCGATCTCGGCAACTCGTTCCTGTCATCCGGGACGGGCGTGACCTCGATCATCCTCGCGGTGCTTCCGTGGACGCTGTTCTCGGTGGGCACCGGACTCTTGCTGAGCTTCGTCGTGGGGATCGGCCTCGGGCTCCTCGCGGCGTACCGGCGCGACTCGCTTCTCGACCGCGTCGTGTCGACCAGCGGATCGCTCATCAGCTCGATCCCGAACTACCTCATCGCTCTGATGATGATCCTGTTCCTCGGAGTTCAGACGCACCTCATCAACTTCACGTCGATGCGCGGCGCGTACACATCCGGCCTGCAGCCCGGCTTCTCGCTTACCTTCATCGCCGACATCTTCTATCACGCTTCCCTGCCGATCACGATCTACTTCCTGACGCAGATCGGGCACTGGATCCTGTCGATGCGCAGCGCGACGCTCGCGGCGCTCGAGGAGGACTACGTCACCGCCGCGCGCGCCCGTGGCCTGAGCGACGGCCGCATCCGCACCGCATACGTAGGACGCAACGCGGTGCTGCCTCTCGTGACGCAGCTCGCGATCAGCGTTGGCTTCATCGTCGGCGGCGCCGCGATCATCGAGCAGCTCTTCGCGTACCAGGGCGTCGGCCTCCGTCTGCTGGCGGCCGTCGGGCAGCGCGACTATCCCGTCATCCAGGGGATCGTCATGTTGACGACGATCGCGGTCGTGGTGGCGAACCTCGCGGCGGACCTCCTGTACTCGAAGCTCGATCCGCGCATCGGTCGCGCGGGCGGAGCGGCGGGATGACCACCGCCATCCTCGCCCGTCCGACGCTCGGGCAGCGCGCTCTGGGGCCGTGGCTCGCGAGCGTCGGGTTCCTCCGCCTCCTGTCGCGTCGGCCGGTCGGTCTCGCCGGCTTCATCGGGATCGTGTTCTTCCTGCTGCTGGCCTTCGTCGCTCCTCTGTTCGTGCCGTTCCAGAACGACCCAAGTCTCGTAGACATCTACCAAACACCCTCACTGGCGCATCCGCTCGGCACGGACTTCCAGGGCAAGGATGTCCTCAACCAGATCGTCTTCGGCGGCCGCGACATCCTCACCGTCGCGATCCTCGCCGCGCTCGTCTCGACCGCGATCGCGATCACGTTCGGATCCATCGCGGCGATCGTCGGCGGGAAGATCGACACGACGATCCTGGCGATCACCGACGTGACCCTGACGCTCCCGAAGCTGATCCTGCTCATCGCCGTTGCGGCGATCCTGCGACCGACCAGCTTCGTCTTCCTCGCGGTCATCCTGGGGCTGCTCCAATGGTCGAGCCTGCTCCGGCAGATCCGCGCCCAGGTCCTCTCGCTCAAGGAGCGCGACTACGTCGAGGCCGCCCGCTCGCTGGACCTCGGGATCTTCCACATCGTGTTTCGCGAGATCCTGCCGACGATGCGCAGCTACATCGCCATCCACTTCATCCTGGCGATGACCGAGGCGATGTACGCGCAGGTCTTCATCGTCATCCTCGGCCTCGTTCCGGTCTCGGGATCGAACTGGGGCATCATGCTGTACTTCGCGCAGGGCCAGGGAGCGCTCTTCTTCCGCGACAGCATCTGGTACATCCTCAGCCCGATCCTCGCGATCTCGCTGGTGCAGCTATCGCTGGTGTCATTCGCCTCGGCACTCGAGGACATCTTCAACCCGCGGCTTCGCGGCACCGCCTAACGGTCGTGCCGGTCCTCTCGGTCCGCGATCTTTCCATCGACTACATCACCCGCCGGGGTCCGGTGCACGCCGTCCGAGATGTCTCGTTCGACCTCGAGAAGAGCGAGACGCTGGCGATCATCGGCGAGAGCGGCTCGGGGAAGACCACGCTCGCGGTCGG
This sequence comes from Candidatus Limnocylindria bacterium, assembly GCA_041493915.1. GTDB lineage: Bacteria > Chloroflexota > Limnocylindria > P2-11E > P2-11E > CF-39. Next base: position 7,930 of record JBGPZT010000090.1, read on the forward strand.
CCTCATTCGCCTCTCGCCCCGCGGCACCAAGGTGACCAGCGGAGAGATCCTCTACACAAAGAAAGGACTGACCACGGATGTCCGGACGCTGGACGATGACGATCTCCGCGAGTACCGCTGGGCCGAGGCCGCGATGGTGTTCCAGGCGGCGCTGAACTCCTTCAACCCGGTGATCACGATCTGGGAGCAGTTCTTCGACACGGCCCGCGCGCATGGGATGAAAGATCGGCACAAGGTCCGTGACCGCGCGGACGAGCTCCTGGACCTCGTGCACCTCGACGCGAAACGCGTCCTTCCGGCGTTCCCCCACGAGCTCTCGGGCGGGATGAAGCAGCGCGTCCTCATCGCGCTCGCGCTGATGCTCGAGCCACAGCTGGTCATCCTCGACGAGCCGACGACCGCGCTCGACATCCTCACGCAGCGCTCGATCATCGATCTGCTGCGGCAGCTTCGCGAGAAGCTCGGCTTCTCGATGATCTTCATCTCGCACGATCTCTCGATCGCCGCCGAGCTGGCCGATCGCATGATCACGATGTATGCCGGCCGCGTGGTCGAAGAGGCGAACGTCAACGACATGTTCTACCGGCCCCGTCACCCGTACTCGGTGGGCCTGCTGCGTGCGGTGCCGCGCGTCTCGGGCGCGGCGGGCAGCGTCGCGTCGATCCCAGGATCGCCACCCGACCTGATGCGTCTTCCGGTGGGGTGCTCGTACGCCCCGCGGTGCCCGTACGCCATCGACGCCTGTCGGGCGGCGGACCCTCCGCTCGTTGCCGTCGACACCCCCCGGCATCAAGCGGCCTGCATCCGTTGGAAGCACGTCGCCGAGGTGCTCGGCTCGGACGCGGAGGTCCCGGTCGCGGAGAAGCTCGCGTGACGGCGCTGATCGAGCTCGACCACGTCAGTCGCACGTTCACGACACCCGCCGGCGTGATCACCGCGGTCGACTCGGTGTCGCTCGCGCTCGGCCAGGGTGAGGCCATGTGTCTCGTCGGGGAGAGCGGCTGCGGCAAGACGACCACGGGACGGCTTCTGACCGGCCTTCTCCGTCCGACCGGCGGTCGTCTTCTCTACGAGGAGAAGGACGTCTGGCAAACGAAGGGCGCCGATCTCGCGCGCTTCCGCCGCGCCGTCCAGCTCGTGCATCAGGATCCCTACGCGTCGCTCAACCCGACCCGTACGGTGTTCCAGACGCTTTCGGCTCCACTCTTCCGACACAAGAAGGCGAGCTCATCGCGGCAGGCGCTCGCGGCCGTGACCGAGCTGCTGGAGCGCGTCGACCTCACGCCGCCTGACAACTTCATCGCGAAGTATCCGCATCAGCTCTCAGGAGGTCAGCGTCAGCGCATCGCGATCGCGCGCGCCCTGACGGTCGATCCCAAGGTCATCGTCGCCGATGAGGCCGTCTCCATGGTCGATGTCTCGATCCGCATCAGCCTGCTGAACCTGCTGCTTGCGCTCGCCAAGGAGTTCGGAGTGACGATCGTCCTCATCACGCACGACCTGGCGGTGGCACGCTATTTCGCACGGCGCGGTCGGATCGGCGTGATGTATCTCGGGCGCATGGTCGAGCTTGCCGACACCGAGTCGCTCGTCACCGATCCCGCGCATCCCTACTCCGCGGCCCTCATCGCGGCCATCCCGGAAGCGGATCCGGATATCACACGCTCGAAGAAACGCGTCGAGCTGCGGAGCGCCGAGATTCCGAGCCTGCTCTCGCTCCCACCCGGTTGCTCGTTCCACCCACGTTGCCCGCAGTCGGAGGCCGGCCTCTGTGACGTGAAGGTCCCCGAGTTGCTTCCGCTGCCTGGTACCCGCGAGGTCGCGTGCCATGTGGCGGTCCGCGAGCGAACAAGCCAGCGAGCCCCGGTCACGGCCTAGTGGATCCGAGTCTCCTCCAGGGCGCCTTCCGACTCGGATTCGTGATCCTTGCGCTGTCGTTGCTGGTACTCCCCTTCGAGGACCGCTCTTCGGCGGAGTTCGTCGCCGCCGTGGTCGCCGCCGTCATCGGCCTGTTGTTCATCGGGATCGTGACCGTGCTCGCGCGATCATCGCTGCCGCCACCGCCACGCACGCACACGCGAAGGACAGTCGACAAAGCCAGCAGTAACGGCTACAACGAGACAGATTCGCGCTCGGGAGGGACCAAATGACCGAAACGACAACGGGATATGCACCGACACGGCGTCGCCTGCTCCGTGATGCGACGCTCACCAGCCTTGGACTGATCGCAGCGGCATGCGCGCCGGGCACGAGCGGTACGACGACCACAACTGGCGGTGGCACATCGGCGAAGGGTGGCGAGTTCCACGGTGGCTGGCCCTACGTGCTGCAGCCACAAGGTCATTGGAACTTCTACGCGACCAACGCGATCCTCGGCGGGAGCATCTACACCGACCTCTTCATCTCGTCGCTCGCCGTATACAACTGGGCCGGCAACAAGTACGACTTCTGGCTCGCGGAGTCGGCCAAGCAAACGGGCGACAACTACGACGTCAAGCTCCGCGCCGGGCTCAAGTGGGACGACGGCAAGGCCTTCACCTCGAAGGACGTCATCACCACGTACATGGTCGGCCGTCTGGCGAGCTACGGCATCTGGAACTTCATCGACAAGGTCGAGGCCATCGACGAGCTCAGCGTTCGCTTCCACTACACGAAGCCGACGAGCCTCGGCGAGCGCCTCATCCTGCGGAACGGCATCAAGCCGGACTCGATCTTCGGCGCGCTCGCCGCGAAGGCTCAGACCTTCTACGCCGGCGGAGGCACGAACTCGACCGACGCGGGCAAGGCGCTGATCAAGGAGATGAACGACTTTCGTCCGACCGCGCCGTACTCGGTCGGTCCGTACAAGATCGACACCGCGAGCGTGACCGCCGCGCAGCTCTCGATGGTCCGCAACACCGGCGGCCTCTTCGCCGACAAGGTGAACTTCGACAAGATCGTGATCTACCAGGGCGAGACCGCCGAGATCACACCACTCGTCCTCAACGGCGACGTCGACTACGCGACGCACGGCTTCCCGCTGGCGACGGACAAGGCGTTCCAGGACAAGGGCTACCGCATCATCCGCGGCCCGATCTTCACCGGGCCGGCGCTGTACTTCAACTGGGAGACCGCGCCCGAGTTCCAGGACAAGCGTCTGCGCCA
>JBGPZT010000098.1:0-10235 GCA_041493915.1 Candidatus Limnocylindria bacterium
CCGTCGATGACGTAGTTCGTCGTCGCGCCGACGTCCTGGACCTTGTGCCATCCGGCCTCGAGCCAGGCCCATCCGATGTAGATGCGGAGGATGAGCCAGACCGGGGCCATGCGGGTGTCGGAGAACAGGAACCGAGCGATGGGTGGGTCAGCGACAACAGTGCCCTGACCGATCCGATTGTTTGCCATGTCTTTGTAGACCTCCTTGATGAGTTGGACTCTGCGTTCGGGTCGAAAGGTGGAACAGGGTCCTGTGGACCAAATCGGGGCGCCGTACGGTCCGGCCGCACAGGGACCTCCGGGCTGCCCGTCTGGAGCTGGGCCCTACGGCAGGGGCGTCGGCGTAGGCGGGCCGGCGGACGACCAGCGCGCGTCGACCGCAGCTCGCATCTGTCGCAGGCTCTGACCTTGGGCGGTCATGGTCATCACGTCACGCGTGATCCCGACGCAGACGCCTCAGCCGAAGCCGTGCGGATCCAGGATCACCCGGCCGCCGGCCAGGGCCGATCGCACGTAGCACGAGTAGTTGCTGGTATGGCCGTCGGCCGCGCATCCGCAGTAGCAGGGGATGAAGCGCAGCGTCGGCTCGTGACCGACCGCCCAGCTGTAAGCCTCGCGCACACTCGCCGGCGCCCGCTGGTACTGCTCGGGCCAGATGCCCAACTTCGGGTCCGCGCCGAGCGCGGGCAGCGCTGCTGTCTCGCTCGTAGGCGCCGGTCGCGACGCCGCGGGCGCACACGCGGACGCGAGAAGCAGTCCCGCGCCGGCGAGGAAACGCCGCCGGCCCAGCGTACTGGTGACCTTTGGCCCTACCTCGGACATGCCCTGTAGACCGACCATCGGCCGATGGAGCAGTTCGACGCCCTCTCCCTTGCTCTGGTGACCGCCGGTGTATTGCTGGCCGTCGCCGCGGCGATCCTCGTCGGGACTCTGACGGCGCGCCTGTTCTTCCACGCGAGTCGCGGCGAGGTCGATGACGTGGCCGATCGCACCCACGAGGCGAGCCACTAGCTCCCAAGCAGGCCGCGTCGCGTCTGCGGCCGATCGATGGTCAGACCCTCTCCGCCGATGACCGCGCCTCGCTCACCGTTCTGGGTGATGAGGACGCGCACGATCCCAGGTTCCTCGCTCGCGGTGAAAACGAGCTGTTCCACCAGCGCACGGAGGACGACGCTCCCGTTGATGCCCCAGTCGTCGCCGGGCACGCGGTAGTCGATCGTCACCAGATCGCCGGCGATCGTGACCGACCGCAAGCGGGCGTTCATCGTCGCGACGACGTTGAACGCGTCGGCTCCGGCGCGCGTCGGTCCGTTCTCAAGCGCCACGAGCCGCGACCGGATGCGGTCCTCAGCTGTCGCGCCGAGACCGGCGCCCTCGAGGAAGACCGCGAGGGGCGCGTCTTGGTCGCGCGCGAAGTACGCGACGCTGTGGTCGGGCCGCGCGTTCGGCGCGACCAGCTCGCGCGTCAGTGGCGTGCCGTATGACACGATCGCCGTGTGTGTGGCGATGACCGCGTCCTGGCCGCCGTTCTGCGTGAGTCGCACCTTGTAGATCGATCTCTCGTCGGTGGCGGTGAAGACGACCTGTTCGAGGAAGGCGCGCAGGGCTGAGCCGTCGTAAAGTCCCCACTCATCCTCGGTGACGGTGAAGTCGAGCACCGCGAGGTCGTGATCCACTGACACGGCGGACACCCGCGCCGCTTCGTTCAGCACGTTGAAGGAAAGCCCCGGCCCGAGCCACGGCGCGGCGGCGAGGGCCGCGAAGCGTGCGTACACGCGCTGCTCGACCGGCATTCCCGGCGCGAGGTCCAGCGCGACAGCCAGCGGCACCTCGTCCGAGCGCGCGTAGTAGATCTGAACGCGGTCGACGGGCGCGCTTGACGATGCCGTGGGGGTGGGCGTTGGGATGACGGCGCCGCCGCACGCGGCCAGAGCGATGGCCACCGCTCCGGCGGTCGCGCAGAGCGCGCGCACTAGGGCGCCGCGTGCGCCAGGAGCCGGTCCTCGACTTCCGCCGGAAGCTGGCAGGTCACCTTCGGACGGCGCGAATCGAGGTCGATGTCCTTGAGCAGCGGGCATATCAGGCATCGCTCAAAGTCGACGTCGCGTCCGTCACGCCGACAGAAGACACGCCCATCAGCGATGCGATGGATCTGCCTCGTCATGCCTGCCTCATCACTCGAGAAGGCCGTGACCGAGGGCGTACTCGACAAGCTGGGAACGCCGATGCAGGTCGAGCTTCGCCATGATGCGCGACCGGTACGTGTCCACCGTCTTCGGACTGACGAAGAGCCGTTCGGCGATCTCCAGGTTCGAGAAGCCGCGCGCCGTGAAGCGCAACACCTCGCGCTCACGCGGGGAAAGCGCGGGCTCGGTGCGGCCGTTCTCGCTCTGCTGCGTCGCGAGAAGGAGCCGAACGGCGGCCGGCGTGAGATACGCATCTCCGGCCGCAACGGCGCGTATCGCGTCGATGAGCTCCTTGTCCGCGGAGCGCTTCAGAACGTATCCGGCCGCACCCAGCCGGACTGCCTCCATGACGTACCGATCCTCGGCGTACATGGTCAGGATCACGATCTTCGTCGGCAACTCCATCTCTCGGACACGCCGCGCGACCTCGAGTCCGCCGCCGGGCATCGAGATGTCGAGTACGAGCACGTCCGGCCGATGTACCCGCGTGGCCTCGATCGCCGATGTGGCATCGATGGCCGTCGCGACCACTTCCATGTCACCTTTCGAATCGATGAGCCGTTTGAGTCCGGCCAGCAGGATCTGGTGGTCGTCAGCGAGCACGATGCGGATCATGTGAGTGCCTCCTCCCGGAGCGGGACGGACGCGCGGACGCGCGTCCCGCCGCCCGGGCTCGAATGGATCTCGAGGCTGCCGCCCACGAGCGCGACCCGCTCGGCCATCCCGAAGAGGCCGATGCTGGCGGTAGGCTGCGCCTGCGCTTCGTCGACGGCGAAGCCCGTGCCGTCGTCGGAGACGGACAGCTCGAGCGCGCCGTCCGTCTCGAGTCGGATCTCGATGCGCGTCGCGCGTGCGTGACGCACCACATTGGTGAGCGCCTCCTGAGCGACGCGGAAGATCGCGACCGCCACCTCCGGCGAGACGTGCCCGCACTCGCACTCGAGGCGCAGATCCACGACGAGGCCGGTCTCGGCCCGCACGCGATCCGCGAGCCATTCGAGCGCGGCGCAGAGTCCGAGGTCCTCGAGCACGCTCGGCCCGAGGTGAACGGCCAGGCGGCGCACGCCGTCGAGCGTCTCGGCGACGAGCTCGCGCAGCTCGGCGAGCTCCCTGCGGATCTCGGGCTCGGACGACATGTTCTCGACGATCTGCAGGCGGACGAGGAGCAGCGTCAGCGCCTGGCCGGTGTCGTCGTGGAGCTCGCGCGACACCCGGACCCGCTCCGCTTCCTGCGCGCCCAGGATGCGAGCGGCGAGCGCGCGAGCGCCGACGCGATAGGCCTCGAGCTCGGCCACCTGTGTCACGGCCGTGACCGTAGGTCCGACGCCTGTCGGGGGAACCGGCCGCTCGGCCTGTTTTGCTACGCCGTTGGTCCCCACCGGACGGCGGGCTACGGGTGGCGCCCGACCGCAGCGCGGCCGGCGATGAGCGCGCGACGACCGGGGGTGCGCGGCTTGCGGTGCGCCGGCCGTTTTGCGCGCGGCCCATACGCCCGCGCGACCGCCAGCAGTGCCGCCTCGATGCGCTCCGCATCGCGGGCGGTGCAGGGGACCACCCCGCCGCGCAGGGCGCCCAGCTTGGCGTGCGTCCAGCCGGCCGACACGCGCAGGGAGGGAAGCGTTCGGAGCGCGACGGTGTTCTCGGGCGGCGCCAGCACGCGGTGGCGGAGCTTCAGCGCGGCGCCGTCATCCGCGAGGACGTCCGCGGTCCCCACGAACGCCGCATCGGTCACGAAGAGCGGCCCCCGCACCGAAAGCAGCGCCACGCGATCGCCGCTCCGGGGACGCACTGTCGCCGCCGCGTCCAACACCAGTCGCCGCGCTCCCGCGCGGCAGAGTGAGGACGCGCGGTCGTCATCGAGGATGGCCACGTACGTCCCGAAGACCTTCGCCATACGCCCCGACCCTATGGCCGTCCGGCGCCAATGGCCGTCCGGCGCGCCACTCTCGCGCGAGGGGGCGCTGCCCGACAGACACAGGACCGGACGGCTCTGATGCTCGACGCGATGCGCTTCCTGTTCGCGACCGATGGCTCGCACGGTGCCGAGGTCGCGCTCGATCTCCTCAGCGCGCTTCCGCTCGCGTGCGCCGACCACGTCACCGTTCTGACCGTTCCGACGTATTCATTCGTGGGCACGCCCGTGCTCGAGCGCGGTCAGGCCGATCTGCTGGCCGATCGCGGGGACAGATCCGCGTACACCATCGCCGCGCGGGCGCTCGAGCGCTTCTCGGCTCGCGGCGTCTCGGCGGCCGCCCTGGTACGCGCCGGACCGGTCACCGAGGCCATCGAGGTCGCGGCGCTCGAGTACGCGGCAGACCTCATCGTCATCGGGTCGCGCGGTCTGGGCGCGTTCGCCGGATCGATCCTCGGGAGCGTCGCGCGCGCCCTGGCCCGTCACGCACCGGTGGCCGTCCTCATGGTGCGCGAATGCCGCACCGCACCGCGGCGCATCGTCGTCGCGGTCGACGGCTCAGACGACGCGCGTGCGGCGATCGCGTTGCTCGCGCACATGCCGCTGCCCTCGGACGCCGCCATCACTCTCGTGCACGTGCTCGAGGACGATGACATCAACGAGAGGCGGGCCGAGATTGTGCTGGCGCAGGCCGCCTCGACGCTTGCCGCGCACGCCATCGATCACGCGGTCATCGGGCGCGGCCACGTCGCCGAGCAGATCCTCGTGCGTGCCGCGGCCGCGAGGACCGATCTCATCGTCCTTGGCTCGCGGGGACAGACGAAAGCCGCGGGCCTCCTCCAGGGCAGCGTCGCGGACCAGGTGCTCAGCCAGGCCCACTGCGCCGTCCTCATCGCCAAGGCCGCGCTCAAGCCGCTCGTTGTCGCGGAGCCTCAGCTCGCGATGCCGCGCGCGGCGGTCGCGCTCTAGCGGAAAGGTAAGGAGCAAGGCCCGTGTCGAACGACGGTGGCGTCCGGCTCCTCTTCGCGACGGATGGGTCGGAGGGGGCCGATGTCGCGCTCGACGCTCTGCTCGCGCTGCCACTGCGGCCCATCGACGAGGTCGTCGTGGTCTCGTACCCCGCGTTCTTCCTTGCGGCGAGGCCGGACGGGACGGGACTCGTCGCGCGGTTGATGGATCGCCGACGGCGTGCCGCCCGCGAGGTCGTCGAAGCGGCGACGGCGCGGCTCGCGACCATCGGCGTGCGAACGTCCGGCGTCGTGCAGAACGGGTTGGATGCCGTCGATGCGATCCTCCGAGTGGTACAGGATCGGCACGCCGACCTTGTCGTGGTCGGCTCGCGCGGACTGGGGCTCGTGAGCGGTCTGATGCTGGGCAGCACCGCCCGCACGCTCGCGGTCCTCAGCCCGGTGCCGGTCCTCGTGGTGAGGGACCGCCGCAGTGCGCCGCGTCGCGTGCTCATCGCGGTCGACGGCTCCCTCGCGTCGCGAGCCGCGCTCCTGCTCTTCGCGCGCCTTCCGCTCTCGCGCGAGGTGACCGTCGAGCTGCTCCACGTGTTGCCGGCGCATGACTGGTCGCAGGTCGCGCCCGCGACGGACGATGAGATCCTCGCTCTGCGCGAGTCGTTCGAGCGGGACGAAGCGGAGCGCGCCCGGATCCTTCTCCAACAGTCGGCCGCGGCTCTCCCGTCCACGGCGACGAGCAGCACGTACGTCGAGCGGGGAGCCGTGCCGGACACGATCCTCGCCCGAGCCGCGACGATCGGCGCTGACCTCATCGTCCTGGGCTCGCGGGGGCTCAGCGGACCACGGCGCCCGCTCTGGGGCAGCACGGCGGAGCGCGTCATGGTCGCCGGAACGTCTTCGATGCTCATCGCGCCCGTGCCCGCGGAGCCCGCATCGGCCGAGCTCGCCGAGACGGCCGCGCCGGAGGACGCTCCCGCTTCGACGGGCTGATCTATCACCGGTGGTCCCACCACCGTGGTGTCGAACGCCCCCCGCGAAGCGGCGCAACGGCACTCGTCGCCGGGCCCTCCAGACCTGACGCTCATGGCAGTGATCGACAGGTGCGCCACGGAGGTCGGTGATGGATGACAGCGACAGCACGCTCTCGCTGGTGATGTTCTCGGGCACGGACGACAAGCTCGCGTCCGCGGCCATCCTTACGGCCGGCGCGGCCGCGATGGGCCGGAGGGTCAACATCTTCCTGCAGTACTGGGCCCTCGAGGCCTTCCGCAAGGACCATCTGCGCGACGCGCACGGTGTCGCGCCGGAGGCCGGCCCCGAAGGCAAAGGGCTGGTGCGTATGGCGATGCAGAGCGGCAATCACTGGAGCGAGATCTTCCGCCAGGCCAAGGACATCGGGGAGGTCGGCATCCACGCCTGCGCGCTGTCGATGGAGATGTTCGATCTCAAGGCCGAAGACCTGGACGGCCTGGTCGACGACGTCGAGGGCGTCGCTGCGTTCATGAGCGAAGCCAACGGGCCCATCACGTTCATCTGAGGAGAAAGCCATGACCATCGTGCAGACCGAGCCACAGATCACGCGATCGATCGACGCGCGGGGCATGGCCTGCCCCGGACCGCTCATGTCGCTCATCGGCGCCATCCGCCAGGGGACGATCGGCGATGTCATCGAGGTCCTCTCCGGCGACGAGGGCAGCAAGACGGACATCCCGGCCTGGGTCGCGAAGGCGAAGCACGAGCTCGTCGCCGTGCGGCCTGAGGACGGTTTCGTCCGCTTCATCGTGAAGAAGGTGCGCTGATGCGCGCGAACGTCGTGGTCCTGGGTGGCGGCGTGGGCGGCACGCTCGCCGCGAATCTCCTGAGCGATTCGCTCGGCGACGCAGGCCGCGTCACGGTGGTTGATCCGACCGGCATGCACCTGTACCAGCCCGGCTTCCTGTACGTCGCGCTCGGGCAGGCGAATGGACGATGGCTCGCGCGCGATGAGCGCGTCCTGCTTCGGAAGAAGGTCGATCTCGCGATCGAGACCGCCACGCGTGTCGACACGGCGCGCTCCGTCGTCGAGACCGCGCGCGGCACAACGGTCCCGTACGACTATCTCGTGCTCGCGACCGGTGCGCGTCTGGTGCCCGAGCAGGTCGCAGGCATGGTCGAGGGCGCGCACGAGTTCTACTCGCTCAACGGCGCGCAACGGCTCCGCGAGGAGCTGAGGCGCTTTTCCGGTGGCCGCATCCTCGTCGGCGTCGCCGGCATCCCGTACAAGTGCCCTCCGGCGCCCGTCGAGTTCACGCTCATGCTCGAGGAGTACCTGCGGAGGCGCGGTCTCCGCGAGAGGAGCGAGATCACCCTGCTGTCGCCGCTGAACCGCGCCTTCACCGTCGAGTCGGCGTCGAAGCTGGTGCAACCGATCATGGAGAAGCGCGGCATCAAGCTCTCCACGTTCTTCAACGTCGAATCGGTCGATCCGGCGAAGCACGTCGTGACCTCGCTCGAGGGCGAGGAGGCCGAGTACGACCTGCTCGTGCTCGTCCCACCGCACCGCGGACAGACCGTGATCGAAGCGTCGGGCCTGGGTGACGCCGGCGGCTGGGTGCCGACCGATCGCTACACCCTCGCGCACCGCGACCACGAACGGATCTTCGCGCTCGGCGACGCGACGGATCTGCCGATCTCGAAGAGCGGCTCAACGGCGCACTTCGAGGCGCCGGTCGTCGCGAGCCGCATCGCCTCTCTGGTGAAAGGCACCGCGCCGAAGCGGAGCTATGAGGGTCGCGTGATGTGCTTCCTCGAGACGGGGTATGGCAAGGCGACGTCGCTTCGCTTCGACTACCAGCACCCGCCCGTGCCGCCGACGCCCTCGCAGGTCTGGCATTTCGGGAAGTGGCTGTTCAACCGCATCTACTGGCACACGGTCCCGCAGGGCCGCGTGCCTTGAGCCTCGGGAAAGGAGTCCGAAGATGACCCTCGCGATCAGCACCCAACTTGATCTCAAAGGGCTCTCCTGTCCGCTGCCGATCGTCAAGACGGCGAAGGCGATGAGGGGCCTCGTATCCGGCGACCTCGTCGAGGTGCTCGCGACCGACCCGGGGTCGGTGAAGGATTTCGCCGCGTGGGCACGTGCGACCGGGAACGAGCTGCTCGAGTCGAGCCAATTCGGCAACGTGTTCCGATTCGTGATCAGGAAGAGGTGACGTGATGCTCGAGACGATCGAACGACCCGCGGAGGCGATCCCATCGGCTCCACCCAAGACCGCGCACGAGAAGCTCGTGGTCGTCGCGTGGAGTGACGACCTCGACAAGATCTGGCCGACGCTCATCCTCGCCACCACCGCCGCGGCGAGCGGGATGCAAACGACGATCTTCTTCACCTTCTGGGGTCTCTTCTCGATCGTGAAGAACGACGTGCGCATCACCGGCGAGAACTGGATGCAGCGCATGCTCGCGGTGGCGAACCGCGGCGGCACCGGCCACCTGCGCCTATCGAAGATGAACTTCCTCGGCGCCGGGCCGATGATGATGCGCAAGCTGGCCAAGGATCACAAGGTCGCGAGCCCGCAGGAGCTGCTCGACATCGCGCGCGACCTCGGCGTCAAGCTCGTGCCCTGCCAGATGACGATGGACCTGATGGGCCTGAAGCGCGAGGACCTGGTCGAGGGTGTCGGGGAGCCGGCCGGCGCGATGAGCGCCATCGAGGACATGAAAGACGCGGTGACGCTGTTCATCTAGAGCGCGAAGAACGTTCGAGGAGGTGACGTGTGACGATCCTGACCGAAGCGCAAACACGAGAGCTGAGGCTTGGTGTCGACCCGGTCTGCGGCATGAGCGTCGATCGTGCGCAAGCGCTCGAGCACGACCTCGCGATCACGTTCGCCGAGCGCGAGTACCTCTTCTGCGCACCGGGCTGCAAGGCGACATTCGTGCACGACCCCACCGCGTACGCGGTCGCCGGACGCGACGCGCCCTAGACGAAGATCAGAAGATCAAAGGAGCAAAGGCATGGCGACACAGATCAAGGACACGATCATCGAGACGTTCAAGCTGGACCGCGATAGCGTTGACAAGCTCATCGCGAAGACCGAGGAGCTCATCCACGAGGGCAATGTGCGCCGCATCATCGTGAAGGACCCACGGGGCGTCACGCTGATCGAGGTCCCGCTGACCGTCGGGCTCGTGGGGGTCGCACTCGTCCCGGTGTGGGCGGCGATCGGCGCGATCGCGGCGATCGCGGGGGATTTCACTTTCCAGGTCGAGCGCAAGGAGTAGCCGAGGGCGACCCATCCGGGATGACCAGTTCGTCATGACGGTCTGCGAACGACCGCGCACGATGTCGTTATCCAGCCACGCCGTTGGTCCCGTCAAAACGGGACCTTCGGCATCTTCCGTCGGGCGCGGCGCGCCTACATGTTTCCTGTGCAACTGAGGCCAACGCAGACGTAGCGTGGCCACGGCCGTGGAGGCAAGGCAATGACTGCGCACGCAAATGACCAGCGCTCCGAGGTCCTCGCCAGCGCGACGATGGGCGCCGTCCTTGGGGCGGTCGGTATGGCAATGGCGGCTGCGCTTGTCGTCGCCGTCGTCGGTGCGACCGGCAACATCCGCGCGGTGACCGTCGCGGCCCCGGCCGCGGCGAGCGTGTCGGCGAGCGTGGTCACGCCGGCTGTCCCGGCCGGGAACGCGGCACAAGCATCGTTGGCGCCGGCGAAAGCGGTCACGGCAAAGACGATCGCCCGGCCGGCGACAGCCGTTGCGGCGCCGCTCAAGCGAGCAGCGCCGGCGACGGTGCGCGTCGATCTTGAGACCCAAGAGGTCGTCGCCGAGATCGAAAAAGGGGAGACCTTCACCTATTGGACCTTTGGCGGCGCCGTTCCCGGGCCGATGGTCCGCGTTCGCGTCGGCGACACTGTCGAGCTACATCTGAAGAACGCCGCGACCAGCGTGATGACGCACTCGATCGACCTGCACGCCGTCAACGGACCGGGTGGGGGTGCCACTGCGACCCAGACCGGTCCCGGCAAGGAGTCGGTCGTCACGTTCAAGGCGCTCAACCCCGGTCTGTACGTCTACCACTGCGCGACCGCGCCGATCCCGATGCACATCGCCAACGGCATGTACGGTCTGATCCTGGTCGAGCCCGAAGGCGGGCTGCCGCCGGTCGACCACGAGTTCTACATCA
>JBGPZT010000016.1:0-29347 GCA_041493915.1 Candidatus Limnocylindria bacterium
ACGACGCCGCGCGGCTCGGGTGTGCCCTCGACCTCTTCCATCTCGTGGACGGACATGACCGGGAAGAAGCGGAAGAAGATGATGAGGATCAGCGGGATCGCCGCAGCGGTGCCGATCGTGATCGTCACCTCGACCCACGTTGGCGCATACCGGCCCCAGTCCCAGGGCATGACCGGCTCGGCCATGCCCGGGACGACGATGAGGAAGCGCTTCAGCCACATCCCGGCGATGACGAGCCCCGACGCGACGCAGGCGCGACCGATCATGAGCCGTCCCGGCAGCGCGGCGAGCGCGAGCGGGAACAGGAGGCCGAGGACGGTGAACGACCAGAACGCGGGCGCATACGTCCCGATGAAGATCGCCTCGAGGACCGGCGTCGTGGAGGCGTCGAGGAGGTACCCCTCGGTCAGGTACTCGCTGACCATGAAGTACACGTACCCCATGCCCAGCGCGATGAGCAGGTACGAGAGATAGCGGAAGTGCTTCGCGGTGATGAACTGCTGCAGGCTGTACACCTTGCGGAAGACGGCGACCACGATGATCACCGCTGCGACGCCGGACAGCATCGCGGCGAGGACGAAGAGCGGAGCGAAGATCGTGCTGTGCCAGCCACCGCGGGCCGTGACCGCGAAGAGCCACGCGAGGACCGAGTGCACCGAGATCGCGAGCGGGATGATGAGCACGGCCATGATGGCGATGCCGCGCTGCAGCGTGCGCTCCTGTCCAACGGTGCCGATCCACCCGAGCGCGAGGACCCCGTAGATCCGGCGGAGCAGGCTCGGCCGCATCGAGTCGCGCGTCGTCGCGAGATCGGGGATCAGGGGCAGGTAGAGGAAGACGAGGCTCGCCAGCATGTAGGTGCTGATCGCGACCAGGTCCCAGACGACCGGCGACCCCACCTGCGCGTACTGGACCACGTAGAGGAAGCGATCGGGTCGGCCGAGGTCGATGATCGGGTAGATCGCACCGACGAGGAGCGCGGCAACGGCGGTCGCCTCGGCGATGCGTGTGAGCGGCGCGCGCCACTTCGCGTTGGTGAGGCGGAGGATCGCGCTCGTCATCGCGCCGCCGTAGCTGATCCCGATGAAGAAGACGCAGTTGATGATGTAGAAGCCCCACGAGACCTTCTGGTTGAGCCCGGTCACCCACAGTCCGCGCTGTACCTGGTAGACGTAGGCGTAGAACCCCGCGGCGACGAGCGCGGAAAGCACGGCCACGCTGATCCAGAACTTGGCGTCGCCGCGGCCGATGGACCACATCGCGCGGGCCACGTAGAGGTCGTGCGACCGGTGGTCCATCAAAAGTCCAGGAGCTGGCCGTGGCCGGCGATGTAGTACACGCGCGGTCCCGTGCCCAGCTCTTCCTTGTAGCGGAAGGCGTCGTTCTCCGTGATGAAGGTCGAGAGGCGGACGGTCTCATCGCCGTTCGTGGCGACGTCCTCGACGAGGTCGCCGATCCACAGTGCCTTCATGGGGCACCCTTCGACGCAGGCCGGCAGCTCGCCGTTCACGCTGCGGTGGACGCAGAACATGCATTTGCCAACGGTGCCCTTCTGCTGCGGGACCGGGAATTCCGGTGTCGGCTTCTGGAAGGGGTTGCTCACCACGGGCGGATCGGCGTAGTTGAAGTAGCGCGCGCCGTACGGGCACGCCGCCATACACATGCGGCAGCCGATGCAGCGGTCCTGGTCGACGAGGACGACGCCCTCGTCCGTCTTGAACGTCGCGGCGACCGGGCAGACCCGCAGACAGGGGGCGGTCTCGCACTGGAAGCACGGCCGCGGCATGAAGTACGCGCCGCCCTGCTTGTCGTGGACCTCGAAGACCTTGATCCACTCGAAGTTCGTGGGGAGGTGGTGGGTCTCCTGGCAGGCTACGGTGCAGGCCTTGCAGCCATCGCACTTCCGCATGTCGATCACCATCGCCCACTGGCGCTTCGGGCCCGTGTCGGCGGCCTCCGCCTCGGCGAACGCGATGGGAACGAACCCGGCGGCGAGCGCGCCCGCTCCGAGGCCCCCAAGGGTCCCGAGGAGCTGCCTCCGTGACACTTGACCCGTCATCCGCGGAGCCTCCCACGCTCACCTGGCGCTCTCAGCGCTGTCTCAGGTCCGTCGTGAAACCGTCGCCTAAGAGCTGGCTGAGAAAAAGGCCCGTTCGGCACCGACGAGGTGGTCCGACCGGCAGGTTCCGCATGTCAGGCTTCTCCGGACACTCGAGGCATGGCCACTGACCGCCGGGCGCAGCGCGTTCTCGTCGCGGACGACGACGACGGCGTCACGAGTGTCGTCGCCCGGACGCTCATACGCGAGGGATACGAGGTGCGGACCGCGCCTGACGGCGATGAGGCGCTGAGGTCCGTGCGCGACTGGAGTCCCGACGCGATCGTGCTCGATGTGCTCATGCCCGGGACCGACGGGCTCGCGGTCTGTCGACGCATCCGCAGCGAACGCCCCGATCTCGGCATCCTGATGCTCACCGCGAAAGATGGCGCCGGCGACCAGATCGTCGGGCTAGACGCGGGCGCGGACGACTACTTGGTGAAGCCCTTCAGCCTTCAAGTGCTCGCAGCGCGCTTGCGCGCCGTGCTTCGGCGGCGCGAGCCAGCGCCGGAGGTCCTTCGCGTCGCGGACCTCGAGCTCGACGTCGGAAAGCACGACGCGCGCCGCGGCGAGCGTCGCTTCGCCTTGACGTCGACCGAATACCGCCTGCTCCTTCATCTCATGCGCGAGGCCGGGCAGGTCATCCCCAAGGCCGACCTCACGCGACGGGTATGGGGATATGACTTCGAGGGCAATGAGAACGTCTGCGAGGTGTACGTCGGATATCTCCGGCAGAAGCTGGAGGCCGGCGGAGAGCCGCGGCTCATCCACACGCTTCGCGGCGCGGGATACACGCTCCGCGCCGAGGCGTGACTCTTCGGCGGCGCCTCACCGTTTGGTACGGCGCGCTGCTCGCGGGCGTCCTTGCCGTCGCGCTCACTCTGGCGTACGTCCTGCACGCCGAGTCGCACGATGCCGACGTCGACGCGGCGATCCAGGACATGACCGAGCAGGCGACGATGGACGTCGTGGCCGAGCTCCAGGGCGGCACTGATCCCGCAGAGGTCCGCCTCGTCGCGCTCCACAAGATCATCGCCGAGCCGCACGCGGTCTGGCTGTTCCAGGGCACGCGCATGCTCGACAGCGCCGGTGGCACGGACGATCCGGCGTTCGGTTACCTCAGCGTCGCGCAGCTCAAGCCTGGCTGGCTCACGAGCTGGACGGTCGACGGTCGTGTTCGGCTCTTTGTGGCGCCGATCGAAGGTACCGACGTGCACGTCGTCACCGCGGTCACCCTCTCGGAGGTCGACGCGTCGAACGCTGAGCTACGTAACGCCCTCATCCTGCTCGCGCTCACCGCAGTCGGCGTCGGCGCGGCCGGCGGATCGACGATCGCGGCGAGCGCGCTCCGTCCCGTCGCGCGGATGACCGACACTGCCGCGGAGATCGCGCGCTCGCGCGACTTCTCCCGGCGTGTGCGCGTCGAGGGCGACGATCAGGACGAGCTCGTTCGCCTGGGTCTCACCTTCGACGAGATGCTCGCGAGCCTCGATGACGCCCATCGCCAACAGCAGCGTTTCGTCGGCGACGTCTCGCACGAGCTGCGCACGCCGCTGACGACGATCCGCGGAAACGCCGAGCTGCTGGCGATGGGCGAGACCTCGCCCGAAGAGCAGCGGGAAGCGATCGATCACATCCGCCGGGAGACCGAGCGGCTGTCGCGCCTCGTCGATGAGCTGCTGGTGCTGGCGCGCGCCGATGCCGTCGAGGCCTTCGCGCCCCGGCCACTCCAGCTCGATGAGGTACTGATGGAGACCTTCGCGGATCTGCAGGGCATCGCCGGCCGGCGCCTGCGGGTGAGCGCCATCGACGCTGTCACCGTGAATGGCGAGCGCGACCGCCTCAAGCAGCTCGTGCTCGTGCTCCTCGATAACGCGCTCCGCTACACGCCGAAGGGGACGGTGGACGTGTCGATCGCCGACGATGGCAAGGAGGCCGTGCTGCGGGTCGACGACGACGGTATCGGCATCGCGCTCGCCGAACTGCCCCACGTCTTCGAGCGCTTCTATCGGGGCGATGCCGCGCGCCGGATGGATGCGTCCGGCAGCGGTCTCGGTTTGCCGATCGCGCGCTGGATCGTCGAACGGCACGGCGGGACGATCCGCATCGAGGGTAGCGAGCGAGGCGGAACGCTCGTGACGGTGCGCGTCCCGCTGCACGTTACGATTCGCGCTGGCGTGCACTACCGCATGCAGGAGGCGCGACCGGCGTGAGCGATCGGGTGGCGATCTATCCCGGCTCGTTCGATCCGCCCACGAACGGGCACATCGACATCGTCGAGCGGTCGGCGCGCGTCTTCGATCGCGTCGTCATCGGCGTCGGCCGCAATCTGTCGAAGAAGACGGTGTTCGATGCCGATCAGCGCGTCGCACTGATGCGTGAGGCGTGCAAAGCCTGTCGCAACGTCGAGGTCCGCACGTTCGACGGGCTACAGGTGACGTTCGCGAAGGAGGTCGGCGCGAGCTTCATCATCCGTGGGATCCGCGCGCTCTCGGACTTCGAGTTCGAGTTCGAGATGGGCAACATGAACCGCAAGCTCGCTCCGGAGATCGAGATGGTCTACCTCATGACCGCTCCCGACTACCTGTTCCTCTCCGCATCGCGCGTGAAGGAGCTCGTCGCGTTCGGCGCGTCGGTCGAGGGCCTCGTTCCGCCGAACGTCGCGAAGGCGCTCCAGGCGCACATGGGGCAGGGAGGCCTGCGCACCGGCGCCACCGAATCGAACGATTGACGTGAGCGCCCTTCTCGCGATCGACGTCGGCAACACGAACATCGTCATTGGTGCATATGACAAGGACCGGCTGATCAGAACGTGGCGGCTCGTCACCGTCCACGACCGCACCGAGGACGAGCTCGCGGTGATGCTCGACGGCCTGCTGGCACAGGAAGACCTCGCGCTCGACGAGATCGACGCGCTCGTTCTGGGCAGCGTCGTGCCACCGCTCACGCAGTCGTTCACGCGGCTCGCGGAGCGCTACCTCGACCGCGCGGCGTTCATCGTCGGACCCGGTATCAAGACCGGCGTCCGCCTTCGCGTCGACAACCCTTCGGAAGTCGGCGCCGATCGCATCGCGAACACGCTCGCTGCTCACCGGCGGTATGGCGGGCCCGCGGTTGTCGTGGACTTCGGCACGACGACGAACTTCGACGTCGTGAGCGCGGAGGGCGATTTCCTGGGCGGCGCCTTCGCTCCGGGGCTCGAGGTCTCCGCGGAGTCGCTGTTCGGTCGCGCGTCGCGGCTCTTCCGGGTCGCGCTCACGCCACCGGCGACGGCTATCGGAAAGAACACCGCGGACTGCCTGCGCTCCGGGATCGTGTTCGGGTATGTCGGCCTCGTCGAAGGTCTGCTTGCGCGCATCCTCGCCGAGCTTCCCGCGAAGCCGACGGTGATCGCGACCGGTGGCCTCGCGTCGACGATCGCGCCGCTCGCGAAGGGCATCGAGAAGGTCGATGAGGACCTCACGCTCGAAGGGCTGCGTCTCCTGTACGAGCTGAACGCTTGATGGAGGCGCTGCGCGGACGCTTCATCGTCCTCGGCGTCACCGGCTCGATCGCCGCGTACAAATCGGTCGAGCTGGCGCGCCGCCTGACACAGGCGGGCGCGACGGTGCAGGTCGTGATGTCGCGATCGGCCGCGGAGTTCGTGCAGCCACTCACCTTCCAGGCCCTCACGTACCGGCCGGTCGAGATCGAGATGTTCCAGATCCAGGACGAGCGCGCCGCCGGCCACGTCGCGATGGGGCGGCAGGCCGACGTCGTCGTGATCGCGCCGGCCACCGCACACGTTCTCGCGCGCCTCGCGAACGGGTTCTCGGACGATCTCATCGCGACGACGGTGCTCGCGACCGACGCGCCGATCGTCCTTGCGCCGGCGATGGAGACGCACATGTGGCAGAACGCCGCGACGCAGGCGAACGTCGCGACGCTCCGCTCGCGCGGCGCGCGCATCGTCGAGCCCGAGTCGGGTCCGCTCGCGTCCGGTGACGTCGGTCCGGGCCGGCTCGCGTCGCTCGAGCGCATCGAGGCCGCGATCGCGGAAGCGCTCGCAGTCACGCAGGTGCTCGCGGGCCGCCGCGTGATCGTGACCGCCGGCCCGACGCTCGAGCCGATCGACCCGGTGCGCTTCGTCTCGAATCGCTCGAGCGGGAAGATGGGCTACGCGATAGCCGCGGCCGCGGCCGATGCCGGCGCGGAGGTCTTCCTCGTCTCGGGGCCGACGGCGCTGCGGGCGCCGGCCGGGACGCACCTCGTGCCGATCGAGACCGCCGAGCAGCTGCGCGACGCGGTGCTCGGTCTGCTCCCGAACGCGGACGCCGTGATCATGGCGGCCGCGGTCGCCGACTACCGGCCGATCGAGACGAGGGTGCACAAGATCAAAAAACGCGAGGCCGGCAAGGAGCTCGATCTAAGGCTGACGGAGAACCCCGACATCCTGAAGGCGATCGTGGCCGCGCGCCGCGCCGGTGCGATCGTCGTCGGCTTCAAGGCCGAGACTGGTGACGCGACGGCCGAGGCGGTACGCATGCTGCGCGAGAAGAAGCTCGACCTCGTCGTCGCCAACGACGTGAGCGACCCGGGCTCGGTCTTCGGCTCCGACACCGACCGCGTCACCTTCGTGAGCGCCGACGGCGTCGAGGCACTGCCGCTGCTCGCGAAGACCGAGGTCGCGCGCCGTCTCATCGCAAAGCTCGCGGAGCGGCTAGCGCACTGAGCGGACCCAGTCGATCTCGGTGTAAAGGAGACGCCAGCCGAGCTCCTCCAGGTTGTGCGCGGAGACCGGGTTCTGCGTCTGACCGAAGAAGTACCGCAGGCCGCGGTCCCAGCCGATGCGCATGCGGTACGCGATCAGCGCCGTCTGGATCCCACGGCCGCGGAACTTCGGGAGCACGCTGCCGTTGCCGAGGCCACCCACGGGCCGCACATCGAAGAGCATCCCGGTCGCGGCAGGAACGCCGTCGATCCGCGCGAGGTACGCGAACAATGAGCGTCGCCGCCGCGCGTCGCGCAGCAGCGCGGCGACGATGTCCTTGAAGACCGGCCCGCGTTCCTTGAAGCTCGCGTACGCGACCTCCGCGTAGCGGTCGGCGTCGTCCGGGCCGGCTCGCTCCACCGTCAGTCCCGGCACGTCGGGGATCGGGGGTCGCTTACGCCGCAGGTAGCCGTAGATCATGTCGTCGGATCCCTCGACACGGGCGTAGCCGTGGCGTTCGAGGAGCCGTATCGCCGCCCGTGGCGTGTGGCCCACGGCTTCGGTGACGCGCGGCGGGCGGCCGATCGACGCGTAGTAACGCTCGATGCGGTCGAGGAGCGATGGTGTCGCCTCCGCGACGGTCCCGAACCCGAGCGCGCGGTTGAGGAACGGCTCCTCGACATGCCGCACGCCGAGGCACGTGATCCCGCGGAAGCGCGCGACGGCGGCGCCCGCCCCGGCGGCGAGCTGCGGGCTCGCTTCGAGGTAGCTCGCCACCACGATCGCCTCGGCGCGCTGCATGAGGGCGGCGAGCTCCGTCTTGCGCATCGAGCGGTCAAGATACGGAAAATGCGGCGCGCGGGGCGGACGGCATGACCGTGCGGTGGGTGACCTTCGATTGCTACGGAACGCTCATCGACTGGGAACGGGGGGTCACCCGCGCGCTCCTGCCGCTGCTGCGCGCGCCGATCGACCGCGACGAGCTCGCGCGCCGCTACATCGCGATCGAGGCGAAGGTGGAGGCCGAGTCTTACCGCCGCTACCGCGACGTGCTCGACGTCGCCGGCCGCCGCCTGCTGGCCTCGTTCGGCGTCGACGCGCCGTCGCCGCTGCCCGCGTCGCTTCCCGCATGGCGGCCGTTCGCCGAGGTGCCCGCCGCGCTCGCTGAGCTGCGGCGGCGCGGGCGGAAGATCGCGATCCTCTCCAACGTCGATCGGGATCTCATCGCGTCGTCCATTCCGCAGCTCGGGCTGGAGCCGGATCTCGTCGTCACGGCGCAGGACTGCGGCAGCTACAAGCCCGCGCCCGGCCACTGGTCGATGTTCGTCGAGCGAGCCGACGCCGGCCCGGACGTGACCATTCACGTCGGCGCAAGCCAGTACCACGACATGCGGCCGGCGGCGGCGCTCGGTTACCGCACCGTGTTCGTCGATCGGCACGGAGAGAAGCTGGAGACCACGCCGACGCGCATCATCGGCGACCTCGCGGCCCTTCCGGACGTGATCGACGAGCTGGAATGAGACCTGCGAGGTAGTCCTGTGGCGCTACGATTGCGGTCACGCCGGGACCGGCAGCAGCCGGCCTGGACGGAGGTTCGCGATGGACACGATAGCCAAGAAGGTCACGATCCCCGACGTCGTCGCCATGAAGCGCGACGGAAAGCGCATCACGATGATGACCGCCTACGACGCCGCTTTCGCACGGCTCGTCGAGGCCGCGGGCATCGACATCATCCTCGTCGGCGATTCTCTCGGCATGGTCGTGCTCGGCTACCCGAATACCGTGCCGGTCACGATGGACGACATGGTCCGCCATGCGGCCGCCGTGTCACGCGGCGCGTCGCGGCCACTGCTCATCGGCGACATGCCCTTCGGCTCGTACCAGACCGGACCGACGGATGCGCTCCGCAACGCCGCGCGCTTCCTCAAGGAGGCGGGCATGGACGCTGTGAAGCTCGAGGGCGGACACGAGACGGTCCCGATCGTCCGCGCGCTCGTCGAGAACGGCATCGCGGTCATGGCGCACCTCGGGCTCACACCGCAGCGCGTCGCGCAGTTCGGCGGCTTCAAGACGCAGGCCAAGAGCGCTCGCGCCGCGCGCCAGCTCATCGATGATGCCGTCGCGCTCGAGGACGCGGGCGCGTTCGCCATCGTGCTCGAATCCATTCCGGCGCCGGTCGCCGCCATGGTGACCGAGCGGATCGGGGTCCCGACCATCGGCATCGGTGCGGGCATCGACTGTGACGGCCAGGTGCTCGTGCTGCATGACGTGCTCGGCCTGTACGGCGACTTCAAGCCGAAGTTCGCCAAGCGCTACGCCGAGATCGGGACGGCGGTGATCGACGCGCTACGAGCGTTCGACAGCGACGTGCGAGCGGGCCGCTTCCCCGACGCGGAGCACAGCTTCACGATGAAGGAGAGCGAGCTCGCCGCGCTGCGGCAGAACGCCACGCGGCCGAGGGCGGTGTGATCGGATCGCTGACCTGATCCCGCCGCGCGTGGCGATCATCGGCATGGGCGCCATCGGCAGCGTTGTCGAGCGCGCACTCGCGGGACACGTGACGCGGCTCGTCCGCATCGACCGCACCAAGGCGCCCCTCCGTCCGGACGAGGAGCCGGTGGACGTCGCGGTCGTCTGCGTGAAGACGCACGGCACCGCGTGGGCGGCCGACATCGCGGGACGCATCCTCGCGCCGGACGGCATGGCGATCACGATCCAGAACGGTCTCGGCAATCACGAGGCGCTCGTCGCCGCGGTGGGTGAGGATCGCGCCGCGGTCGGCGTCATCTACGTCGGCGCGCGGCTCGACGAGCGAGGGGAGCTGCAGGCCACCGGACCAGGACGCGTCGAGCTCGGGCGGCCAGCGGGCAGCGGACCGCGCCGTGCCTTCGAGGCGCTCGCACGTGCCCTCGGCCGCGGTGGCATGACGGTCATCGCGACGGACGACGCGTGGCCGTCGGTGTGGCGCAAGGTCGCGACGAACGCCGCCGTGAATCCGACGACCGCGCTGCTCGGCTACACGAACGCTGAGCTTCTCGCGGACGTCGCCGCTTCGCGCGTCGCTGACGGCCTCGCGGCGGAGGTCGCGCGCGTCGCGACCGCCGCCGGCGTCGCGATGCGCGAGGACGAGGCGCGTCGCTGGTGGCGCGAGATGGCGCAGCTCACGGGCGCGAATCGCTCCTCGATGCTGCAGGACGTGCAGGCCGGACGCCTGACCGAGGTGGACGCGATCTGTGGTGCGGTGCATCGCGAGGGCGAGCGACGCGGCGTGGCCGCGCCGCTCAATCAGTCGATGACTCTGCTCGTCGGAGCGCTCGCCCCGTAGGCCAGGCCGCGAGGAGCGCGACCGCCGAAAGCACGAGGAAGATCACGGCGAGCCAGCCGTACGCCGCGCCCATGCCGATCGCGCCCGCGATGGCACCGAAGATCGGCGCGGCGACGCCGCCGACGGGCTGGTTCACCAGGTAGTACGTGCCGAGCACGGTCGAGCGCCGTTCCGCCGGGGTGTTGTCGACGATGAGCACCTCGGTCGTCGTCGCGCGGATCGAGAGCGAGATCCCCATCAGCAGGAGCGGCAGGAAGACCAGCTCGTTCGGGACGACGGTGAGGGCCCACGCCGAGGGGCCCATGAGCGCGAGCCCCAGCAGCAGCACGATGCGCCGGCCGTAGCGGTCCGAGAGCGTCCCCGCCATCGGCGCGCCGATCAGCCCCGCGAGCTGCGGGACCCCGAACAGGGCCGCGGCGACGCCCGGGGAGATCCCGCGCGCGTCCACCAGATACAGGCTGAGGAAGGCCATCGCGGCGGAGATCACGACCTGGAAGACGATCGACAGCGACACGAGTGCCCCGACGCGCCGCGCGACGGCGGCGATGTCGCCGCCCGTCGCGAGCCAGCCGTGACGGCCTGTCGAGCGGGCGCCCATCGGCGCGACGCGCCAGAGCAGGACCGCGCATGCGATCGGCGCGATCGCGAATGCGATGTACGGTGTTCGCCACGAGCCCGCTGTCGCGAGGATGCCGGCGAGCAGCGGCGCGGCGAAGAACGACAGATGCCCGGCGGTCGTGTGCGTGCCCATCGCCATGCCGCGGCGCGTGGGGAACATCTCCGCGATGAGCGCCGAGGCCGGCGCGTGGTAGGTGCCGCTCGCGATGCCCATGACCGCGAGGAACGCCAGCAGCTGCCAGTACTCGCTGGACAGTCCGATCGCGACGCTCGAGATCCCGATGAGAACGAGGCCCCACACGATCACGCGCCGCGCGCCGACGCGGTCGGCCAGCACGCCGAGTGGCGCGTTCGTCACGCCCGACGCGATCGAGTAGGCGCCGACCAGGAACCCGGCGCTCGTGTACGACAGACCGAAAGCGTTCTGGACGAAGGGGAGCAGCGCGCTGAGCAGGCTGTTCGTGACGTGATGCGCGAAGTGGGCGACGCTGAACGCCACGAGGAGCGAACGTCGCGTCACCGCAGGTCCGCCACATCCATGCCCAGGAGCACATTGTCGATGAGACGAGCGCGGCCCACTCGCGCGGCGAGTGAAATGACGGCGCTGTCGGCGGGAGCGTCGAGCTCCGCGAGCGTGAGTGGGTCGGCGACCGAGACGTACTCGAGCGCAATGGCCGGTGCATCCGTGTAGCGGCGTACCGCGTTGCTCAACCGCTGTGGTTGGCGGACGCCCTGCTCCCACATCTCGCGAGCCCTGAACAGTCCGCGGGACAGCGCGACCGCGGCGTGCCGCTGGTCGGGTGTGAGGTACGCGTTGCGCGAGGACATCGCAAGTCCATCGGGCTCGCGAACGATGGGTCCACCGATGATCTCCACGCCAAACCGCAGATCGCGCGCCATCGTCTGGATCACGCGGAGCTGCTGGAAGTCCTTCTGCCCGAAGTACGCGACGTCCGGTCGGACGATGGCGAGGAGCTTCGCGACGACGGTGGCGACCCCGACGAAGTGGCCTGGTCGCGCGGCACCCTCGAGGGGCGCGGCGATCGGACCGGGCGTCACGCGCGTCGCGTCGCCCGGCGGGTAGATCTCCTCAACGGACGGCACGAAGGCGACCGCGCATCCGTGCTTCTCGAGCAGCGCCACGTCCTCGGCCTCGTGCCGAGGATAGGCGGCGAAATCCTCGTTCGGGCCGAACTGCGTCGGGTTCACGAAGATCGACGCGATCGCCGCGTCGGTCTCACGCACGGCGCGCTCCACGAGCGACATGTGCCCGGCGTGCAGCGCGCCCATCGTGGGCACCAGTCCCACCCGACCCGCGCCCGCGCGCCACGCACGGACGTCCGCCACGGTGCGGAGGACCTTCACCGGCGACGCGCGATGTATTCGGGGATCGTCGCGATCGGCGGGCGCTCGGTCGCGCTGATGTCGTGCATCTCGAGGTGCAGCCTCCCACCCACCTGCGGCGTGATGAGCTTGATGGTGGAGTTCGCCTCCTCCCAGAGCCGCATCCCGTGCCCTTCGCCAACGCGCCGGAGGGCGACCTGCAGGATCTCGAAGCTCATCTTCGACAGCGCGAGCAGGCTCTGATTACGGTGGATGCGCTGCCGCATGTCGACCTGCGCGATCGCGTCGAGGCCGGCGCGCTGCAGCGTGTCGATGAGCAGACCGGTCTCCACGCCGTAGCCGGTGAAGAAGGGAAGCTGCTCGAGCAGCGCGCGGCGTCCGCCCTGCTCGCCCGAGAGCGGCTGCACCATCCCCGACAGCTCGGGGAAGAAGAGGTTGAGGATCGGACGCGCGGCGAGCTCCGTGACGCGTCCACCACCGGTCGCCTGCAGCTCGCCGTCGACCCGCAGCGGGCGCTGGTAGAAGGCCTTCACGAACTGCAGGTCGGGACGCATGAGCAGCGGACCGACGACGCCGTAGACGAATTTCGGGTGGGCGTTCGAAATGTCCGTATCGACCCACACGACGATGTCGCCGCTGAGCACGTGGAGGCTCTTCCAGAGCGCCTCGCCCTTGCCGACGTAGCTGCCGGTGGAGGGAAGGATCTGGCTATGGATGTAGACCGGCACGCCTTCGGCGCGCGCGATCTCCCGCGTACGGTCGTCCGAGTCAGAGTCGATGACAACGAGCTCGTCGACGAGCGGGAAGCGCTCCACCAGGCGCGAGCGGATCGCGCGGATGACGCGAGCGATGGTGGCCTCTTCGTTCAGGGTGGGCAGGCCGACCGAGATGCGCAGCCCCTGGCGCTCTTTCGCCTCGACCAGGCGGCGCACGTCGGCGAACTCGGTCGATGCGAACGTGTTCTGAACGAACCACTTGTCCACGAGCTCGCCGATGACGCGGCTGCGCTCGGCGCGATCGGCCGGGAGGGCGGGTTTCGCGACGAAGGCGTTCGCCGCGACCGGCACGGCCGTACGGACGATCACCGCCGCGCGGGCGCTTGCGACGATGGCTTGACCGACCGGGCCGAGCGGGTCCTCCTCACCAGCGCGACCCGTCGCTCCGAAGAGGATCGCGTCGTGCTCGGCGAGCTCCTCTTTGATGACCTCGGCCGGATCGCCGGTGCGCGTCACGAGGCGATCGACGCGCTCGTCGAGGGCGCGCTCGCCGAGCAGCTGGTACAGCGTCGGGGTCTGACGCCCGGGCGTGCGGACGTGGAGCAGCGTGACGCCGCCACCGCGTGCACGCGCCCAGCCGATCGCGACCTTCGCCGCGAGGTCGGCGTACCTGCCGCCGCGGACCGGAACGAGCACGTTCCGCGCGCGCGAGAACGGTCCCTTGACGACCGCGATGTCGCAGGGCGGAGCGCGCAAGACATCTTCGATGGTCGTGCCCAGCAGATCCCAACCTGGGCGCCGCCACGAGAGGATCAGCAGCTCGGGACGTTCGCTCGCGACGGCCTCCTGGATCGACTGCCAGCCCTGACGCGCGACCGTCACGAGGGTGCGCACGTGCGCGTCGGCGGGCGCGAGCTGATCGAGCGTACGGCGCAGGCGGCGCGCCTCGGGCTGCACCGATGCGAGCGGATCGCCCTCGGGCACCTCGATGACCGACGCGAGGACGACCTCGTCGCCGGCCGCAAGCGCCACGGCGAGATCGACGGCCGCGCGGTCGCGCTCGGGGTCGACGATCACGACGAGGCATTTCATACGGCGCGTCCGAGGATGACGGGTAGCACGCGCTCACGCAGGACGCGCGGCCAGGCGTGTGCGCGGGCGCGGGCGTGCATCCGCATGACCGGTGTTTCGAGTGCGCGCTCGATCGCGTCCGCGATGCGCTCGCCGCTCGCGTCGGGCGGGACGTAGATCGGATCGTCACCGCCCGTCTCCCGGAGCGCCGGGATATCGCTGCACACGATGGGAACGCGATGCAATCCGGCCTCCAGCATCGGGATGCCGAAGCCCTCGCTCTCGCTGGGGAAGACGAGCACGTCGGCGAGCGCGTAGAGGTCGACGACGCTGCCGTACTTGAGCCGCAGGCCGAGCGCCGCGAGGAGGTGCACTCCCTCCACGTCCTTCGCACGCGCCGAGAGCTCGGCGAGATAGGCCTGGTTCGCGGCATTGTGCGGCCCGACGGTTCCCGTCACGACGAGCATCGCGGAGCGGCCGCGGCGGCGGAGGACGGCGGTCGCGTCGATGGCCGCCTCGATCCGTTTGCGCCGCGTCAGCCGGACGGGCAGGAGGAGCAGCGGGTCCGCATCGAAGAGGCGGAGGCGCTGCGCGAGGTGGAGGCCGGTCGGCGCGAGACCGAGCACTTCGCCGACGTCGATGCCATTCGTCACGACCTCGATGTCGCGGCGTGCGAGCCCGGTGAGCTGCGACAGCTGCTCCGCGCGCTCCTGGGAGACCGTGACGTAACGCACGCCTGGCACGGCGCGCGTGACGATGTCCCAGGGCGCGCCCTCGCGACGCAGCGATACATAGCGTTCGTCGAAGTACGAGATGTCGTGCGTCCAGGCGATGAAGCGGTCCGGATGTTCCCGCGCGAGCCTGGCGAGCACCGTCGTGAGCGCCAGGTTCAGCGGCATCGTCATGACGTTGTGCACGACGACGCGGTCGGCGCGCTTCACGTGCGGACGGATCTTCGTCATGAGACGCGCGACGAGCGCGTCGTGCTCCGGACGGTGGACGCCGTTCGAGAGCGCGGCGAGGTCGCGCTCGATCGCGGGATGGCGCGAGTCAGCCTCGGCGACGCGGATGACGCGGACGCCACGCGGCTTGGCCCCGCCTCGTCCGGCGAGCACGGCGACCTCCTTGCCCGCGGCCTGCAGCCCGGCGATGTGCGCGGCCATGACCTGCTCCACTCCGCCGAGGACCTGTGGCGTCGTGTAGTGGACGAACAGGATGCGGCGCACGCCCCCCGTCACGCGGGAGCGGCCATCCTCGTCTGCGCGAGGCGGCCCTGCCCGCCGGCGACGTGGTCACCCTTGGCACCGCGGCGCACGCGGAACGTCACGCGCTCGCCGAAGACCAGCATGTCTCGGACGTCGATCCGCTCCAGCCACGGCGGCAGCGCCGGATCGATGAGCAGCTGCTGCGTCGCCAGATCCGGCACCAGACCGAGCAGCGTGCGCAGGCAGAGGAAGACCATGCCCGCCGACCACGCCTGCGGGATGCACGACACGAGGTAATCGGCCGGCCGCGACGAGAAGCGAAGGTCGCGCTGGAAGCCGCAGAAGAGCTCGGGCACGCGCGCGTCCGGGAAGCGGCGGCCGGCCTCGATGAGCCCGCTGGTGATCTCCGCCGCCTCCTCGCGGAAGCCGTACCGCGCGAAACCCTGCGCGATGAGCGAGTTGTCGTGCGGCCACACCGAGCCGTTGTGATAGCTCATCGGGTTGTACGTCGGATACGTGCTCGAGAGCGTGCGGATGCCCCAGCCGGTGTACATGTCCGGAGTCATGAGCCGGTGCACGACCGTCGCCGCGCGGTCCGGGCTCGCGATGCCGCACCACAGCGCGTGGCCGGCGTTGCTCGTCACCGCGCGCACCTGCTTCTTGTCGCCGTCGAGCGCCTGCGCGTAGCAGCCCTGGTCGGCCATCCAGAAGTCGCGCTCGAAGCGCTCGCGCAGCTCGCGCGCCTCGCCGCGCAGGCGGTCCGCGCGCGCCGCGTCGCCGTCGAGCCCGTACAGGTCCGCGAGGCCGATCTTCGCGGCGTAGAGGTACGCCTGGACCTCGACGAGCGCGGCCGGCAGCTTCGACCAGGTGCCGTCGGGATCCGAGAGCGACTGCGGCGAGTCCTTCCAGCCCTGACTCTTCAGGTCCGAGGCTCGCGGGCCGTACTCGACGTACCCGTCGCCGTCGGCATCGCCGTACGTGTCGCACCAGGTGAGCGCGCGCTCCGCCGCCGGCAGCAGCTCGCGCCAGAATTCGCGGTCGGCGGTCCACTTCACGGTCTCCGCGACGAGAAGGGCGAAGAGCGGTGTCGCGTCGACCGACCCGTAGTACGGACGATGCGGGATCTCGCCGAGTCGCGCGAGCTCTCCGCGCCGCAGCTCGTGGAAGATCTTGCCCGGCTCCTCCTCCGAGAAGTCGTCGACCTTCTGGCCCTGGTACTTCGCGAGGAGCCGCAGCGTCCCACGCGCGATGTCGGGATTCCAGCCGAGCGTCTGGTACGCGCAGATGAGCCCGTCGCGTCCGAACGGTACCGCGTACCACGGGATGCCCCCGGTGGGGAAGGGGCCACTCTCGTGGAACTCCATGAGCGCGCGCAGATCGAGCGCGCTGCGGGTGATGAGGCCTTCGTCGAGCGTCTCCGAGCTCGTGGTGTAGCGGGCGCAGCCGCGAAGGAAACGGCGATAACGCGCGTTGAGCGCGTCGATCGCGTCATCGAAGCGGTCCGGCGACGGTGCCGCGCCGGCGCCATCCTCGCGCGGGATCACCGCGAGCTCGATCGTGAGCACGCCCTGAGGCTCGAGGTCGCGCTCGATGTGGAAGATGTTGCCCTCGATGCGATCCGGCGCGGGGCGCATCGTGATATCGGTCGTGCGCCGCACAGCGTCGCGGCCGACGCGCTCGAAGACGATGCCGCCCTCGCGCGCGCCGCGCTTGATCTCGTGCGTCGTCGCGGCGACCTCGCGGTAGCCTCGCACCGCGAACATGTCACGGAACGATGCCTCGAACTCGAGCTCCAGCGCCACGCGCACGGGCCGCGGGTTGGCGTTGAGCACTCCGACGCGCTCGCGCAGGCCGTCCGCGAGGAAGCGCGTGCGCCGGATCGAGAGCGCCCCGGCCGAGTGACGTGCGGTGCCCAGGGTCGTGCCCTCGGAGCGCATGAGCTGGAACGTCGCGACGTAGTTCTGCTCGGTGTTCGCCGACAGCAGGACCGGTGGAGAGCCGTTCACTCGTAAGGCGTACCCGGACAGGAACTGCGTGTCGTGGTAGTAGAGACCGAACGGGCTCGCGCTACCGAGCGCGAGGGACCCGTCGTTCTCCGTGATCAGGACGAGGGCGTCCTCTTTGAGCGAAACGCTCACGCGGTGGACGCGCTCCTCGCTTTGTTCTGGCTGCGTCTCTCGATGAAGCGCCGCTTCTCCTCTTCCATCGCGCGCGCTCCGTCCTCGATGACGGTCTCGGACTGCGTCGTGGTCATGTCGCGGACCTCTTCGATGAAGGACGCGGTCCGCAGCTGATAGAGCGGCAGGAGCGAGCGCGCGAGCAGCTCGCCATCCGTGGGGCGGCGCAGCGCCGCATCGAGGTGGTCGAAAACGAAGCGCGCCCACACTTTCGCGTCGAGCCTCTCGGGCACCGGCGCGGACAGGATCTCGCGCCAGGCCGCCTCGTGCTCGCCCTTCCCTGCGGCGTACTTCTCGCGCAGGCGCTTCGGGTCCGCGGGGACCACCTCGGGCTCGACCGGGATCACGTCGCCGATGATCGGCACGTCCTTCGAGCCCTGCACCTTCGACCACATCGTCTCGTTCTCGGCCGCGAGGCGGAAGAGCGTGCCTACGACCTGCGTGAACATCGGGCCGAGGTCCGCGGCAGGATCCTTGGGATCGTGGATCTTCGCGCCGAGGAAGGCCTGCGCGATGCGCGCACCGCGCACGATCGCGGTCGTCGTCATGAAGATGTCGATGCCGAAGCGCGCGACGTCGGTATCCCAGACCGGCTGCTCGAGATACGCGTGCGCGAGGTCGGCGCGAAGACCGAACTCGCCGCCGATCGGCTGCCGCACGCGCAGCCCGTACAGCGCGCGCGTGAGCGGATACGCGACCGAGTTCGTGATCGTGCCGTCGTGCTTGTGCCGCGCGTACAGCGGGGTCACGTAGTCGGCGCCGCCGCTCGTGACCGGTATCAGCAGCCGTCCGATCCACTCCGGCGTGATGCTGCGGAGGTCACTGTCGACGACCGCGCACGCGCGCGCGCCGAGCATGCCGACGGCGGTGAAGATCGCGCGGAAGGCCGAGCCTTTGCCGGACGGTCCGATGTAGCGACCCACGGCGACGGGCACACCGGATGCGCCCAGGGCCACACGATCGGGCGTGCCGTCCTGCGAGCCGCCGTCCGCGTTCACGATCGCGACGCGCGCGCCGGGGAAGTGCTCGCGCAGACCCTTGGCCGCGGTCGTCGCGACATGGCCGATCGTCGCCGCGTTGCGGAAGCTCGGGATGCCCACGACGACATCGGCCGATCCGATCTTGGTAAGCCCGTCCGCCAGGCGCTCGTCGAGTGTCATGTGATCGTCAGGCATGCGTCCCTTCACGTGAGTTCACGCACCCTTCGCGTCCTCGGGCCATCATACCGGCGTGCTCGAAGCGCTCGACGCGATCGTTCTGCCCTTTCTCGAATCGCTCTACGAGCGGTTCGGCTACGTCGGTGTCGTCATCGCGATGACCATCGAGAGCTGTGCGATCCCCCTGCCATCCGAGCTGATCCTTCCGTTCGCGGGATGGAGCGTCTCGCGCGGACTCGTTGAGCCGCTCACGTCGTCACCCTGGAGCTACTGGGGCGCGGTCCTCGCGGGCGTTCTCGGGAACACGCTCGGCTCGCTAGCCAGCTACGCGATCGGAGCATATGGCGGTCGGCCTCTCGTCGAGAGATTCGGGAAATATGTCCTGATCAGCGCCCACGACCTCGCGCTCGCGGAGCGGTGGTTCGCCAGGTTCGGCGAGGCGACGGTGTTCTTCTCGCGCATGCTGCCGATCGTTCGCACCTTCATCTCCGTCCCCGCGGGGATCGCGCGTATGCCGCTCTGGCGCTTCACGCTGTTCTCGCTCCTTGGTGCGATCCCCTGGGTGATGTTTCTCGTCTGGGGCGGCATGCAGCTCGGTGATCACTGGCTCGACCTGAAGCGGTCGCTCAAAGGACTCGATTACCTCGTCATCGCCGCGATCGTCGCGGCGCTCGGCCTCTTCGTCTGGCGCCACGTGCGTCGCCGCTGATGGACGCCGTCGCCGCGTTCGATCGCCAGCTGTTCGTCGCGATCGCGAGCGCCGTCGCGGGCAACGGGCTGCTCGCCGCGCTCGCCGTCGCCGTGGCCTACCTGAACTGGAACGGACTGGTCTGGTGGACCTGTGGCGTGCTCCTCGCTCGCGCGCGGGGCTGGGGTCGTCGGGGTCTGTGGGCTGCGCTCACCCTGTACCTCGGCCTGTGCGATGGCTGGCTCGTTGCCGAGCTGCTCAAGCTCGTCGTCCGACGCCCGCGTCCGTTCACCGTGATCCCGGACCTTCCGCCGACGATCATCCCAGAGCCGACGAGCTTCTCGTTCCCGTCGGGGGACGCGGCGTTCGCGTTCGGCGCCGCCGTCGCGCTCGGTCACGTCGCGCCCGCGTGGCGCCTGCCGGCGCTGCTCTTCGCGGTCGCGGTCGCCTTCGAGCGCGTCGCCGTCGGGGTGCATTACCCGCTCGACGTTACCGCCGGCGCCCTGATCGGCACTGTCTCCGGACTCAGCGCGCCGTTCGCCATCGCGCTGCTGCGCCGGCGCGTGCGCTGGCGCGCCTTCGTCGTGCCGCACACGCACTGGGATCGCGAATGGTACGAGCGCTTCGAGGGATATCGCGCGCGGCTGGTGCCGATGGTGTCGAAGCTTCTCGACCTGCTCGAACGGGACAGCGCGTTCCGTTCGTTCACGTTCGACGGCCACACCATCTGGGCCGAGGACTACCTCGAGAAGCGCCCCGCCGATCGCTCGCGCATCGAGGCGCTCGTGCGCGCGGATCGCATGCTCATCGGACCGTGGTACGTGCTGGCCGACAACCTGCTCGTCTCGGGCGAGTCGCTGGTGCGGAACTTCCAGGAGGGGTTGCGCGTCTCCGCGTCGTTCGGACGCGCGATGCGCGTCGGCTACGTGGCGGATCCTTTCGGCCACCCCGCGCAGACGCCGCAGCTCCTTCGCGGCTTCGGTTACAGCACCTACGTCTTCTCGCGCGGCATCGGCGACGAGGGCGAGCGCGTCGGCGCCGAGTTCCGCTGGCAGTCGCCCTCGGGCGACCGCGTGCTCGCGACGCACCTGGTCGATCACTACTCGGGCGGGCTCCAGCTCGTTGGCGATCTCGCCGAGACGCCGGCCCAGCTTCATTCGCGGGTCCGCCGCCGCCTCGGCCGCATGCTCGACGTCACGACGGCCTACGCGAACGGCTCGACGATCCTCGTCATGGTGGGCGACGATCACGTCGACGCATACCCGCGCCTGCCGGAGGCGGTCGCCGCCCTTCACGAGGCTGCGCCGAACATCGACGCGCGGATCGCGAGCCTCGAGGAGTACGAGGCAGAGATGGCGCAGCCGCGCGGAACGGTCGTGGGCGAGATGGTGAGCGGCCGGTACCGGCCGATCCTCCGTGGCGTGAATTCGGCGCGAGTGTGGATCAAACAGGAGAACGTCGCCTGCGAACGGCTACTGCTCGAACGCTGCGAGCCCCTCGACGCATTGGCCGGCGGTGTCGCACGCGACGAGGTGCGCTCGCTCTGGCGTACGCTCCTGCAGAACCACCCGCACGACTCGATCTGCGGCTGCTCGATCGATGCCGTGCACGACGTGGACATGGCGGAACGTTTCGCGCGCGTCCGGACGGGTGCCGAGGCGCTCGCCGCGCGTCTCGCGCGCGACGTCGGTGGACACGGGAACGCTCCGATCGTGTGGAGCGCGGTGCCCTGGGAGCGCGACGCGGTCCTGGAGCTCGACGGACGACCCACGCGCGTGCGCTGCAGCGCGCTCGGCACGGCGCCGGCGCGGCGGGCTGACGGCGCGGGCGTGTCGTCTCCTGAGGACGGGGTCCTCGAGAACGAGGCTTTCCGCGTCGAGGTCGCGCTGGACGGCTCGTTTGCGGTCATCGACCGGGCGACCGGCGAGCGCTCCGGTCCCCACGGGGCCCTGCTGGACGAGGGCGACCGGGGCGACGAATACACCTATTCATATGCGGGCCCGACGCTCGGGTCGCGCGATCTCGCCGGGACGCGGCGCACCGCTGTTGCCGGCGACCGCGCCACCGTGACGGTCGAGCTCGAGCTGCGGCTTCCCGCCGGTCTGCGCGAGGACCGTCTGGCCCGCGCGCCCGAGCTCGTCCCATGCGCGGTGCGCAGCGAGATCTCGCTCGACTCCGGAGCGCGCCGCGTCGACGTGCGAGTCATCGTCGACAATCAGTCCCGCGATCACCGGCTGCGCGTGCTGTGCGAGACCGGCACGCGCTCACTGAAGCACGTTGCCGGCGCCGCTTTCGCCTGGCTCGATCGGGACACCCGCGTCGCGCCACGCCCGGGTTGGATCGAGCAGCCGACCGCCGAGCGCGCCGTCCACGATCTCGTGGCCGTCGAAGGAGCGACACGTGGCCTCGCCGTCGGCGTCGATGGCCTCCGCGAGTACGCGGTGCTCCACGACGGACGGACGATCGCGATCACGCTGCTGCGCGCGGTGGGGTTCCTCTCGCGCGGCGACCTCCCTGAACGCAAAGGACACGCCGGACCGGCCCTCGTCACCCCGAGCGCGCAGTGCATCGGCGAGCGCGCATACCGCTACTGCGTCGTGCCGCTCGGCGGCGACCTGACGCTGCCGCGCGCGGCGCGCGAGATCCGGGAGTGGCTGTCGCCGCCGTGGAGCGGCCAGGGTGACGAGGCAGCTCACTCCTTCTATTCGCTAGAGGGCGATCCCGCGGTCCAGCCGTCGGCACTGCGGGCCGGTCCGGACGGCGCGATCGTTGCGCGTGTCTTCAATCCCTCGCGTGAGCCGGCGTCCGCGACGCTTCGCTTCGGACGCCCGGCGCTCGAGGCGCGCGCCGTCGATCTGCGCGAGGGCGATCTCGGCCTCGGCAACACGGGGCTCGACATCGTCCGGACCGCGGCGCCGCCCGATGTCGCGGGCGGCATCGTCGCGATCCGGCTCGCGCCGTACGAGATCGGAACGTACCTCGTCCGCCTCGCCTGAACGAGGTACCTCTTTCGTGTCCCGTGCCGTCGCACGAACGTGCGACGCGCGAGGGACAGACACGAGGCACCCGGCGGCCTAACGTCGCGGCATGCGCTGGACCCTTTCGTTCGCGCTCGTCCTGCTCGCGGTCGTCGTCGCCCCGGCCGCGGCAGATGACGATCGCACGCACTTCCGTCGCACCACGCCGCGCGCGTCGCTCGAGGAGGAGGCGGGGACGTTCACGCTCGGCGTCCCGAGCGGCCGTGCCTGGGGCATCGAGAGCGAGCTTCGCCCGCTGCCGTCGGACCGCGCCCTCGTGGTACGTCTGAGCGTCGCCGACGACGAGGTGCGCGAGGCCTTCGCCCGGGTCGCTTACTACGCGAGCGCGACGGGGCGGCCCCGGCAGATCGCGGTCGCCGACAGCGGGGCGGTCGCCGTGGGCGAAGGCAGAGTTCTTTTCGTGGCGCTGGATCCGCCGCCAGGCGCCGTCGCCTACCGGGTCCGCGTCCTGGCGCGCCTGCGCGCCGGTGCGGACCGCTCGCGCGCCGACGCGATCCAGGCGCAGGTAGCGCTGATCGACCGGGCAGCGACGCGCTTCGGCTCGCTGTTCTCGCGGCTGCTGCCGGACGGGCCGTGACATTAGACTCCATCGCGAATGGCGACCGTCACCTACGACCACGTCACGAAGAGCTTCGGCGACTTCACCGCGGTCAAAGACCTGAACCTGCAGGTCCGCGACGAGGAGTTCCTCGTGCTCGTGGGCCCGTCGGGCTGCGGCAAGACGACAGCGCTCCGGATGCTCGCCGGTCTAGAGGAGCAGACCTCGGGCGACATCTTCATCGGCGAGCGCCGCGTCAACGATGTCGCGCCGAAAGATCGCGATATCGCCATGGTCTTCCAGAACTACGCGCTGTACCCGCACATGAGCGTGTACGACAACATCGCGTTCGGGCTCAAGCTTCGCAATGTGGCGCGCAAAGAGATCGAGCGGCGTGTGAACGAGGTCGCCGAGATGCTTTCGATCGGGCAGCTGCTGAAGCGCAAACCGAAAGAGCTCTCCGGCGGTCAGCGGCAGCGCGTAGCCGTCGGTCGCGCGATCGCACGCGAGCCCGCGGTCTTCCTGATGGACGAGCCGCTGTCGAACCTCGACGCGAAGCTGCGCATCCAGACGCGCGCGATGCTGCAGAAGCTCCATCAGCGGCTGCTGCGAACAACGATCTACGTCACGCACGATCAGATCGAGGCGATGACGATGGGCGACCGGATCGCCGTGATGAACGCGGGGGTGCTTCAGCAGCTCGACACGCCCGAGAACCTTCACGAGCGTCCAACGAATCTGTTCGTCGCGGGGTTCATCGGATCTCCCTCGATGAATTTCTTCCCGGCCAAGATCGTCGGTTCGGGGACCGGCGCCGTGGCCGACGCCGGGTTCTTCCGGGCGCCAGTGAAGGGCCAGGCGGCCGATGCGGTGGGACGCGAGGTGATCCTCGGTGTGCGTCCCGAGGACATCGACGATCTCGCCGATGCGCAGCAGAACGGCCACTTGCCCGTTGAGGCTCATGTGGAAGTCGTTGAATTCCTCGGCAACGAGCTGCAGCTCCAGCTGTCGGCCGACGGACAGACCTTCGTCGCACGCGTCTCCACGAACACGCAGACCCGCCCGGGTTCGACCCTGCGGGTGGGCTTCAATCTGAAGAAGCTGCACGTATTCGACAAGGCCACGGAGGCCGCGCTTCGGTGACGCTCCGCGGAAGTATCCAGGACTTCCCGCTGCGATCGGTCCTCGAGCTGCTCGCGCAAACGAAGAAGACCGGCGAGCTGCAGGTGCGCACCAGCGATCACGTTGGCGCGCTCGGCATCGCCGACGGCCGCGTCGTCACGGCGGTATTCGGCGAAGAGGAGCCACTGCTCGCGCTCGGTGCGATATTCGGGCTTGAGGGCGCCGAGTTCGAATTCACTCCGTGGGATGACGCGCCGCTCGCGAATCTCGACGGCACTCTCGACCAGCTCCTCCGGAAGGCGGATGAAGCCAAGCAGCAGGCCGAGGAAGCGCGACGGAAGGCCGAGGAAGAGCGAGAAGTCGCGCGCAAGAAGGAGGAGGAAGAACGCGAGGCCGAGCGCAAGCGACTCGAAGAGATCCGCGCGCTCATCCCGAGTGACGATGTGCCGCTGCGCCTCTCCGAGCGCGCGGGCGACCAGGGTGCTGTGACGCTCACATCGGAGCGCTGGCGCCTCGTGCTCGCGGTGAATGGCGAGCGTGATGTGAACGCGATCGCGTCGATGTTGCACCTCGAACATGACGCCGCGTTGACAAGGCTGGCGGCTCTGGTGCGCGACGGCGTGATCGAGACGGTGGCGCCGACGATGCCCGCACCTGAGACACCCGTGTCCGAGGCACCTGCCTATGAGGCGCCGGCGTTTGAGTCATCCGCGACGAGCGCGCCCGCTTTCGAGCCGGCGGCATCGACGTTCGAGCCGGCACCCGAGACCGCGCAGGGATTCACACCGCAACCTGAGGTCGCGCCCGCACCCGAGATCCCGGCGGCGACGCAGGACTGGATCACGCCGGATCAAGTGGTGCCCGCGCAGGATTGGACGACCACCTCGGTCGAACCCGTGCCGATCTCGGAAGTCGCACCGCAGTGGGCAACGACGTCCGAAGCCCCGGCGCCCGCGCAGGACTGGATCACGCCCGAGGTCGCCGAGCCGTCCGCGATGGACGACCGTCTCAGTGCTCTCTCCGGGATCTTCGGTCCGGCGCCGACGGAGCCCGGGGCTCCTCCACCGGCAGAGCCTCCGCCGAGTTCGTGGGCGCCACCCGCGGCCGATCACTGGGGCACGCCGGTGGAGCCCGCCCCCTCGCCCGAGCGCTGGAGCGCGCCACCCAAGGCGGAGCCGGCGACACCGACGTCGACCGACGACCCCTGGGGCGCTCCGCTGCCTTCGACGCCGGCCCAGCGGTCGTGGACGCCGCCCGCTGCGGCGCCCGCGCCAGAGAAGGACGCGTCGGTCGCGCCGAAGGCGTCCGCGAGCACATGGTCCGCGCGCGCGCCGGCGGCGGCGGGCACGACCTCCGCCGATCCGTGGGGAGGTCCGGCCGGTGCCGACGCGCGCACCGCGGCGTTCAGCATCCCCGAGCCGGGCACGCCGCCCGTCGAGGAGTGGAGCGCGCCGCCCGCCGCACCGCCGGAGAAGAAGAAGCGCGGGCTGTTCGGCTTCGGTCGCGACAAGCCGGCTCCGCCGCCCGTGGCCGGTGCGCCGCTCCCGACCGCGGGCGTCGTCGGCAGTCGCGTTGGCATGATCGCCGCTCTCGCCAACGCGCTGATCGCCGAATACAACAGCGGTCAGTACGGCAAGGGCCGTTTGGAAGAGCGCATCGCCAACCTCCTCATGCGCGTCGACGAGCAGGCCGACCCGATCGATCGCCCGCTGCCGATCGTCGACGATCGCATCGACGTCGAAGCCCTCGAGCGCGAGCAGCTCGCCGACTCGCAGGCACTGCCGTATCTCGCGCTGCTCGTGACGACGATCTTTGCCGATGCCGAGAAGACCTTCGGCAAGGACAAGGCGAAGAAGGGGTACAGAGCCGCGCAGAAGAGCGTCTTGCTCGGCGATGCCAGCGCGCTGTCGTCGCCCGAGCTCGCCGGCAAGCTCCCCAGAGTCTGAGCGACAACCACTTCCTCGGCGTCGACCTCGGCGGCACGCACATCCGCGCGATCATCGCCACGCTCGACGGCGACCGTCACGAGATCGTCGCGCGCGATGACCGCCGCACGCCACGCGACGGCGCAGACTCCATCGTTCGCGCGCTCGCGGATTCCGCCCGCGCGATCGCGCGCGAAGCGGGCCTGCCGCTGCACGAGCTCGTCGCGGTCGGTTGCGCCGCGCCCGGCCCACTGGACCATCGCACCGGTCTCGTGCACGAGGCTCCGAACCTCGTCGGGTTCGTGGAGTTCCCGCTCGCGGCGCGTCTGTCCGACGCGCTCGACGGCCTCACCGTCTTCGTCGACCGCGACACGGCGATGGCCGCGATCGCCGAAGGTGCGATCGGCGCGGCGCGCGGCGCGCGCGATTTCGTCTACGTCACGGTGTCCACCGGCCTCGGGGGCACGATCGTCAGCGGCGGTCGGATGCTGCGTGGTGCGACGAACACCGCGGGCGAGATCGGGCACTGGCCCGTCGCGTTCCAGCTGGACACGTCGCGTGACGCGGCCGCGGATCTGCCGCGGTGCGGCTGCGGCTCCTTCGGCTGCGCCGAGTCCTTCGCCGCGGGTCGCAACATGGCCGACGCGTACGGGGTCGCGGACACGGCCGAGGTCTTCGCCGCCGCGGCGCGCGGCGACGTGCGGGCGGCGACCATCGTCACACGCGCGGAGCGTGCGCTCGCGAACCTCGCCGTGGGCCTGGTGAATGTGCTGAACCCCGCCCTGATCGTCGTCGGCGGATCCATCGCCGATAACCAACCGGCCCATGTCCTGGGTCCGATGCGTCGTGCCATCGCCGAACGCGCGTTCCGCGCGCCGGCGGCCGCGGTGCGTGTCGTGGCCGCCGCGCTCGGCGGGGATGTCGGCATGCTCGGTGCGGTGATAGCCGCCCGGGAGCGCCTGTCGGGGCGAGGAGAGTGGTTCCTTTAGTCTCAGGTCAACAAAGGGGGTCAGCCATGGGTGTGCGCATCGGCATCAACGGTTTCGGACGCATTGGCCGGCAGTTCCTGAAGGCGGTACTGGAGCGGCACCCCGAGCTCGAGGTCGTCGCCGTGAACGATCTCACCGACCCGCAGATGAACGCCTATCTGTTCAAGCACGACACGAACTACGGCAACTTCAAGGGCGACGTCTCTGCCACGGCCGATTCGCTTGTGATCGATGGCCGGAGCATCAAGGTGCTGCAGGAAAAGGATCCGGCCAAGCTCCCGTGGAAGGCGCTCGATGTCGATATCGTCATCGAATCGACCGGCTTCTTCACCGACGCGACGAAGGCGAAAGCCCACATCGACGCCGGTGCGAAGAAGGTCATCATCTCGGCGCCGGCGAAGAACGAGGACCTCACGGTCGTGCTGGGCGTCAACGAGGACGCTTACGACCCGGCCAAGCACAACATCATCAGCAACGCGTCGTGCACGACGAACGGCCTCGCGCCGGTCGCAAAAGTGCTCAACGACGAGTTCGGCATCAAGAAGGGCTTCCTCACCACCGTCCACGCCTACACCAACTCGCAGCGCACGCTCGACACCGCGGCGAAGGAGCCGCGTGACGCCCGGGCCGCGGCCGAGAACATCGTTCCATCGGAGACCGGCGCCGCGAGAGCCGTCGCGCTCGTGATCCCCGATCTCAAGGGCAAGTTCGTCGGTATGGCGTTCCGCGTGCCGACGTCGACCGTGTCCGTCGTGGACTTCGTCGCGACCCTCGGGCGGGAGGTCACGAAGGAAGAGGTCAACGCGGCATTCAAGCGTGCGAGCGAAGGCAAGCTCAAGGGCATCATGGGTTACACCGAGGAGCCGCTCGTATCGAGCGACCTGAAGGGCGACGACCGTTCCACGATCGTGAGCGCGATCGACACGATCGTCCTCGGCGATACGGTCAAGGTCATCTCCTGGTACGACAACGAGTGGGGTTATGCCTGCCGTCTCGCTGACATCACGGCGTTCGTCGCGTCGAAGATGCGGGTCCCGGCGGCCGCTGGCGCGCGGTAGTTGACGGGCTTCTCCAAGCGGACCATCCGGGACGTCGATCCGTCCGGGAAGAAGGTCCTCATCCGTGTCGATGCCAATTGCCCTTTGAAGACTTCTCACGCTAATGACGGCACGCTCGAGGTTGCAGATGATTCGAGACTTAAAGCGTTTCTTCCGACCGTTCGTTATCTGCTCGAGCATCACGCGGCACTCGCCCTCTGCTCGCATCTCGGGCGGCCGAAAGGGCCGGATCCGAAACAGAGCCTCCGGCCGGTCGCGCGGCGGCTCGGCGAGCTCCTCGGACGTGACGTGCCGCTGCTGCCCGACTCGGTCGGGCCCGCGGTTCGCGAAGCCATCGCGAAGCTGGGTCCCGGCGACGTCGTGCTGCTCGAGAACGTCCGCTTCCATCCCGAGGAGGAGAAGAACGACGGCGCGTTCGCGAAAGAGCTTGCGAGCGGCTACGACCTCTACGTGAATGACGCCTTTGGCGCCGCCCACCGTGCGCACGCTTCGACGGAGGGCGTGGCGAAGATCCTTCCGGCGTACGCGGGTCTGCTGCTCGAGAAGGAGCTTCTCGCGCTCGGCGGACTGCTGAGCGCGCCGCAGCGGCCTTTCCTCGCGATCATCGGCGGCGCCAAGGTGAGCACCAAGATCGATGTGCTGCGGGCGCTCCTCGCGCGCGTCGACGCGCTCGCGATCGGCGGGGGCATGGCCAACACCTTCTTGCTCGCGACGGGTCGCAAGATCGGCCGCTCGCTGGCGGAGCCCGATCGTGCCGGCGAGGCACGGGCGATCCTCGACCTGGCCAAGGCGCAGGGCAAGCGCGTGCTGCTGCCGGAAGATGTGCTCTGCGCGCCGTCGGTCGACGCGGCTGGCGCGGGCGCCGCGACGGTGAAGCTCGCGGGTGGCGTGCCCGAAGACATGGCGATCGTCGACGTTGGTCCACGCACGATCGAGCGTTACGCGGATGAGATCCGCCGCGCGAAGACGATCTTCTGGAACGGACCGCTCGGCGTCTTCGAGATCCCGACGTTCGCGACCGGAACCAAGCGCGTCGCGGAGCTCCTCGCCTCGAGCGGTGCCGTGACCGTCGTCGGTGGCGGCGAGTCGGTGCAGGCCGCCCGGGAGCTCGGCCTCGCCGGCAAGATGACGCACGTGTCCACAGGCGGAGGCGCTTCGCTGGAGCTCATCGAGGGAAAGACGCTCCCGGGCGTCGCGGCCATTCCAGACCGTACGGAGGTGCGCGCCGCATGAGCGACACCACGATCGAGATGATCCGCGGGCGCGAGATCCTCGACTCGCGTGGCGATCCCACCATCGCGGTCGACATCATCCTCGCTGACGGCTCGCGCGGTACGGCGATGGTGCCGTCCGGCGCGTCGACCGGCGCGCACGAGGCGGTCGAGCTGCGCGACGGCGACAAGACGCGCTACCGCGGCAAGGGCGTTCGCAAAGCGGTGAGCAATGTCGACGATGTCATCGCCCCGGAGCTCATCGGCGAGGACGCCGCCGACCAGACCGCGATCGACAGGCTGCTGCTCGAGCTCGACGGCACGCCGAACAAATCGAAGCTCGGTGCGAATGCGATCCTCGGCGTCTCGCTCGCCTG
>JBGPZT010000108.1:0-9024 GCA_041493915.1 Candidatus Limnocylindria bacterium
CATGATCGCCGGGATGTTCATATAGCTCTCGCGCGAGGACGCGGGGCCGACGCAGATGGCCTCGTCCGCGAGGTGCACGGGAAGGCTGTGCGCGTCGGCCTCGCTGTACACGACGACCGTCTGGATGCTGAGCTCGCGGCACGCGCGGATGACGCGCAGCGCGATCTCGCCACGATTGGCAATGAGGATCTTATCGAAGGACATTGAGCGCCTCCTCAAGTGTCTTCGCGTCAGACACGTTCGCCGTCCGCGCTTCGGGGAGGATCCGTTTCGCGAGTCCGGTGAGGACGCTCGACGGACCGAACTCGACGAATGCGGTCGCGCCCTCCCCGTGCGCGCGCCGCATGCAGGCGACCCACTCTACCGGAGACCAGACCTGTTTCTCGAGCAATGACGGGAAATCGGCCGCATGTTCGTGAACTTGAGCGTCGACATTCGCGACAACTCTGTAACGCAGGGCGGCGAACGGGGTCACTTTGATCGCTTCCGCGAGCTGCGGTCCGACCGGACGCATCGCGGGCGAATGGAATGCGGCGGACAAGCGCAGCGGGATCACGCGCTTCGCGCCCGCCTCCTTGAGCGCAGCGGTCGCGCGGTCGAAGCCGTCCTTCGGGCCCGAGATGACGACCTGCCCCGGCGCGTTGTCGTTCGCCACAACGAGACCGGTCCCCGCGATCGCGATCGCGATCGTGCTCGCATCGAGACCGATGACCGCGAGCATCCCGCCTGAGGGATCCGCCTCTTGCATCAGCTCACCGCGGCGCCGAACGAGGACCGCCGCGTCCGCGAGCGTGAACGCGCCGGCGGCGACGAGCGCGCTGAACTCACCAAGCGAGTGGCCCATCACCACCACCGGCTCGTCCAGACCACCCGCGGCATCTTCAGCGGCACGGAGCGCGGCGACAGACGCGGTGAGGAGCGCGGGCTGTGTGTTCATGGTGCGGTCGAGCTCGCTCTGCGGACCCTCCCAGCAGAGGCGGCGCAGATCGAAGCCGAGAGCGTCGCTCGCCTCCTCGAACGCGTGCGCCGCACTCGGATAACGCTCCGCGAGCTCGTGGCCCATGCCCAGATTCTGGGAGCCTTGACCCGGAAACAGCCAAGCGACGCCAGTCCCCATGGACGCCTAGCGGCGCTTCATCGCCGCCGCGTACTCCGGGAAGTAGCGCTCGATCGTGCCGAGGTCGAACTCGCGGAGGATGGATGTGTTGGGCTCACGATCGAGCAGGAACTCGATCGAGCGTCGCAGCAGCTCGTACACGTCGCCGCCTCCGTAGCGCTCCAGCTCGGCGCGCGACACACGCACGACGTGCGACGTCTTCGTGGGCGCCGTCACCGTCACGTTCGCGAGCCAGCCGTTGCCGGACTCGGTGTGGGTGATGTCGATCTTGCGGGCGGCCATCAGCGGAGTGTGATCACGAGCAGCGGCTGACCGTACTCGACGGGCGCGCCGCCGGCGACAAGCACCTCACGGACCTCTCCGTCAGCCGGCGCGACGATCTTCGCGACGTGGCCGAGCGACTTGATCCCGCCGAGGACGTCGCCGCGCGACACGGCGTCACCGGCCCGCCATTCCTTTGACGGATCGAAGATGCCGACCGTCGTCGCGTGCACGCGCTGCGTCGGCAGGCGGACCGGCTGCGCGTCGGCCGTTGCCGCGGGCCGCTCCGTCGTGGCAAGGCTCGCGTCGGGTCGCGCGGCGCCGCGCCGCGTGACCGAGACCGCGAAGTTGTCGGCCTCGACCTCGATGGTCACCGCCGGCGAACCGTCGGCGAGCCGCATCAGGTCGTCCAGC
Organism: Candidatus Limnocylindria bacterium; assembly: GCA_041493915.1. Lineage (GTDB taxonomy): Bacteria > Chloroflexota > Limnocylindria > P2-11E > P2-11E > CF-39. Next base: position 1,793 of record JBGPZT010000108.1, read on the forward strand.
AGGCCGAGGACGTGGTCGGTGTCGCTCACGATGAAATCCGCTTTGCGAGGCGCCGCCACCACGCGTCCGGTGGAGGCGGTGGCGCAGCGGCGCCGCCCGGTTCGACGACGGCGCCGAAGGCGCGGAAACGCTCATAGCGCGCCGACATGAGATCGGCGGCGGGCACGCGCTCGAGCTTCGCGAGCTGCGCCGCCAGGGCGGTGCGGATCGCCGCGGCGGTGGCCGTATGGTCGGTGTGCGCGCCACCTGCGGGCTCGGGGATGAGCGCGTCGACGACGCCGAGCTCGAGCAGGTCAGGTCCCGACAGACGCATCGCCTTCGCCGCCCGCTCGGCCTCCGCGGGGCTGCGCCACAGGATCGCCGCGCACCCCTCGGGCGAGATGACGGAGTAGATCGCGTTCTGGAGCGCGAGCACGACATCGCCGACGCCGAGCGCGAGCGCGCCGCCCGAGCCGCCCTCGCCGAGGATCACGACGACGATCGGTGTCTGGAGCCGCGCCATGAGCAGGATCGACTGCGCGATCGCCTCGGCCTGTCCGCGCTCCTCGCCCTCGGGACCGGGATAGGCACCGGGCGTGTCGACGAAGGTGATGAGCGGCAGGTGGAACTTCTCGGCCAGCCGGTACAGTCGCATCGCTTTCCGGTACCCCTCGGGGTGAGGCATCCCGAAGTTGCGCGCGATGTTCTCCTCGGTCGACGCGCCCTTCTGCTCGCCGACGATGACGACCGGCCGGCCGTCGAGATCGGCCATCCCGCCGACGATCGCGGGATCGTCACGGAAGGTGCGGTCGCCATGCAACTCGTGGAACCGGTCGAACACGCGCCCGATGACCTCGAGCGTGTGCGGACGCTGGATGTTGCGCGCCGTCTGGACCGCCTCCCACGGGCTCGCACGCGACGCGAGCTGCGCGGGCTCGGTGATGAGGTTCGCGTCTTCGGGTAGGTGGCCGTTGCCCTCCACGGTCCGCTTCGTGCCAGTGAGGCGCTCGAGCATGGACACGGTCAGAGGCTCCAGCGCAGGTCCTGCGATGCGGCGCGGAACGCGGTGAGGAAGAACGCGAGCCGCTCGCGCAGATGCGGGCGCGGAACGATCTGGTCGATGAAGCCGCGCTCGAGGAGGAACTCGGCCTTGCCGAAACCGGTCGGCAGCTTCTCACCGACGGTCCCGCTCGTCACGCGTTCGCCGGAGAAGCGGATCAGAGCGCCTGGCTCTGCGACGATGATGTCCCCGAGCGACGCGAAGGACGCGAGCACGCCGCCCGTGGTCGGATCGGTGAGCACGCTCAGGTAGGGAAGCCGCGCCTGGTCGAGCCGCGCGAGCGCGCCGAGGATCTTTGCCATCTGCATGAGCGCGATCGTGCCCTCCTGCATCCGCGCGCCACCTGAGGCGGACACGATCACGAGCGCCCTGCGCTCCGCGAGCGCACGCTCGGCGGCGCGTGTGATCTTTTCGCCGACGACCGCGCCCATCGAGCCGCCCATGAACTCGAAGTCCATCACCGCGAGGATCACCGGGTTGTCTCCGATCGTCGCTTCTCCGGTGATGATCGCGTCCTTCTCGCCGCTCTTCGTCTGCGCCGCGGCGATCCGCTCCGGATATGGCTTGCTATCGGTGAAGGCGAGCGGGTCGCCGGAGGTCAGAGCCGCGTCATGCTCGTGAAAGGAGCCCTTGTCGACGAGGAGCTCGACGCGCTCGCGCGCGCCGAGCCGGAAGTGATGCTCGCACTTCGTGCACACGTTGAGATTGCGCGCGAGCTGCTTGTTGAAGAGCATCTCGTTGCAGTTCGGACACTGTGTCCACAGGTGAGAGGGGAACTCGTTCGGCTTCCGTCCGAACGGCATGCGCAATCTCACTTCGCGTCTTCCTCACGGTACCAGCAGAGGCCAACGACACCCGGGCCGGCGCGAGCGCCGATGACCGGGCCGGCCTCGGCGATCCAGTGCTCGACGCAGTGATAGCGCTGCTGCACCCAGTCAGCGACGTTGCGCGCGCGCTCGGGCGCGTTCGTGTGGAGCGTGCAGGCGTGGATGCGCGCCCCCTCGGGGACGCGTGCGGCGACGAGCTCCTTCATGCGCTCGACGGCCTTCTCCCGCGTGCGCACGCGATCGGCGGGGTGAACGACGCCGTTCGCGACCTCGAGGATCGGCTTCATCTTCAGCATCGAGCCGAAGAGCGCCTGCGCGCCACTGACCCGCCCGGAACGCTTCAAGTACTCGAGCGTGTCCGCGACGGCGTAGATCGGGATCTTCCCCGAGAGCCTCTGCGCGAGCGCCACGGCCTGCTCGAACGAGCCGCCACCGCGGCGCAGGCGCGCGCACGCGGTCGCGATGAGCGAGATGCCCCCCGCGAGCGAGCGCGTATCGACGACTTCGATGGTCACGCCGGGCATCGCCTGCGCCGTCGTGCTCGCGACCGAGTACGTGCCGGAGAGCTCTGTCGCGATCGTCAGCACGAGGAGCTGCTTCGTCCCTTCGGCCACGATCGCGTCGTAGACGTCGCGGCACTCGCCCATGTTCGGCTGAGACGTTCCCGTGAGCACGCCGGGCGCGGCGATGCGTCGGTAGAACTCGTCGGCAGTGAGATCGACGTTCGCGGTGAACGTCTCCGAGCCGATGTCGACGTGCAGCGGTAGCCAGCGGATGTCGAACTCCCGCTGCAGCTCCGGCGTCAGGCAGGCGGTCCCGTCGACGACGATCGCGAAGCGCTCGCTCAAGTGAGGGCGACCTCGCCGGCGACGACGCGCTCGGTGCCGGACGACGTGCGCACGAGCAGCGCACCGTCATCATCGATCGCGGTCGCGACACCGCGGAGCGGCGCACGTTCGCCGGCGCGCACCTCGACCGTCTTGCCGAGGAAGGTCGAGCGGCGGCGCCACTCGTCGAGCGCCGCGCCGCGCTCGGCGGGCCCTTCGAGACGGTCGAGCTCGCGTGTCAGACGCGCGAGGAGGGCGAGCCGGTCCAGCGGATACCCAGCGATCGCGAGCGAGATCGCTCGTTCGCGCAGCTCCGCGGGGAAATCGTCACGCCGCTGATGAACGTTGATACCGATACCGAGCACGAGCACGCCTCCGTCGCCATCCGATGTCGCATGCGCGAGCGCGCCAGCGACCTTCCGCCCCTCGACGTGTACGTCGTTGGGCCATTCTAGGCGGGCATCCGCGCCCACCAGACCGTCGAGAGCGCGCGCGATCGCGACCCCCGCGAGCGCGGCGAACAGCGCGGGCGCGACCGGCGCGGGCCGCACGATCCACGACGCGAGGAGGCTCGTTCCTTTGGGAGCGACCCACACGCGGCCACGCGTTCCCTGCCCCGCGCTCTGCTCATTCGCGACGACGACGGCTCGTGACGCGCCCTCTGTCGCGAGCTCGCGCGCGCGCGTCTGCGTCGTCGGCAGGACGTCGTGGTACTCGACGTCGCGACCGAGCTCCCGCGCGAACGCCGAACGCACGGCAGGATCGGCGAGCAATGGGAGTCGCGCTATTTCAAGACCTGCGCGCCGGCGGCGCGCACGCGCACCACGCGACCGCGCCCCGGAACACCTGCGACCGCGGCGGCCTCCTCCATCGCGGAGACCACGCGCGCGGCGAGGCGCGTGGGCGCGACCGCGAGCACGCTGGGTCCCGCGCCCGACAGCGCGGCGCCGAACGCGCCCGCCTCGCGCGCCGCGGCGATGATCTCGCCGAGCGCGGGTACGAGCTTGGTGCGCGCGGGCTGATGCAGACGGTCTGCCATCGCGAGTGCGAGCAGCGCGCCGTCCGAACGCATGACCGCGGCGATGAGCGTCGCGCCGTGCGCGACGTTGAACACCGCGTCGTCGCGCGACACCTGCGCGGGCAGGATGGCACGGGCCTCCTCGGTCGAGAGCGGACGTCCGGGTATGAGCAGGCAGATGCGCCAGGTGCGCGGGAACACCAAGCGCGTCGCGACCGGACCGCCCTCGTCGGGCAACGCGACGGTGAACGCGCCGTACAGCGCGGCCGCAACGTTGTCGGCGTGTCCCTCGACCTCGCTCGCGATACGCAGGAGGGTTCGTCGGTCGAACGGCTCGCCGAGCAGCGCGTTCGCTGCTACGACGCCGCCGACGATCGCCGCGGCGCTCGATCCGAGGCCGCGTGCGACCGGGATCGCCGAACGCTGCGTCACGTGCTGTGCGACGAGATCGCGACCCGCGGCCTTCGCGGCGGCGCGCGCCGCCACGACGAAGAGGTTCTCCTCGTCAAGCGGGATGCCCTGCCCGTCGCCCTCGACGGTCACCGACCACATCTTCGCCGGCCGGAGCTCGAACTCCGCGAGCAGCGGCAACGCGAGCGCGAACGAGTCGAATCCCGGGCCGAGGTTCGCGCTCGAGGCGGGCACGCGGACGCGCAGCTCGCTCACGACCCTGACTATGCGCGCGTGGCGTGCGCGATCGCGCCCATCACCGCGTCGGCCGTCGCGTCGACCAGGGCGACCTCACGACTGAGCGAGCGCGCGGTGTCCGGATCCTTGAGTCCGTTCCCGGTGAGAACGCAGACGACGCTCGACACGTCCCGCAGTCCCCCGCTCTGCGCGCGCTTCCGCAGCCCGGCGACGGACGCCGCGCTCGCGGGCTCGACGAAGATGCCCTCGCGCCGCGCGAGGTCCCGGTACGCATCGATGATCTCCGCGTCGCTCACGGCCTCGATCGCGCCGCCCGACTCGTCGCGCGCGCGCAGCGCGCCCTGCCATGACGCCGGCGCGCCGATCCGGATCGCGGTCGCGATCGTCTCAGGCTCCGCGACGGGATGGCCGAGCACGATCGGCGCGGCGCCCTCGGCCTGCCAGCCGTACATCCGCGGCCGGCGCGTCGACATCCCCGCACCGACGGCCTCGACGAACCCCCGCCAGTAGGCCGTGATGTTCCCGGCGTTGCCCACAGGTATGAACAGGGCGTCGGGAGCGTCACCAAGGGTCTCGCAGATCTCGAACGCCGCGGTCTTCTGACCCTCGAGGCGATGTGGATTGACGCTGTTGACGAGCGTCGCCTCACCCTGCGCCGCGAGCTCCTTCACGATCGCGAGCGCCGCGTCGAACGTACCGCGCACGGCGACGACCGTCGCGCCGAATACGATCGCCTGCGCAAGCTTGCCCAGCGCGACGTAGCCCGCCGGCAGCACGACGGTGCAGGGAAGGCCGGCGCGCGCCGCATAGGCCGCGGCCGACGCGGCGGTGTTGCCGGTCGACGCGCAGAGCACCGCACCGGAGCGCTCCTCCAGCGCCTTCGCGACGGCGACGACCATGCCGCGGTCCTTGAACGAGCCCGTCGGGTTCGCGCCCTCGACCTTCAGCCACACCGCGTCGATGCCCGTCTCGCGCTCGAGCGACGGCGCGCGCACGAGCGGCGTGCCCCCTTCGCCGAGCGTGAGGCGCGGTGTGCTGGAGGTCACGGGCAGATGCGCGGCGTAACGATCGATGAGACAGAGCGCAGGCGTCACGGCGGGATGTTAGCCCTCCTAGCGCGAATACCATGGGCGCCGTGAGGCTCAGCGCGAGGGAACATCAGCTGCTTCAGGTGCTGGTCGTGCTCGCGATCCTGTATCTGGCGATCCAGGTATTCGCGTTCGGCTGGGTCGCCGTCGCGCAGATCGCGGATGTCATCCTCATCTTCGTTGCGGCCTGGGCGCTCGCGTATCTGCTCTCGCCGCTCGTGAATCGCATCGACACGCGCACGCCTCTGAATCGCACGCTGTCGGTGGTCGTCGTATACATCGCGATCGCGCTCGTGCTCGCGCTCATCGGCCTGCTCGTCGTGCCACCCCTCGTCGCGCAGCTGAACGACCTGGTCACGCGCGGACCGGAATACGGCGAGCGCGCGTCGCAGCTCGCGGCCAGCCTCCAGACAACGCTCGAGCGTCTCGGCATCCGCGTGGATCTCACGGCGTTCTATGGGACGTTGCCCCAGCGGTTCGGAGATCTCGCCGCGGCCTACGCCAAGGACATCCTCGGCGTCGTGTCGGCGACGGCGGCGATCTTCTTCAACGTCTCGCTGGTCCTCATCATCGCGTTCCTCATGCTCAACGACGGCGACACGATGTGGCACCGGTTCACCCGTGCGCTGTCGCCCGAGCTCGCGAGCGAGGCCGAACTTCTCCGTCAGAGCGCTGACCTCTCCTTCGGCGGCTTCATCCGCGGCTCGCTCATCCTCGGCGTCATCTACGCGATCGCGACGCTCACGATCCTCGTCCCGCTCGGCGTTCCGTACGCCGGCGTCCTCGCGCTCGTCTCGGGCCTCACGATGATCATCCCGTTCTTCGGACCGATCATCGCGATGATCCCGGTGCTCGCCGTCACGTTCCTCGGCGCGGCCGACCGCCTCCTGCTCGTGTTCATCCTCGTGCTCGCGGTGCAGCAAGTGCTCCTGAACGTCGTCAGCCCGCGGATCATGTCGCGCAGCATCGGCATCCACCCGATCTTCATCTTCCTCGCGCTGCTCCTCGGTGCGAAGCTCGCCGGCTTCTGGGGGGTGTTCCTCGCGGTGCCGGTCGCCGGCATCCTGAACATCTTCCTCCGCTACTCGTACGAGCTCGCCGCCGGCCGGCGCACGCGCGTGCAGGCCGCCACGCTCATCGAGGATCGCGAGGCGCGAGCGGCCGGCCAATGAGCGCGCGCCGGCACATCCTCATCACGAATGACGACGGGATCGACGCGGACGCACTCCCGCCGCTGTCCGTGGCGCTCGCGAAGCTCGGCGACGTCGACGTGATCGTGCCCGAGCGCAACTGGAGCGGGGCGAGCCACAGCATCACGCTCTTCCGGCCGCTGCGCGTGAGGCAAACGAAGCTGCGCGGCGGCCAGCCGGCGTACATGACCGACGGCTCGCCCACGGACTGCGTACGCCTCGCGGTCCTCGGATTCCTGAAGCATCGGCCGGACATCGTCGTAAGCGGCATCAACCGCGGCGCGAACATGGGCGACGACATCACGTACTCCGGGACGGTCGCCGCCGCGATGGAAGGTCTCCTCTCCAACATCCCATCGATCGCGATCTCGATCGGCGCATTCGGCGGGGACATCGACTACGAGCCGTCGGCGAGCTTCGCGGCGCTGCTCGCGCGCAACATCTTGGACCGCGGCCTTGCGCCCGACACTCTGCTCAATGTGAACGTGCCCCCGCTGCCCCGCGATCAGATCGCCGGAGTCGAGGTGACGCGACTCGGCAAGCGCACCTATCGCGATCAGCTCGTCGAGCGGCTCGACCCCTACGGCAATCCCTA
>JBGPZT010000221.1:0-3272 GCA_041493915.1 Candidatus Limnocylindria bacterium
ACGCTCGACGGCGGGCGCATCAGCATCGCGGCGCAGGCGGTCGGCATCGCGCGCGCGTGCCTCGAGGACTCGCTCGCGTATGCCAAGGAGCGCGAGGCGTTCGGCAAGAAGATCGTCGAGTTCCAGGCGATCCAGTGGAAGCTGGCCGACATGGCCACCGAGATCGACGCGGCGCGCCTCTTGGTCTGGCGCGCTGCGACGCTGAAAGACCGCGGCGAGCCGCACATCCTCGAGGCGGCGCAGGCGAAGCTGTTCGCGAGCGACGTCGCGGTGCGCGCGGCCCGCGAGTGCGTGCAGATCTTCGGCGGCTACGGCTACCTCACCGACTTCCCCGCGGAGCGGCACTACCGCGACGCGAAGATCACCGAGATCTACGAGGGGACGAGCGAGATCATGAATCTCGTCATCGCCGAGGAGATCCTGAAGGAATGACCGCCCCGACGCAGGGTCTTGTGCTGCTCCTGCTCGCGCTGGTCCTGCTCGGGTTCGGCGGGTTCTTCTGGCGCGCGTCGCTCCTGTATCGGCTGCTGCGTCTCGGACGCAACGAGGACCGCGGCGATCGGCCGCTGCGCCGGCTGCGCGACGAGCTCGTGATCTACCTCGGACAGCGAAAGCTCCTGAAGCGGCCGTACTACGTGCGAGGTCTCGGGCACGCGCTCATCTTCTGGGGCTTTCTCGTGATCACCTACGGGAGCGCCGACCTGCTGCTTGCCGGCCTCTTCGGCCGGCACCTGCCGCTTACCGACACCGGGCTGTACGCCTGGACGCTCGACATCTTCGCTGTCGCGGTGCTCGCGGCGGTCATCGTCGCGGTGGTGCGGCGCGCGTTCGTGCGGCCGCCGCGGATGCACATCGCGCCGGAGGGCTACGTGATCCTGGGGCTGATCTCGTTCCTCATGCTCAGCCTGCTGGTGTTCGAGAGCGCCGGCATCGCCGCGGGACAGCTCGAGACGGGGGTCACGGCGCCGCCGCTGGGGACGGTCCTGAGGGATGTCTTCTCCGGCCAGAGCTCCGCCGCCGTGTTCGCCGGCGCGTGGTGGGCGCACGTCGTGACGATCCTCGCCTTCGCGGCCTACCTCCCCCGCACGAAGCACCTGCACATCGTCACCACGCTGCCGAACGTGTATTTCCGATCCTCGCGGCCGCGCGGCGCGCTCCAGCTGATCGACGACATCGAGAACAAGGAGACGTTCGGCGCGACGAACATCCGGGACTTCTCGTGGAAGCAGCTGCTCGACGGCTACACCTGCACCGAGTGCGGGCGCTGCTCCGACAGCTGCCCCGCGCTGGCCACGGGCAAGACCCTCGACCCGCAGAAGATCGTCCTCGACATCCGCGACCAGCTGCTCCGCGAGGGGCCGAAGCTGCTCGGTGACGCGAAGGCCGAGACGACGCCGCCCGCGCACTGGGTCGAGACGAAGCCCGACGAGCTCTGGGCTTGCACCACCTGTGGGGCGTGCGTCGAGGCCTGCCCGGTGACGATCGAGCACATCGACAAGATCGTCGACATGCGTCGCTCGCTCACGCTCATGGAGGGGGCGGCGCCGGTGGAGGCGCAGCGCGCGATGACGAACATCGAGCGGGCCGGGAATCCGTGGGGCGAGCCACGCGAGACGCGCGGCGACTGGGCGCAGGGTCTTGAGATCCCGACGTTCGCCGAGAAGCCCGACGCTGAATACCTGTATTTCGTCGGGTGCGCCGCGTCGTACGACCGCCGCAATCAGCGCGTCGCTCGCGCGCTCGCGTCGATCCTGAAGGCGGCCGGCGTCTCATTCGCGATCCTCGGCGCGGCGGAAACGTGTAACGGCGATCCCGCGCGCCGCATGGGCAACGAGTACCTGTTCCAGCTTCAGGCGCAGCAGACCATCGAGACGCTCAACGCGGCCGCCGTGAAGAAGGTCATCACCTCGTGCCCGCACTGCTTCAACACCATCGCGAACGAGTACCCGCAGCTTGGTGGCAACTACGAGGTGACGCACGCGCTGCCGCTCGTGAAGCGGCTGCTCGACGAGAAACGGATCACGCTGAGCGACGGCGCGGCCGCCGAGGTCGTCGCGTACCACGATCCCTGCTACCTCGGCCGCCACAACGGCATCTACGACGCGCCGCGCGACGTGCTCGACGCGGTCCCGGGCGTGACGCGGGCGGAGATCGCTCCGCACAACCGCGAGCGCGGGTTCTGCTGCGGCGCGGGCGGTGGCCGGATGTGGATGGAGGAGAAGATGGGCCAGCGCGTGAATCACCGGCGGGTGGAGCAGCTGCTCATGGCGGACACCGGCGCGACCAAGGTGGCGAGCGGTTGCCCTTACTGCCTGATCATGCTCGAGGAGGGCGTCGGGGCCAAAGGCGTGCAAGAGTCCATCAAGCCGGTCGACGTGCTCGAGCTCGTCGCGGCGCGTTTGGAGACGAACTGATGGATCTCACTGACGGCGGCACGATCGCGTGGATCGTCGGCGCGCTGTTCGCGATCGTGGTGGCGGTCTTCGCGATCTGGGTCGGTCTGCGATACGCGAACGATGAGGAGATCGTCTGACATGAAGTTCCTCGTGTGCTTGAAGCAGGTGCCCGACTCGACCGTGCGCGTCAAGGTCGCACCGGACGGTAAGTCCGTCGCGACGGAGGGCATCACCTGGTCGATCTCCCCGTACGACGAGTACGCGATCGAGGTCGCGCTCGAGCACAAGGATGCCGATCACACCACGACGGTGAGCGTCGTCACGGTCGGGCCCGCGCGCTCGCGTGACGTGCTGCGGCAGGCGCTCGCGATGGGCTGTGACGACGCGACGCTGGTGACCGCGGACGACAAGGTCGCCGGTCTCGACGTCGCGAAGGCGCTCGCTGCCGTGGTGAAGGAGGCGAAGCCGGACGTCGTGTTGTGCGGGAAGCAGGCCTCGGACGACGACCAGGGCCTGGTCGGACCCGCGCTCGCGGAGGCGCTCGGTTGGCCACACGTCGGGATGGTCACCAAGATCGCCGCGACCGAGGGCGGCGTCGAGATGTGGCGCGAGATCGAGGGCGGGCACGAGGTGTGGAGCGCGCCTCTGCCGGTCGTTGGCCTCGTGCACAAGAGCGCGAAGGAGCCGCGGTACCCGAGCCTGCCCGGGATCATGAAGGCGAAGAAGAAGGAGATCCCGGAAAAGGATCTCGCCGCGCTCGGCGTGACGCCCGGGGCGCCGCGGGCCGAGGTCGTCGCCATGGAGCCGCCGCCGCAGCGTGGCGGTGGCAAGATCCTGAAGGCCGATGGCGACATGAAGGCGCTCGCGGTCGAGCTC
>JBGPZT010000114.1:0-8587 GCA_041493915.1 Candidatus Limnocylindria bacterium
CGAGGGCCCTCATCCCAGGTCACGCCCAGCCAGGCGAGCCCGTCGTAGATCGAGTCGATCGCTCCGACCACCAGGCGGTCCTGGTCGGTGTCTTCGATCCGCAGGATCAGCTGGCCGCCGTTCTGGCGCGCGAAGAAGTAGTTGTAGAGGGTCGTGCGCGCGATGCCGATGTGGATCGACCCGGTTGGGGAGGGCGCGAAACGGACGCGAACGGTCACGCCCTCAAGTCTAGGTATCCTGAAGGAGATGACAGTCACGACACGCCGCGACCGGCGCGAGCGGGAACGCACCAAGCAGCAGCGCCGCCGCAGCGGTGGCGGCAGTCCCGCGCCGCGGCGGCGCATCGGCCAGGGGTGGATCGTCGTGGGCCTGATCGTCGGCTTCGTCGCGCTCATCCTCGTCGCGCGCGCTCTCGGCGCGTTCGACCCACCGGTGGCGATCGACGTGAACTCTCAGCAGTTCGACACCACGGGCCAGACGGTGGGCACGAAGATGGCCGACCTGGGCGGGGCACACATCCAGAGCGGGCAGAAGGCAACGTACAACTCCGTGCCTCCCACATCCGGCGAGCACTGGGCCGCGCCCGCGGGTCCCGTGCCGTGGGGCATCAAGGACACCACCCTCCCGCCCGAGGCGACGACGCATAACCTCGAGCACGGCGGCGTCGTCATCGCGTACAACGGGCTCACGACGAGTGAGGTCGATCAGCTGAAGGGCATCGTCGGCAACATGCGATCGTCGGGATTCAACAAGATCATTCTCGAGCCGTACCCGGACCTGAAGGACGCGAAGGTCGCATTGACCGCGTGGACGTGGCTCTACAAGCTGCAGGGCGTCGACCAGACCGAGATCATCAAGTTCTTGCGCGCGCACTACGACCCGGTGGAAGCGCCGGAGCGGGGCACGCCCTAGCTCACTCGTCGCCCCAGTAGCGCTGCTCTTTCCACGGGTCGCCGGTGTTGTGATAACCGTTCCGCTCCCAGAAGCCGGGCTTGTCGACGTCCGAGAACTCGATGCCGCGCAGCCACTTCGCGCTCTTCCACGCGTACAGAGGCGGCACGACGAGCCGCGCGGGTGAGCCATGCTCCGCCGCGAGCGGCGCGCCGTTGGCGCGCAGCGCGATGAGGCAGTCGTCGCGCAGGCAGTATTCGAGCGGCGTGTTCGCGGTGAAGCCGTACTCCGAGTGCGCGATGACGAACTTCGTGTCGGGCTTCGGCTTCGCGAGCTCGACGATCTTCGAGAACGGGATGCCTTCCCACTTCTGATCGAGTCGCGACCACGTGGTGACGCAGTGCATGTCCGCTTGGACCGCGGTCTGCGCGAGCTTCTGGAACTCTTCCCAGTTGAGCTTGATCTCGTTCTCGACGTTCCCGAACACGCGGAATTCCCAGGTCCTGGGATTGAACTGCGGGACCGGGCCGTAGTGCAGCACCGGCCACTTCTCGGTGAGGTACTGGCCGGGCGGGACGCGCGCGGCGGTCTCGGCGGGAAGCTCGGCCTTCTTCGTGAAGAACTTCATGACACCTGCTCCCTGCCGCTCATTCGAGGCCTGAGGCGCGCCGCAGCATCTTGAACGTGTAGATGCCCGTGTCGTGACCGTCACCCCAAGACGGCGTCAGACCGTAGCGACCTACCGGGAATACCTCTTTCACGGTCGTCTGCTCCTCGGTGAAGCGCGTGTCCTCGTTCACCTCGCCCTTGTACGCGCCTTCCCCGTGACAGTACGCGCACATACAGGCTCGGCGCAGCGGCTCCCAGGCGTATTCGCTCACGTTCCCGTCATCCCAGGTGACGCGCAGGACCCGCGTCGAGGTCACGATCTCCCAGTCGGTCGCGCGGTGGAAGACATCGCTCATACGTCCGATGATACGGACGTGGCGACCATCGACGACTTCCAAAAGATCGAGATGCGCGTCGGGCGCGTCGTGGCCGTCGAGGACTTCCCCGAGGCGCGCAACCCGAGCTACAGGCTGACCATCGACTTCGGCGCATACGGGGTTCGTCGGTCGTCGGCGGCCGTGCGCCGGTGGTACGAGAGGTCCGACCTCGTCGATCGGCTCGTCGTCTGTGTCACGAACTTCCCGCCGCGGCGGATCGCGACGTTCGAGTCGGAGGTCCTCACGCTTGGCGCCATCGAGGCGGACGGACGTGTCGTGCTGCTGAAGCCCGATGCTGATGCGGAGCTGGGGAGCCTGATCGGCTAGCTCACCAGTCGAAGAAGATGAGCCGGTCCGCCGGCCAGAACCGCAGGATCACCTTGCCGATGATGCGGTTGTAGGGCTGCGCGCCGAACGTCCGCGAATCCTGTGACGACAGGCGATTGTCGCCGAGCGCGAAGAACGACGCCTCCGGGACCTTGTACGGGTACTTGATCTCTGGCACCTGCGGCGCCGTGGCGCCGTGCGCCTCCGGGAAGAAGCGCAGCTTCCCGTTCACGTAGAGGTTCCCGTCGCGCAGCTCGATGGTCTCGCCAGCCACCGCCACGATCCGTTTGACGTAGGGGATCTGCGTGTCGATCGTCGGGTTGAACACCACGATGTCGCCGGGCTGCGGTGAGGTGAAGCGGTAGTCGACCTTGCTCACGAGAACGCGGTCGTTCTGCAGCAGCGTCGTTTCCATGCTGCGCTGACGCACCTCGGTGACCTGCACCACGAACAGGTTCAGGACTACCGAGATGATGACCGCGAGCGCGAGCGCCTGGATGATCTCGAGGACGGCGCGCCAGGAGAACGGTGTGTCGTTCACGGGCTCAGCCGTACGGTAGGTGTCCGGGGTACTCAAGAGAGTCCAGTGTCGCATGTGAACGGGCCAATCGCCTCTAATGCTCGGGGGGTCGTTGTACCAGCATGGTTTCCGATGGATGTCATCGTGTTCTGGGTCTTGGCGATCGTGCTCTTCGCCGCTGTCAGCCTGCTGTTCGCTCCGGACAGCCGGGACATGCGCCGACCGGCCGAGCGCGTCGGATCCTGGGCCAGCCTCCGGGCCTAGCGCGTCGGCGTTTCCCCGAGGGGAGTCGCCCCGCATGGTCGCGTACTTTGCCCTCTACTCCGCCACTCCTCATCGCTCCACTCTCGTGATTGGAAAGGAGTGACGAGATGTCCACCACCATCGCACCCATGCGTGACTTCGTGTCCCTGCGCGAGGCCCTGGACAAGCTGTTCGAGGACAGCTTCATCAGGCCGCCGATGCTGAACGGCGGGACGACGTTCCCGATCGACCTGTACGAGACCCCGGAGACGTACGTGCTCAAGGCGTCGCTGCCGGGTGTGAAGCCCGAGGACCTGTCCATCGACGCGACCTCCGAGATCCTCGTCATCAAGGGCGAGTACAAGGAGAGCGTCGAGGTCAAGGAGGAGACCTACATCCGCAAGGAGCGCCGGTCGGGCATGTTCCACCGCAGCTTCGAGCTGCCGCTGAGCGTCGACCCGGAGAAGATCGAGGCCACCTTCAAGGACGGCGTCCTCACCCTGACGCTGCCCAAGGCGGATGTCGTGAAGCCAAAGCAGATCCGGGTGAAGACCGTCTAGCGTTCACGCGTGACCCGCGCGCGGCTTCGCTTTGCCAGCGGCGACCCGATCGAGGTCGATCTCGACCAGGTCGCCGCCTTCGGTCCTGAGATCCGGGGATTCCGGGCCTGGCTGGGCGCGGTGTCGGCGTCCGATCAAGGTCGCTGGGTCATCCGTTTCGCCGATGAGACCGTGCTCGGCTTCCAGCGCAGCGAGCTGAAACGCATCCGCGTCACAGCGGAAGGCGCTGACATCACGCTGGGCGACGAGCCGCGCAGCCTGACCGTCGTCGAGAAGGACGTGGTCTCTTTCGGGCCGGAGCCCAAAGGCGCGCGCGCCTGGCTGGGGCGTCTCGCGCACGGCGAGGGCGAGGCGTGGATCCGGTTGCGCGACGGACGCGAGATCCGCTTCGCGATCGGCGATGGTCCGCACGTGAGCTTCCGCGATCCGGCGGCGCCGCCGACCGGCTAGACCCGATAGCTCACGTGTTCACCGAGGCGCCGGATCATCTCGCCCGCGCGCTCCCGCGGGAACGCGAGGAGGAGCCGATCGAGGCCCGCTTGTTCGTAGCCGCGGATCCGCGCGAGCAGCAGACGCTGTGACTCTCCGTCGCTGCCGAACTCCGCGCCGACCCAGTGCGAGAGCGCGATGGGCCGATCGCGCCGAGCCTCCTCGCAGACCCTCCGGACCTCGGCCAGCGCTACCGTCATCTCGTCCTCCGAGAGCGGCGCGCCCGCCGGCCCGCGCCGGCCGAGATCGAAGCCGTCCGCGTAGCGCGCGGCGAGACGCATCACGCGCGGACCGCTGCCGCCGACCCAGATCGGTGGATGGGGACGCTGAGCGGGCTTCGGCGCGCACACCGCGTCCAGGGTGCGGTAGTGCTTCCCGCGATACGTCGCACGGTCGCTGGTCCACAGGCGCCGGCAGATCTCGAGCGTGTCCTTCAACTGTTCGACGCGAGCGCCCGCCGGTGGGAACTCGTAGCCGTACGCGCGGTACTCCTCCGCCTTCCATCCGGCGCCGATGCCGAACTCGACGCGGCCATCCGACATCTGGTCGACGCCGGCCACGATCTTCGCGAGGAGCGCCGGGTTGCGGTACTGCGCGGCGGTGACGAGCACGCCGAGACGGATGCGCGTCGTGTCGCGCGCCAGCGCGGCGAGGAGCGTCCACGCCTCGAGGCAGTCGCGATCGGGAACGCCGACCGGACCGCCGAAGAAGTGATCGCTCACCCAGAACGACTCGAGTCCGACGCGCTCCGCTTCGCGCGCGAAATCGCGCAGCTCCGCGTACGGATGGCCCGCGGCGGGCGAGAAAATGACCGCGATCTTCAGGCTCACGATCCTAGCCGTCCGCCGCGATCTTCTCCGCGACCTCGCGACCGAGCCGCGCGCTGTAGTTGGTGCCGCGATCTTCGGGATAGATCTGTGTCGTGTTGGCCAGGTAAAGGCCGGGCCGCGGCGACGCGAATGGAAGCACGCGGTGCCGGTTGCCGACGCGTGGCACAGGCTGCGCGGCCTCTTCGCGGAACGACCAGTAGCGCAGCACGTCCTTCTGGTCGAAGCGCGGGTTCATCTGGCCAAGCGCGTCGAGGTAGTGGCGCAGCAGCTCCTCGGTGTTCATCCGCGTGAGTGGATCGCCGCCCGCAACGTAGTTCGATACATAGAGGTAGCGCGCGGGATACCGCTCGGCGGGCACGAGGTTGGTGTGCTCGACAAGACCGAGGAACGGCACGTTGCTGTCGGCGATGTTCGTCCAATAGGTCGGGCTGTACGGACGGCGCAGCTCGAGCAACAGGACGACCGCGGTCTCGTACGTCCAGTCGTCGAGGCGGCGCGCGTAGTCGGCGGGCCACTCGGCCAGACGGCGCGTGATGAACGTGGGCGTCGTGAAGACGACCGCGTCGGCGTGACCGTCGAGCGCGGGCTCCGCGGGACTCTCGCCGGCGCGCCTCCGGTACGCACCGGGCCCGGCGCAGTGCAGCAGATGACGCGCGCCGCCAGGCTCGGTGACGTCGTCCTCTGTGACGCGCAGGACCTCGCGGTCGACAAGGATCTCGCCGCCCAGCCTGCGGATCTCGGCGGCGAGCGCCTGACAGATCGCGCGGAAGGATCCCCGCGGGTAGCCGAGCTGCTCCTTCGTCGCGCCGCTGCCGCGGAGCTTCCGACGCAAGCGGAACTTCGACCAGAGCCACGCGAGGGGCACTCGTTCGCTGTCGGCGCCGAACTTCCCGAGCATCAGCGGCGTCCATACCGACGCAAGCGCGCGCTCGCCCGATGCTTTGCGTAACCAATCGAGTGCTCCGATGTCGTCCATGCGCTCCCAGTCGGTCCGCGCCGTGAGACGCAGCACCGAATAGCCGAGTCGCAGGCGGTCGACGAGCGGCAGCGGGCGGTAGCGGAGCAGATCGAGCGGGCTGACGAACGGCCACACCCGACCGCCGGCCCAGATGCCGACCGACGAGGTGTGCCATTCGAGCTCGCCCGGCAGCAGCTCATCGTGCAGCGCGATCATGTCGCTGTCGCTCTGGAACAGGTGGTGGTAATAGCGGTCGATCCACACCCCGTTGCCGAGGTCGAACGCGCTGGCCTGACCCGCGACGTCGGGCCATCTCTCGTACAGGGTCACCGGGTGTCCTCGGCGCGCGAGCTCGCGGCCGGCCACCAGTCCGGCCACGCCCGCGCCAACGATCGCTACCCGCCTCGGCACCAGCGCACAGGATGCGCGAATCTGTTGCGCGATGCGCGTCGGAGCCGCCGCCGTCCCCCTCCTCGTGCTCGTGTCGCTCGCTGTGCTCCTGCCGAATCACCCCGCCGGCCGGGATCCGGCCGAAGACTCCGGCGTCTTCTTCTACGCCGCGCAGCGCCTGCTCGATGGCGGCGTGCCGTACCGCGACATCTGGGATCACAAGCCGCCGGGCGTGTACTTCGTCGACGCCGTGGGTATCGCGCTCGGGCGCCAGACCGGTGTTTGGTTCGTCCAGCTCGCGTTCCTCGTCGCGGCGGCGCTGCTCGGATATCGCGCGCTGCGCCGCGACTTCGGCGGAACGGCCGCGTTCGTTGGCTCCCTCGCCTGGCTGGTCACGCTCCCGCGGCTCTTCCTCGAGTACGGCCAGACCAGCTTCGTCGAGTTCTACGCGCTGCCGCTCCAGTTCGGGGCGCTGCTGTTGTATGCTGGCCCGCTCACTCGGTCGCGCGCGCTCGGCATCGGCGCGCTCGGCGGAGCCGCATTCCTCCTTAAACCCACGCTCGTGGGGATCTGGATCGCGATCGGTCTCGTGGCGCTCCTGCGGAGCCGTCGCAGCGCCATCGCGCCGCTCGCCCTCATCGCGGTCGGCGCCATCGTGCCGCTCGCGATCGTCGTCGCCTGGGCCGCCGCGCGCGGCGTCCTCGGCGACATGGTGGATCAGGCTCTCGTCTACAACCGCGCCTATGCGGCTTTCGCGCCCGTCTCCGAACGCGTCGATGCGGTTCTCTCGGGTTTGCGGCTCACGCTGCCGTCCGGTCTCGCGGTCGTAGCGGTCGGGGCCTGGCTCTATGCCGTGCTCGCCCGCCGCTTCGCGCCGACGCTGCTCGCCGTCGCGTTGGTCGCGTTCCCGATCGAGCTCGCGCTGTCAACGTGGGGCCGCGGCTACCACTACTACTTCATCGCCTGGCTGCCCTCGATGGCGATCCTCGCGGCGTTCGCTGTGAGCGAGCTGCAGCGCCTCGCGCACCCGCGGATCGCGTGGCCGGCGCTGGCGCTCGCCGTGCTCGCGATGTCCGTACTCCCCGCCCTCCTCGTCACGCGCCTCGCGCTCACGACCGACGCGGGAAGGGCCAGCGCCGCGGCCGCGTACGTTGCCGCGAACACGCGGCCGGAGGACACGGTCCTCATATGGGGCTCGCACGCGGAGGTGCTGTTCCTGGCGGACCGGCGATCGCCGACCCGGTACGTCTACCAGTACGCCGCGCTCGCGACTCGGGGCTACGCGACGCCCGCCCGCGTCGAGGAATTCCTGGCCGATCTGCAACGCGCGCGGCCGGTGCTGATCCTCGACGCGTCGAGCGAGAGCTTCGTCACGCCGCCGCTCGATCTCGCCGGCCTGCGCGCATGGACCTCGCCCGAAGCGCAGTACGAGTCCTTGCCGGAGCTCGAGCGCGTCGTCCAGTTCATCGCGGCGAACTACGAGCGCAGTGGGACGGAGCCGGCGACGGGGTGGCCCCTCTGGCGGCTACGAGCGCCTTAGCACCAGTCGGCGCTGGCTCGCGAACACGCCGGGCGCGACCGCGACGAGAACGCGGTCGATGGCGTCGACGACACCCATCGCGGCCCACGGGAGCGGGATGTAGGGAACGCTCGCGGTCACGCCGCCGGAGTTGAACTGCACGAAGAACTCGGACATCCCTGAATCGTCGACCGCGAATTCCGGGTAACGCTCCCGGAAACGGCCAAGATCGTCGAAGAGGAGATTCGGAATTGCGCAGTTCGCGCTCCACGGATCGCTCGGGTCGTTGCACGGTCGTGTGGGATCGAACGGATCGGCGGAGAAGTCGTATCCCTCATGTCCTGTCGCACGGAGTGCGATGCGCGTGGTCCACGAGCAGTTGCACTCCTGGATGAGCAGATGCCCGCCGGGCCGGAGCACGCGCGCGGCGCCGCGGAAGAAACGATCGGGATACGCGAGATGGTGGATCACGTTGTTCGCGATGAGGACGTCGACGCTCGCGTCCGGGTACGGCAGATCCTGCGCGTCGACAAGTTGCCGTGCCCACGGCCGCGGCTCGGCATCGGTGAGCTCGAGTGTTCCCGCGCGGAGGAACAGCTCGCTGAAGCCGGCGCCGCAGCCGACCTCGACCGCGTATGTCTGCGGTCCGATGTAGCGCTGCATCCACGAGAAGCGCTTGCGCAGCAGGAACTTGAGGTTCGATCCCCGGCGCTTCTCGTATTCATCGCGCGCGCGCAGGGCGTCACCGGCGTAACGGACGAGCATGTGCGACTTGCTGTGATGGTGATGGCTCAAGCGGGGAGCCGACCCCACACGATGCGCGTCACGCCGATGATCGCGAGCGCGGCCGCGGTCGACCACGCGATCGCGGACA
>JBGPZT010000021.1:0-26846 GCA_041493915.1 Candidatus Limnocylindria bacterium
CGAGGAGCGAGTCCGTCAGCCCTGAGCGTGTCTCCTCGCCGAAGGCGAGAGATTGAGCGTGGCCGAGTACGAGACCCACGACTACGACGTCGTCGTGATCGGTGCCGGCGGCGCCGGCCTGCGCGCGGCGATCGAGGCGAGCGCGATGGGTGTGAAGACGGCGCTCGTCTGCAAGTCGCTGCTGGGAAAGGCGCACACGGTGATGGCCGAGGGCGGGATCGCGGCGGCCCTGGGCAACGTGTGGAAGGAGGACAACTGGAAGGTCCACTTCCGCGACACCATGCGCGGCGGCAAGCTCCTGAACAACTGGCGCATGGCGCAGCTGCACGCCCAGGAAGCCCCCGACCGCGTTCTCGAGCTCGAGGAGTGGGGCGCGCTCTTCGACCGCACCAAGGACGGCCTCATCCTGCAGCGCGATTTCGGCGGCCACCGGTACGCGCGGCTCGCGCACGTCGGCGACCGCACCGGTCTCGAGATGATCCGCACGCTCCAGGACCACGCCGTGCACCGCGGCATCGACGTGTTCATGGAGTGCACGCTGTACCGCCTCCTCACCGAGGACGGCGCGGTGTCCGGCGCGTTCGGCTACTGGCGCCAGAGCGGCAAGCTCGTGCTGTTCCGCGCGAAGGCTGTCGTGCTCGCGACCGGCGGCGTCGGCAAGTCCTGGAAGATCACGTCGAACTCCTGGGAGTACACCGGCGACGGCCACGGCATGGCGCTCGACGCGGGCGCTGACCTGATGGACATGGAGATGACGCAGTTCCATCCCACGGGCATGGTGTGGCCGATAAGCGTGCGCGGGCTCCTGGTGACCGAGGCCGTCCGAGGCGACGGCGGCACGCTGAAGAACAGCAACGGCGAGCGCTTCATGTTCAAGTACATCCCGGACTTCTTCCGGGCGGAGACGGCCGACACCGAAGCCGAGGCCGACCGCTGGTACGAGGACAAGAAGGACAACCGGCGCACGCCCGACCTGCTGCCGCGCGACGAGGTCGCGCGCGCGATCAACGCCGAGGTGAAGGCCGGTCGCGGAACCCCGCACGGCGGCGTGTTCCTCGACATCGCATCCCGGCGCTCGCCCGACTACATCAAGCGCCGCCTGCCTTCGATGTATCACCAGTTCCTGGAGCTGGCCGATGTCGACATCACCAAGACCGCGATGGAGATCGGGCCGACGATGCACTACATCATGGGTGGCGTTCGGGTCGATGCCGACTCGGCGCAGTCGACGGTGCCCGGACTGTTCGCGGCGGGCGAGGTCGCCGCCGGGCTGCACGGCGCGAACCGGCTCGGCGGCAATTCCCTCTCGGACCTCCTCGTCTTCGGCCGGCGCGCCGGCCTGTACGCCGCCGAGTACGCCAAGCGTGTCGCGAAGATGCCTCGCGTCGACCATGGCCAGGTGGATGCGGCGGCGACGGGCATGCTCGCCCCGTTCGACCGGACCGAGGGCGAGAACCCCTATGCCGTGCACGCCGATCTCACCAACACGATGCAGGAGCTGGTCGGGATCATCCGCACGCGCAGTGAGCTCGAGGATGCGATCGTCCGCATCGGCCAGCTCCGCGCGCGCGCGCAGCGCGTCGGGGTGAAGGGCTCGCGCATCTACAACCCGGGCTGGCATCTCGCGCTCGACCTGCTCACGATGCTCACGGTCTCTGAAGCGGTCGCCATGTCCGCGCTGATGCGGCAGGAGAGCCGCGGCGGGCACACGCGCGATGACTTCCCGAAACCGGATCCCGAGTGGGGGAAGAAGAACGTCCTCGTGCGCAAGCGCGAGGGACAGCTGGTGCTGAGGCCCGAGCCGCTGCCCGAGGTGCCGGCCGAGCTGCGACCGCTCATCGGCGAGGACAAGCCGACCGGCAAGGTCGCGTTCGAACCCGTCGCGTTGGCAGGAGCGAAGGAGTAGCCGTGGCCGACGTCCGCATGAAGCTATGGCGCGGCGATGCCTCGGGCGGCGCGTTCGTCGACTACACCGTGCCGGCCGACGAGGGCATGGTCGTCCTCGACGTCGTGCACCGCATCCAGGCGACGCATGCGCCGGACCTCGCGGTGCGGTGGAACTGCAAGGCCGGCAAGTGCGGCTCGTGCAGCGCCGAGATCAACGGCCACCCGAAGCTCATGTGCATGACGCGGATGAACACGTTCGAGCCAGGTGAGGAGATCACGGTCTCGCCGGTGAAGACGTTCCCCGTGGTGAAGGATCTCGTCACGGACGTCTCGTTCAATTACGAGAAGGCGAAGACGATCCCCGCGTTCAAGCCGAAGCCGAAAGAAGCGGACGGTACCCGGCGCATGTACCAGGAGGACATCGAGCGCGTACAGGAGTTCCACAAGTGCATCGAGTGCTTCCTGTGCCAGGACGTCTGCCACGTCATCCGCGATCACGAGGAGAACAAGCCGTCGTTCTCGGGTCCGCGCTACTTCGTGCGTCTCGCGGCGCTCGAGATGCATCCACTCGACACCAATGACCGCATCGATCTCGCGCGCGCGAAGCACGGGCTCGGTTACTGCAACATCACCAAGTGCTGCACCGACGTCTGTCCCGAGGACATCCACATCACCGACAACGCGATCATCCCGCTGAAAGAGCGCATCGTGACGCGCACCTATGACCCGATCGCGTGGGCGCTGCGCAGAATGCGTCGGACGGGCCCGGCTTCGCCGGCCCCGGCCGGACCCCCTTCAAATGGGGAGCCGCCATCGGCCTGAGCTCGCGCCGGCTGTTCCAGATCGTCGTCGGCGTGGTCATGGTGGCGATGCTGGTGTTCCTCGTCATCCGGCCGGCGGTCGAACGCGGTGGTGCCGGCGAACTGCTCGTGATCGCAGCGATATTCGCCGCGGTCCTGCTGATCGAGCGCTGGCTGCGGACGCGCTGATGCCGCGCTGACCCCCTTCACGGCGGGTGCGGGTGGTACGCTCGCCAACCGAGGGGCAAAGGCATCCGCATGAAGCCACTTCCGCGCGCCGCGCAGTTCCTGATCGCCGTCACCGTCCTGGTCGCCACGCCGTACGTGGCGCTCGGCGTGCGCGACGCGCTCGACGGACGCGTCAGGCCGGAGTACCTGGCTCTCCTCTTCCTCTCCGCCTTCGTCCTTTCGGTCCGTCCCATCCGCGTGCAAACGAACACGGAGCTGTCGGCGTCGGACGTCGCCGTGATCGCCGGGATCGTGCTGATGCCGCCAGGCGCGGTCGCGTGCATGGCCGGGGCCGCCCGCCTCGTCAACGACCTGCTCTCAGGAAAGCGGCCGCTCCAGATGATCCGCAACGCCGCGTCGGTCGCGGTCGCCACCGGCACGGCCGCCGCCGTTTACACGCTCTTCCGCGCCGAGCTCCTTGCGATGGTCGAGCCGACGGCGTCGACGATCATCGCCGGCGTCGTCGCGGTGCTGGTCCTCGTGTTCGTCGACATCGTGCAGATCGTGCTGCTGCAGCGCGCGCTGCGTAACGTCAGCCTGGACCGTGTCACTCGCCAGTGGGTCAACCGCACGGTGCGCGCTCAGCTGCTGTGGAGTCTCGCGGCGGTCATCACCGTGCAGGTCGTCCTCATCGAGCCGTGGTTCCTCGTCCCGGGCATCCCGCTCTTCTTCTTCGGCTACCTCGACATTCGCGCGCGCTTCGCCGCGGAGCGTCGCGCGCGTCTGCTCGCGACGCTTGTTGACGTCGGCCACTCCGTCGGCAGCTCGCTCGACCCGGTGAAGGTCTTCCGCGAGGTCTTCGAGCAAGTGCGGAAAGCCCTCGACGTCGACGCGTTCTACGTCGCGATCGCCATCCCTGAGCGCGGCACGCTCTCGTTCCGCTATCTCTATGACGGCGGCGAGGAGATGGCGCCGGAGGAGAGCCCGATGGCCGGAACCCTTGGTGGGCTCGCCGTCGAGCGCGACAAGCCGATCCTGCTGCACGACGCCGAACGCGACCGCGTCCGGCTCAAGCTCCCGCCGCGCAGCGCGTGGGGAAAGGTCGTCGAGCGCTCCATCATCGTCGCGCCGCTGCGTCTGCACGGGAAGGCGATCGGTGCGATCTCCGCGCAGAGCTCGCGGCCGAACGCCTACGACGAAGGCGACCTCGAGTTGCTCTCGGCCATCGCGAACGAGGCCGCGATCGCTATCGAGCGGGCGGATCTGTACGACCGCACACTCGCCCTGTCACGCCGGCTGTTCGACCTGCATCGCATCGGCCTCGAGCTCGCGACGCACAAGGAGCTGCCCGCCCTCGTCCGGGCGCTCGCCGATTCGGTGCAGGAGATGATGCAAGCGTCCGCGGTGGCGGTGTATCTCGACTCCGGCGGCGACAGTCTCGAGTTCGCCGTGACGACCGGGACCGCCTCGAGCGACGTCCTGATGCTCGCGAAGAACAGCCCGGTGATCGCGAAGTTCCTCGAGGCCGGTGATCCGATGCAGATCCACGACGAAGAGGACGCTCCGAAGGACGCGCGCAAGCTCGTCCGCCGTTTCGGTCACGAGAGCGTGCTGCTTCAGCCGCTCCGTCTCGCGGACAAGCTGGTCGGCGTGCTCTTCGTGACCTGGAAACAGCACCACATCGTTTCGAGCGAGGAGAACGAGCTCATCGGCGTGCTCTCGGGCTTCGGCGCGGCGGCCATCCGGAGCATCGGTCTGTACCGCGAGCTCGACGACGCCTACCTGTCGACGGTGTCAGCGCTCACCGCGACGATCCAGGCACGCGACCACTACCGCGAGGACCACCAGCGGCGGGTGGCGGCCGATGCGCTCGCGCTCGGCGAGCGCGTTCGCCTCCGGCCGGACGAGCTGCGCGACCTCCGATACGCCTCGCTGTTCCATTCGCTCGGGAAGATCGGCGTCCCCGCATCGATCCTCGGTAAGAACGGCCCGCTCACGCCCGAAGAGATCACGATCGTGCGCGAGCACCCGCTGCTCGGTGCGCGCATCCTCGAATCGATCCGCTTCCTGCGCGGCGTCGTGCCGATCGTGCGTCACGCGAACGAGCGCTGGGACGGCAGCGGCTATCCGGACGGCCTCTCCGGGGAGGCGATCCCGCGCGGGGCGCGCATCCTCAACATGGTGATCGGATACCACGCGATGCTCGCCGACCGTCCGTATCGCATCGCGCTGCGCTCGGACGTCGCGCTCGGAGAGCTGCGTCGCCTCGCAGGTGCGTGGTACGACCCGACGATGGTCGACCAGTTCGTGTCGATGATCGAAGCGCGCGGCGTCATCGAGGCTGCCGAGGAGGAAGTGGGCACGAGCCGCGAGCTCGCGATCCTTGCCGACCTCACACCGGAGTTCCACACGATCCTCGACCTGCAGCAGCTGCTCGACCGCATCCTCAGCATCCTGCTCAAGAGCATGCCCGGCAGCCGCCTCACGATCCTGCTACGCGAAGATCAGACGGACGACCTGGTCGTGCGCGCGCTCGCGGGTCTGCCGACCGGACCCGGCACATCTCTGCGGATCCCATCCGGCCGAGGAATCTCAGGCTGGGTGCTCGAGCATCGTCAGCCACAGCTGGTCGACGACGTCCATCTCGACCCGCGCTACATCGGCGACCCCGAGATCCGCTCGGAGATCATCATCCCGCTGGTGAGCGCTGGCCGGCCCATCGGCGTACTGGCGGTCTCGCACCGCGTGCCGCATGCGTTCTCGCAGCGGGACCTCACCCTCATGCAGGCCGTCGGCGCGCAGATCGCGGCCGCGATCGACGTCGCCGAGCTCCACGAGCGGCTCAAGCGCGCAGCGAACACAGACGCGCTCACCGGTCTACACAACTACCGTTACTTCTACGACCGTCTCGAGGAGGAGATCGCGCGCGCAGCGCGTCGTGAGACGACGCTCGCCGTCGCCTTCTTCGACCTCGACAAGCTGAAGACGGTGAACGACACATATGGTCACCTCGCGGGCAACGAGGTCCTCCGCACGCTCGGGCGCAGCATCGGCGCGCAGGTGCGTACCGAGGACGTGCCCGCGCGGTATGGCGGTGACGAGTTCGCGATCGTGATGCCCGATACGCCACGCGACGAGGCTGAGAAGGTCGTCACGCGACTGATGGAGGTGCTCGAGAACGCCGACGTCGAGCTCCAGGACGGCCGCCGGATCCCCATGCCCGAGCTCTCGTGGGGTATCGCGTCGTATCCGCTTGACGGCCGCAGCGCGCGAGAGCTCGTGGACAACGCCGACACGCGCGCGTACGCGAGGAAACGATCCCGCTAACGGAGCTCCGCGCGAAGCGCCTCTTCGACTGCAGGCTCACTCCGGATCGGAAGCTGCGGACGCTCGACGACGCTCACGCGTTCCTGCAGGACCGGCGCATGCTCACGCTGACGCAGGACGCGGCGCTCCCGAGCCTGTTCGCCGCGACGCACGAGGAGGCCTACGACGCGACGAAGACGGGTTTCGCGTCGTGGCCGAAGACGAAGTGGAACTGGGGCGGGGAGCTTACGGAGCGCGCGGACGTCTTCGAGACGAAGCTCCACCGCGGCAAGACGCTGTTCCTGGCGCCCGAGGCGGCACGCGCGGCCGATCCGCTCTGCCGCGCCGCCCTGGCGCAGGCCGAGTCCGGCGACGATGACGCGGCGCGCCTCGTGCGGCATCTGGCCGGCGCGGGGCCGAGCACGGTCGAGGACCTGAAGTCCGAGCTCGGGCTCGCGGCGGCCGCGCTCCGCAAGGTGCGTGAGGGCCTCGAGCGGGACGGCGCGATAGTTGCGCGTGGCGTGGCCGTCGAGGACAGCAAGGGCGGGCACCGGCATTCGAGCGTGCTCTCGCGCTGGGATCAGGTGTGGCGCAAGCCGTGGAAAACGACGGAGGAAACCGCGCTCGAAGAGCTTGTGGTCATCGGCGTGCGCGCCGCGGTCCTCACCCATGAGGACGAGGTGCGGAACTGGTTCTCCTGGCCGGTCGCCCGTCAGACGATCGCGGAGCTCGTCGCCGCCGGCCGACTCGTGCATCCCGTCAGCGGATGGCTCGCAGCGCGCTGACGACGCGACTGCGAGGCGGCGAACGGAGGCAGTCTCGCTCGCTCAAACTCGCCCGCTCCGGTGCCGCGTCCGACTCATCCGTCATGGCGCGGGCTCAACTTCGCTCCCGAGCCTGCCTCCACGCCGCCAGCGTCGTCTCAGCGGGAACCCCGCGATTACGTCGCTTGTAGGAGTTATCGCCGTGATCGCTGATGCGCGGACGGGCCTCACTGCCGGAGAGTCAACGCATGCGCGCATCGGTCGAACAGGCCGCGCCATTCGTCGGTCGTCTCGCGACGGCGCTGGTGGAGCTCACGCTTGCGGCCGCGGTGATCGTCGGTGCCATCGTCGTGGGTCATGACCTGCGCGAGTGGCGCGAATGGTATTGGGCTTTGCCATCCGCGTTCGAGAGCCTGCAGCCGGCGCTCGAAGTGACGGAGCCGTAGCTTCGCCCTACGTGTCACATTGACACTTTGGCGATATGACCGCACCCTGATCACGTGTCCAGAACGTTGGTGGCCGTCAACCGACAAGGCCGACTCACGCTGCCCGCCGAGGTGCGGCGTCACTTTGGCATCAGCGAGGGAAGCCAACTGGAGGTCCGCGTGCAGGATCGCTCGATCGAGCTGCGCCCGACCGCGGTCGTGCCCGAGGAGGACCGCTGGGCGTACACCCCCGAAGCACTCGCTTCACTGAAGCGCGCGCTCGCCGACATCAAGGCGGGATACGTGTTCGAGCTCTCTGAGGAGGACCTACTGCGAGGCAAGTACCCAAAGCGCCCTGGCCGTGCGAGCTCGCCGAGAAAGCTGCGGAAGCGCTAGCAGATCCACCACTACAAGACGCTGCTCTTCACCGCGGACTTCGTCGACTCGCTCTTGGAGTTCCGTGCCGCAGATCAGAAGCGTCTTGCGAAGGCGCTCCGGCTCCTCGACGCCGATGAACGTCACCCATCGCTTCGCGTGCACGATCTTGGCGGCGATCTCGCTGGCGTCTGGTCCGCGAGCGCCTCGGATGACGTCCGCATCGAGTTCGTCCGCGCTTCCGGAGGAAAGAAGACGCTAGTTCGCTGCTCCAGCCACTACCGCTAACTCTTCGCCAGCAACTCCCGCAGCACCTGCTGGAGGATCCCGCCCTGGCGCACGTACTCGACGTCGGTGGGGTCGTCGACGCGTGCCAGGACCTGGAACGCTGACCTCTCCCCGCCCGCCGACGTCGCCTCGACGGTCAGTTTCGCGCGGGGCGCGAGCTTGTCGAGGCCGCGGATCGTGAACCTCTCGTGACCGGTGAGCCCGAGCGAGGCCATGTTCTCGCCGGGCAGGAACTCGAGCGGCAGGATACCCATCATCACGAGGTTGGAGCGGTGGATCCGCTCGAACGACTCCGCGATCGCGGCGCGCACGCCCATGAGGTTCGGCCCCTTCGCCGCCCAGTCGCGGGAGCTGCCGGAGCCGTACTCCTTGCCCGCGAACACGACGAGCGCCACGCCGTCCGTCTGGTAGCGCGTCGCCGCGTCGTAGATCGTCATCTCCTCGCCCGATGGAAAGTGACGGGTCCACCAGCCTTCCCTTTCGGCGAGCTTATTGCGCAGGCGAATGTTCGCGAAAGTCCCGCGGATCAGCACCTCGTGGTTCCCGCGCCGCGTGCCGTACTGGTTGAAATCGGCGGGCTTCACACCCTTCGAGATGAGGTACTGCCCCGCCGGGCTCGCCGCGGGGATCGATCCCGCAGGTGAGATGTGATCGGTCGTCACGGAGTCTCCGACCGACACGAGCACGCGTGCGCCGACGATGTCCAAGATCGCCGAGGGCGCCGCCGCCGAGAGGTCCTTGAAGAACGGCGGCTCCTGCACGTAGGTCGACGCGGGGTCCCAGGCGTAGAGCAGGCCCGTCGGCGCCGGCATGGTCTTCCAGTTCTCGTCGCCGTCAAAGATCTTGGCGTACTCGCTCTCGTACATCTCCTTGGTGATGCACGCCCCGATGAGCTCGTTGACCTCTTCGGCGCTCGGCCAGATGTCACGGAGAAACACCGCGCGCCCGTCGCGGCCGGTGCCGATCGGCTCGTCCGCGAGATCGATCTCGACCGTGCCGGCGAGGGCGTACGCCACGACCAGCGGCGGTGACGCGAGATAGCTCGACTTCACCAGCGGATGGATGCGTCCCTCGAAGTTGCGATTGCCCGAGAGGACCGCGACGACGTTGAGGTCCTGCTCCTTGACCTCCTGCTCGATCTCCGGTGTCGCGAGCGGTCCCGAGTTACCGATGCACGTGAAACAGCCCACGCCGACGAAGTAGAAACCTAGCTGCTCGAGATACGGGATAAGCCCGGCCGCCTCGAGGTATCGCGTCACCACGCGCGATCCGGGTGCGAGCGTCGTCTTCACGAACGGCTTCACTGTCAGGCCGTGCTCGGCGGCCTTCTTCGCGAGAAGGCCCGCCGCGATCATCACCGACGGATTCGACGTGTTCGTGCAGGACGTGATGGCCGCGATGACGACCGCGCCGTTCTTCATATGCACGTTGTGGGGAGCGTCGGCGACGGCGGTCGCCGCGGTCGCCGTGGCGGGCATCGGGATCGGGGCGTCGTTCACCGGCCTCGGCCCGGCGTCACCCGCCTTCGGCGTCGCGCCACCGCCCGCGCTCGGATCGAATGACGTCCAGACCTTCGCGAGCGACACGCGGTCCTGCGGCCGCTTCGGGCCGGCCATCGACGATTCGACCGTGCCAAGGTCCAGGTCGACCTGCTCGTCGAAGGCCGGTGCGGCCATGCCGTCCTCGCGGTAGAGGCCCTGCGCTCGCGCGTAGCGTTCCACCAGGGTGATGAGCTCGGGCTCGCGGCCGGTCTGCGCGAGGTAGCGCGTGGTCTGGGCATCGATGGGGAAGAGGGCCGCGGTCGCGCCGTATTCAGGGCACATGTTGGACACGGTCGCGCGGTCCGCGACCGTGAGCGCCGACAGGCCGTCGCCGGCGAACTCCACGAACTTGTTCACGACGCCGTACTTCCGCAGCTTCTCGGTGAGCGTCAGCACCAGGTCCGTCGCGGTCGTGCCGACCGGTAGCGAGCCGTGCAGCCGCACACCGACGACGACCGGCCACGGCAGGTAGGTGGGTTGTCCGAGCATCGCGGCCTCGGCCTCGATGCCGCCGACGCCCCAACCGAGCACGCCGAGTCCATTGACCATGGTGGTGTGCGAATCCGCTCCGAAGAGCGTGTCGGGCATCGCGACACCATCGCGGATCTGCACGACACGGGAGAGTCGCTCGAGGTTCACCTGGTGGCAGATGCCCGCGCCGGGTGGGACGACGCGGAACGTCTTGAACGCCTGCTGTGCCCAGCGGAGCAGCGCGTAGCGCTCGCGATTGCGCTCGTACTCGCGCACGAGATTGCGCTGGTAGACGTCCTTCGCGCCGTAGAAGTCGGCCTGCACGGAGTGGTCGATGACGAGATCGACCGGGATGAGCGGCTCGATGCGCGCGGGATCCTTTCCCGCGCGGTGCATCGCCGCACGCATCGCGGCGAGATCGACGGCGGCCGGGACGCCGGTGAAATCCTGCAGCAGGATGCGCGACGGGCGGAACGGGACCGACGCATCCGCGGGCGGCGGCGCCGGATACTTCGCGAGCGCGATCGCGTCGCGCTCGGTCGCGTCGCCGTTCGCGGCCGCGCGGACCACGCCCTCCAGGAGGACCTTCACCGTCATTGGCAGGCGCGACACGTCGCCGAGTTGCGACAGCGGGAAGTACCGCAGCGGTGTGTCGGGCAGCGCGGCGCTTTTGAACGGGGTCAACTCAGCAGATCCTTGACCAGATCGCGCTCCTTCTCGAGCTCCGCGATCGTCGCGGCGACCTTCTCCGTCGCGAACGGGTCGAGCTTCACGCCACGGACGAGCTCGTAACCGCCGTCGCCCTTCGAGTGGAGCGGGAACGACGAGACGAGGCCTTTCGGCACGCCGTAGCTGCCGTCGGAGACGACCGCCGCGCTGAAGCAATCGCCGGGGGGCGTGGCGGTGATGAGGCTGCGCACGTGATCGATGAGTCCCTGCGCCGCCGAGAAGGCGCTCGACGCGCCGCGCGCGGCGATCACAGCGGCGCCGCGCTGCTGCACGGCGGAGATGA
Organism: Candidatus Limnocylindria bacterium; assembly: GCA_041493915.1. Classification (GTDB taxonomy): domain Bacteria; phylum Chloroflexota; class Limnocylindria; order P2-11E; family P2-11E; genus CF-39. The sequence goes on from JBGPZT010000021.1 coordinate 11,038, forward strand.
AGTCCTTCTCCAGCCACGCGCGGTCGATGACCTCCGCCGCCGGCTTACCGTTCACGGTCGCGTTCGTGAAGTCGGGATAGAGCGTCGCACTGTGGTTGCCCCAGATCGCGAGCTTCTTCACGTCCTTCACACGCGCACCGGCCTTGTTCGCGAGGACGGAGCGCGCGCGGTTCTGATCGAGCCGGGTCATCGCGCTCCAGCGATCGTCGGACACGCTGCGCGCGTTGGCGCGAGCGATGAGGCAGTTCGTGTTGCAGGGATTGCCGACCACGACGATGCGAACGCCCTGCGCAGCGTGCTGCGCGATGGCCTTCCCCTCGTCGACGAAGATCGGCCCGTTCTTCCGGATGAGGTCGCCGCGTTCCATGCCCGGACCGCGAGGAACGCTGCCCACGAGCAGCACCCAATCGGCGCCCCGGTGGGTCTCGGCCCGGTCGGCGCTCGCGCTCACTTTCGAAAGGAGCGGATACGCGCCGTCCTCGAGCTCCATGACGACGCCCTTGGCTTTGTCGATCATCTGCGGGATGTCCGAGAGCCGCAGGTCGACTTCCGTGTCCGTGCCGAACATCTCGCCGGCCGCGATGCGTGGCAAGAGCGCGTAGGCCACCTGTCCGGTCGCGCCTGTGACGACGACCTTTACCTGCTTCACCGCTTCGTACCTGCCTTTCCATCTGGGAACTCGTCCGCGCCGCCATATACGGCCTCGGCCTCGATCTCCACGAGGATGTGAGGGTCGATGAAATCCACCCGCACGATCGTCGTCGCTGGGCGGATGTCGCGGAAGACCTCGCCGTGGATCACCGCTACGCGGTCGATGTCATGGACGTCGCGGACGTAGATGCGCGTCATGATGACCTCACCCAGCGAGGAGCCCAGGTCCTCGAGCGCGGTCTTGATGATCTCGATCGCGCGCCGCATCTGGTCGACCACGTCGTCGGATACGACCTGACCTTCCTCGCTCAGGCCCGCGGTGCCCGCGACGCGGACCACGCCGCCGTGACGGACCGCGCGCGAGTAACCGAACTGGAACTCGTACTTCGTCGACGTCGAGTGGAGGTAGCGCAGAGGATTCCTTGGATCCTGGAGGGGCATCAGCCCTTCATCCTCTTGATCACCGCGTCGGCGAATTCGCGCGTGCCGACCGCGGTCGGATCGTCCCGGTCGCGCTTCAGGTCGTAGGTGACGTCTTTGCCTTCGGCGACCACCGCAGCGATGGCGCGCTCCAGCTTGTCAGCCGCGTCGCGCTCCGAGATGTGCTTCAGCATCAGCACGCCCGCGAGCATGAGGGCCATGGGGTTGACCTTGTTCTGACCGGCGTACTTCGGCGCGGAGCCGTGAATGGCTTCGAAGACGGCGATACCCTCGCCGATGTTCGCGCCGGGCGCGACGCCGAGCCCGCCGACCAGGCCGGCCACGAGGTCGCTGACGATGTCACCGTAGAGGTTCGGCAGCACCAGGACGTCGTAAAGCTCCGGCTTCTGGACGAGCTGCATGCACATGTTGTCCACGATGCGATCCTCGAACTCGATGCTCGGGTACTGCTGCGCGACCTCGCGCGCGATGCGCAGGAACAGGCCGTCGGCGAACTTCATGATGTTCGCCTTGTGCACCGCGGTGACCTTCCGGCGGCGGTTCGCGACCGCATAGTCGAACGCGAACTTCACGATCCGCGTCGAGCCCATGACGCTGATGTACTTGATCGCGATCGCGGCGTCCTCGCGGATCTTCGTGTGCGCCTCCCTTTCGATGACGGCCCGGACGCGCGCGAGCTCGGGCGTCCCGAGGTCGAACTCGATACCGGCGTAGAGGTCCTCGATGTTCTCGCGGACGACGACGAGATCGACGTTCCCCATCGGCGCCTGCACGCCGGGGTACGTCTTCGCCGGACGAAGATTGGCGTAGAGGTCGAACTCCCGGCGCAGCGCCACGTTGACCGAGCGCATCCCGGTCCCGAGCTCGGTCGTGAGCGGCCCCTTGAGTCCGACCTTGTTCCGGCGGATCGAATCGAGGGCGCTCTTGGGGAACGGATCGCCGAGCTTCTGGAGCGCGGGCAGGCCGATGTCGTGAACGTCCCACTCGATCGCGACGCCGGTCGCTTCGATGGCGCGGCAGGTCGCGTCGACGATCTCGGGACCCGTGCCGTCGCCTGGGATGAGCGTGATGCGATGCGTCAGTGCGGTCTCCCCTTTGTCGGCGGGCTCGTCTGGCATCGTACCCTCGGACGCTGGTCATAGAACAGCCTTGTCGTTGATGTAGTCCCATAGATCACTTCTATACTTGGCGCGTGGAGCTGGGCCAGATCGAGGCCTTTGTCGAGGCGCAGCGGCGGGGAAGCATCACGCGCGCGGCGGTGGCCCTGGAGCTGACGCAGCCCACGCTGACAGCACGCCTGCGGGGTCTCGAGCGGGAGCTCGGCGCGCAGCTGCTCGTCCGCGGCCGGCGTGGCGTCAGCCTGACGGCGGCCGGGCGCCGATTCCTCCCGCGCGCGCAGGCTGCCCTCGAGGCGGTGCGGCGGGGCGTGGCCGAGACGAAGGCCGCCCGTGAGGGTCGCGGCGGCGTGCTCGCCCTCGGTCTCGCGACCGATCTCGTGCTGTACATCGCGCCCGCCGCGCTCGCGCGTTTCGCGCGTACGCATCCCGACGTCGAGATCAACGTTCGCAGTGGCCGGTCACACGCGGTCGCGGAGGCCCTTCGCGCCGACGAGGTCGAGATCGCGCTGGTGAGCCAGCTCGTTGCCTTGCCCGAGCTGGCGTCGCGTTCCCTGTTCGAGGAGCCGGTGCCCGTCGTCGTCGGACGGGCTCACCCTTTCGCGGTTCGCGGCCGCGTCGGCATCGAGGAGCTCGCGCGCTCCGGGCTCGTCATGCGCGACGCGACCGCGTATCTGCACGCGATCACGGTCGCGTACTTCGCCGCCGCGGGCACCGCTCCGCGCATCCTGATGGAGCTGAACAACACCGAAGCGTGCAAGCGCGTCGTGCTGGCCGGTCTCGGCGCGGCGCTCCTCCCGCAGATGGCCATCCATGAGGAGCTGCGACGCGGCGACCTTGTCGCCCTGCGCGTCGAGGGACACCCTGCACCCAAGCGCGCGATCCATCTCATGACGCGCACGGGCGCGGACGTGTCGCCGACTGCGAGCGCGTTCCTGCGGCTCTTGCCGCGAGCCTCATGATGCGGAGGTGAGCGTGGACGACCGGCCACTGCCGGCGGTGCAGCGCGCGTACTTCTACATCGTCCTGCTCGTGGCGATCCACATGATCGTCCTCGGTGTCGCGAATCTCCTGCGCGTCGGTGCCGAGATCGCGCTCGGCGCGCCAAGCGGCGGCTTCACCGGACTGCCGTTCGTGTTCGCGGAGTTCAATCGCCCGCCCGAGCAGTACCGCGAGCAGGCCAGCCTCGCGATCGCGCTGCTGCTCGTCGCCGTGCCCGCGTGGTACCTGCATTACCGCGCCGCGGATGCAGCGGCGCGGCGCTCGTTGCAGGAGCGGGGCTCCGCGCTGCGGAGCGCATATCTGCAGCTCGTCGTGCTCATCACCGCTCTGCTCGTTTTCGGGTACGGCCAGCGCGTGCTGCATCTCGTCCTGCAGGCCGTGCTCGTCGGTGACAGCACCATCTTCCCCCTGGAGCCGAGCTGGCAGGCGCGGGCCGCTGGCGCCCTGGCGATGGTGATCGCCGCCGCGGGCGCGCTCGTATTCCATCTCCGCGTCGCCGCGTCCGACCGCGCGACCCGTGCGCTCTCCGGGCGCGCCGCGGAGATCGGACATTTCGTTCGATACGCACTCGCGGTGATCGGGCTCTTCTTCTTCGCGTTCTCGTTGGCCTCGACGCTCGCCGGTCTCTGGCAGCGGCTGCTCTTTCCATTCCCGGACCCGGTGTTCCCGCCCGGCGTGCCGTCGCGGTCGGTGCCGGACCAGAAGGCGTCGCTCTTGTTCGATCTCGCGAACGCCGTCCCCGGCATCCTGTCCGGCCTCGCGCTCTGGCTCGCGGCCTGGCTGCCCGCTCAACGCGCGGCACTCCGAGCCGGCGACGCCGGGCGAACCTCCATCGCACGCAGGCTCGCGGTGTACTTCGTCATCGCGGTGTCCGCGTTCGTCGTTCTGTTCGGTCTCACCGCGGCGATCGCCGTAGTTCTCTCGCGCGCTCTCGGCGAGCGCATCACCGACGCGGATCTGGGACGGCAACTCGGGTCGCCGGTGTTCTTCGCGGCCGTCTTCGCCGTCGTGTGGTGGTACCACCGCCGGGTCGTCGAGAGCGAGGCCACGCGTGAGACTGAGGCCGGCCGCGCCGCGGGGATCCGCCGCGCGTACTACTACCTCGTGGCGGCGATCGGGCTCGCGATGGCCGCGATCGGCGCCGCGGGAGCGATCGGCGCCATCGGCAGCGGTTGGCTCGGCCTCATGAATCACGAGCCGGCCGAGACCGCGACCTGGATCGCGCTCGTCCTGGTGGGCGGTCCGGCGTGGGCCTTCCACTGGCGCGCGCAGCAGCGTCGCCTCGACGACGACGAGCGGCGCTCGTTGCAGCGACGCGTGTATCTGTACCTCGCGATCCTCGGGAGCGTCGCGGCCGTGCTTGTCTTCGGCTCGGCGCTGCTGTTCAACCTGCTCAAGGGTCTGCTCGCGTTCCACTTCGATCTCGCGCTGTGGCACGACCTCTGGCACTTCAGCGTCGACAGCGCGGTCGGAGCCGTTGCGCTCGCGTGGCACTTCCGCCTCGTGCGCGCAGACCGCGCCGCACTCGTGGCCGCGGGTCTTGAGGACACCTATCACGTGACGCTGCTGGTGAAGGCGGCGGACCGCGCCGCGGCGCAGGCGCGGGTCGCGAAAGCGCTGGAGGGCCAGACCGACATCACGGTCCGCGGTTAGGCCCGCGAGCGTCGCTACCCCGCGCTCAGCCGGTCGACGGCCTCGCGTACCTTCTCTGGTGTCGCGCCGAGCTGCGTCAGTACCTGCGAGCCGATGCCGGCCGTGTCGGCGACCAGAGCCACGAGCAGATGCTGCGGCTTGACCCGGTCCGACACGGGTGCGGCGAGCGTGATGGCCGTGCCGAGAAGGCTCTTCACGCGCGGCGTCACGGTCATGCCCGTGACGTCACTCTCTCCGCGTGGCACGGCTTTGGATACACCGGCGCGCGCCGGCTCGAGGTCGACGCCAAGATCCTTCAGCGCCCGCTGCGCGACTCCGTCGGAGCGGAGGAGCGCGATCATCATGTGCTCGGTCCCGATCCAGTTGTGCCGCATCTTCCGCGCTTCCTCTTCTGCGAGGGCGAGCACGCGCTTCGCGGCGTCGTCCAGGAGATCGAACGGACCGCTGAGGACGAGAGCGTTCGAGTACACGTTCGCCGGTAAGTCGGGACTCGGTTGGCCGAGCGTGGCCAGGACCTGCTGACGCACTTTGTCCATCGTGACACCCAGCGACTCGAGCACGCCCGACGCGATGCCCTGCCCCTCGCGCACCAGCCCAAGCAAGATGTGTTCGGCGCCGACGGTGGCTTGACCCAGTCGGCGTGCTTCGTCGATGGCGAGTTCGATGACCTTCCTCGTGCGAGGAGAAAGCGTGATCTCGCTCGGCGACACCGGCCCATCGCCGTGGCCGATGATGAACTCGACCGCTGTGCGCACCTTGGAAAGCTCGACGCCGAGCGATCCGAGCGCTCGCGCGGCGGCGCTCTCGCCCTCGCGGACCAGCCCGAGCAGGAGGTGCTCTGTGCCGATGTAGTTGTGCTTGAGGCGGATCGCCTCTTCCTGCGCAAGCGCGAGGACCCGCTTGCCGGAGTTGTTGAAGCGGTCGAACGGACCTCCCGAGCCGGCGAACTGTTCCGCTGAATCTGGCGCCGAAGCCGGCGCCGTCCCTCTCGCCGGTTGGCCGAGCGTGGCGATGACCTCGTCGCGGACTTTCTCGAGCGTCAAGCCGAACGACTCGAGCGCACGGGCCGCCGGGCTCTCGCCGTCCACGCGCACGATCCCGAGGAGGAGATGCTCGGTCCCGACATGGCTGTGGCCGAGCTTGCGCGCCTCGTCGATCGCGAGCTCGACGACCTTCTTCATCTGGGGCGCCAGCGTGATCTCGCTCGGCGAGGTCGTCGAGTCGCCACGGCCGATCATCGCCTCGACTGTCGTACGGAGCTTCGACAGGCTGACGCCTAGCGCGGCCAGTACGTTCGCTGCGACGCCCTCGCCCTCGCGCACCAGGCCGAGCAGCAGATGCTCGGTGCCGATGTAGTTGTGGTTGAAGCGGATCGCCTCGTCCTGCGCGAGGGCGAGCACGCGCTTCGCGCGGTCGTTGAAGCGATCGAAGGGTCCCATCGGGACCGAGAGTACGGCTTGCTAGTTCGGCAGCTTGGCTTTCAGCGATGCGAGAAGTAGGCGGCGCTGCAGGCGCAGCGCCTCGGGAACCGTGTCGCCGAGCCGGTCGAGCCACTCGCCGTGGGCGTCGAGCTCCGTGCGCCACTCCGCCGGGTCCACCTGCAGCGACGCCGCGATCCTCGCTCGGTCCGTATCGAGGCCGCGGAGCTCGAGGTCACTCTCACGCGGAGTCCAGCCGACCGGCGACTCGCGGGCGCCGGCGCGTCCATCGCAGCGATCGAGGATCCATTTGAGGACGCGCATGTTCTCGCCGAATCCCGGCCACAGATACTTGCCGTCGCCGCCCTTCCGGAACCAGTTGACAAGGAAGAGCCTGGGCGGCCTCGGGATCCGATCGAACATGCTGAGCCAATGTTCGAAGTACGTCCCGGCGTCGTACCCGATGAACGCGAGCATCGCCATGGGGTCTCGGCGGATGACCCCGACCTTGCCGGTGATCGCCGCCGTGGTCTCGGATCCCATGGTCGCGCCGAGGTATACGCCGTGCGTCCAGTTGAAGGACTCGAGAACGAGCGGCACGGTGTCGGACCGGCGGCCGCCGAAGATGATCGCGGAGATCGGGACACCGCGCGGATCGTGCGCGAACCGTGACAGCGCGGGGTTGTTCGCCATCGGCGCCGTGAAACGGCTGTTCGGATGCGCGGCGCGCTCGCTCGAACCGCGCTTCCACGGACGCCCGCGCCAGTCGGTGAGGTCGGTCTCCGGTCCATCCATGCCTTCCCACCACACGTCCATGTCGGGCGTCAGCGCCACGTTCGTGAACAGGCAGTCATGCTCGAGCATCCGCATCGCCATCGGGTTGGTCTTGTAGTTGGTACCCGGGGCGACGCCGAAGAAGCCGAACTCGGGATTGACCGCGTACAACCGACCGTCGTCGCCCACGCGCATCCACGCTATGTCGTCACCGATCGTGCGGATCTTCCAGCCCTCGAATACAGGCGGCGGCACGAGCATCGCGAGGTTCGTCTTGCCGCACGCGCTCGGGAACGCTCCGGCGAGGAAGTGTGTCTCGCCCTCGGGGCTCACGGCCTCGAGGATGAGCATGTGCTCGGCGAGCCAGCCCTCCTGCCGCGCACGATAGCTCGCGATGCGCAGCGCGAGGCATTTCTTGCCGAGGAGCGCGTTGCCGCCGTAGCCCGAGCCCACGGACCAGATCGTGTTGTCCTGCGGGAAGTGGGTGATGAACCGGCGCTGCGGATCGCAGTCAGCGACGGAGTGCAGGCCCCGGTTGAAGTCGTTCGAGCTGCCAAGCAGATCGAGGGCGACCTTGCCCATGCGCGCCATGATCCGCATGTTGAGGACGACATACACGGAGTCGGTGAGCTCGACGCCGATCATTGCGAACGGCGAGTCATGCGCGCCCATGATGTAGGGCACGACGTACATCGTCCGGCCGCGCATCGATCCGTCGTAGATCGCGACGAGCTTGCGGCGCGCCTCATCCGGCGACATCCAGTTGTTCATCGGGCCGGCCTCTGCCTTCGTGGGCGTGCAGACGAATGTGAGCTCTTCCGTGCGCGCGACGTCGCTCGGGTCCGAGCGGTGGTAGTACGAGCCCGGGCGCTTCTCGGCGCTGAGCGGGATGAGCACGCCGGTGGCGAGCGCTTCCTCGGTGAGGAGCTTGGCCTCTTCTTCGGATCCGTCGCACCAGTAGATCCGGTCCGGCTTGCACATGCGCGCCATCTCATCGACCCAGGCGAGGAGATGCGCGTTCTGGCTGGAGGCTTCCTTCTCAGCGAGCATCGAGGTCTCCGATTTTAGGACGCGCGGCGCGTTGACATGATGCGCGCGACGATCACCGCTACCGTCGCCGTCAGCGGCAGAGCGAGCGCGAGCTGCACGAGGAGAGGAAGCAGGGGGTCGGCGTCGTAGAGCACGCCGGAGAGCAGGCCACCGGTGCCGAATCCGAGCGCGAACACGAGCTGGAAACCGGAGTAGCCCAGCGCCCTGCGCGCCGGCGGCAGGATGCGTTCGAGCGCTCCCGCGAGCACGGGGTTGGGCGCCGTCTGCGCGCCGAGCAGGAACGAACCGAGCGCGAGCGGCAGCTCCGAGCGGCCCGAGAGCGCGATCGTGCCGGCGCCGAGCGTGAGCACCGCACCCGCGCCGATGACCGCGGGCACCGGACCGAAGCGGTCCGCGATGCGGCCGTTCACCGCCGAGAACAGCGCCGCGCCGAGCGCGACGAGGCCGACGTACACGCCGACGCGCTCGAGCGGGACGGCTGCGACGTCGCGCACGTAGACCGGGAACAGCGGGTTCACGACCGTGGTGATGACCGCCGCGAGCGGCGTGATCGCGAGGAGCGTCCAGAACGAACGCGGCAGCGGAGGCCCGGGGACGTGTGCGATCGGCGGCGTGCGTGACAGGCGAAGTGTGAGCGCTGACGACAGCATGAACGCGACCGTCGCGAGCGCGATCCCACCGCGGAGGCCGACCACTGCGGCGATGGACCCCGCTAAGGGCGCGGCGAGGATGGTGCCGAAGAAGAACGCTCCGTACACGATGCCGAGCTCGCCCGAGAGACGCGCGCGCGGCGTCAGCGCCGCGAGATGCGCGCTCATGAGCGGCAGCGCCGCACTCCCGATCCAGTAGAGCGATGACCCGATGAATGCGCCGTGCCAGTCCGTGAGGGGGAGGAACGCTGCGGCGCCGACGGTCGACGCGAGCCACACGCCGATGAGGAGCGGCCGCCGTCCGAAGCGGTCGGCCGCGAGCCCGATCGGGATGAAGCTCGCCGCCGCGATGACGTTGCCGACGCCGAACACCAGGCCGATGTCGGTCGGAGTCGCGCCCAGGTCGCGGAGGAACAGCGGGAAGAGCGTGCCCAAGAGACCGAACCCGATGCCCCAGAGGATCTGGGCACCGGTGAGCGTGGTGGCTTCCTTGCTGAGTCCTAGGACGCGCGGCCCTTCACGATGCCCGCCTTGCGTCTCTCGTCGAACTCTGCGCGTGCCCGCTGCAGGACGGTGGGATCGGTGAGCACGTCGAGCGCGGTGAGCGCGAGAGCCTTCGCCGCGACGAGCGCGTTGTCGAGCGCGCTCTGCGTGACCGCGAGATCGCGGAACGCGGTCGAGTGGCCGGGAACGGGCTCGGTCGCGATCGCGATGTACGGATGGATCGCCGGGAGCACCTGCATGACGTTGCCCATGTCGGTCGAGCCGACGCGCTCGTCGTCACGCGCCTCGAACACCTGCATCCCGAGGCCCTTCATGTGCTCCGCCCAGCGCTCCGCCATCGGTGTCGAGAAGACCATGTTCTCGTAGCCGGCGTTCTCGTGGACCGTCGCCTTGACCGTCGTCCCCGTCGCGGTCGCGGCGCCCTCCGCGCACGCGATGAAGCGCCTCAGGACATCCTGTTGGTAGCGACGGTCGAGCGCGCGCACGCTGAAACGGCCCACGGTGTGGTCGGGGATCACGTTCGCCGCGCTCCCGCCGTTCGTGATGATGCCGTGGATGCGCGCGTCCGGGCGGAGCTGCTGGCGCATCGCGTTCACACTGTTGAACAGCTGGATGAGACCGTCGAGCGCGTTGACGCCCTGGTCTGGCTGCGACGCGGCGTGCGCGGCCTTGCCGAAATACTCGACGAGGACGCGATTCGACGCGAGAGAGTGACGGCCCGCGAGACTTCGGCCGGTCGTGGGGTGGATCATCATCGCGGCGTCCACGTCGTCGAAACCGCCCGCGCGCAGCAGCGCGACCTTGCCGCCGCCGCCTTCCTCGGCCGGAGTGCCGATCGCCGCGAGGGATCCCTCGACGTCGCCGATGACCTCGCGGACGCCGACCGCCGCGGCCGTGCCGATCATCGCGATGAGGTTGTGTCCGCAGCCGTGGCCCAGCTCGGCGAGGGCGTCGTACTCGGCCAGGATCGCGACGCGCGGGCCGTCGGTCCTCCCCGACGCGTCGCCGCGATACGACGTCTCGATGCCCTTGTAGTTGTGCTGCATCACGAAGCCCGCGCCTTCGAGGAAATCCGTGATGCGCATCACCGCCTGGCGTTCCTCGTACGCCGTCTCGGGATGCGCATGGATCGCGCGCGATAGCTCGAAGAGCGCGTCGCGCCGCTGATCGATCGCTTTGAGCGCGCGCTTCCGCAGCGCAGCGATGTCGGGCATGCGCCCGATGCTAGCCAGCCGGCGCGGTCGGTGCCGCCTGATGCCCGGAGATCATCGCGAGGATGATGCGATCGAGCGCGCGGTCGGCCTCCTCGAACAGGAACGCGGCCTGAGCGGCGCCGAGCGAGCGGCGTCGCGCGACGTGCGCGATCTCTGCCATGAACCGAGCGCGGAAGTAGAGGAACGCCTGCGTCGCTTCGCCGAGCGAGAGCCCGGCTCGTTTCGCTTCGACGCCGTACTCGCGACCAAGGGACTCGGACTGCGACAGGTACTGCTCCTGTCCGGCGCGTCGCGCGGTGTCGAGATGACCGAGGAGCAGATCGCTCATGCGCACCCCACGCTCGCGGAACCAGCGGAGCGAGCTCTCGTCGAAGCGCGTGTGCCAGTCCTGGTCGGTGACGTCGCTGCGCACGCGCTTTCGAAACTCGGCGGCGATCTTGTCGGGCGTCTCGCCCATCGCGGTGAGCGAGGGACGCTTGACCGCGCGTGGACGTGGCAGGAGCACGTCGATCGCGGAGCGAAGGAATCGCCGATGCCCGCCCGGGGTGACGAAGACGTCCACCTTCCCGTTGTCAGCCCAGCGGCGCAGCGTGTCCGGATCGACGCCGAGCATTCGGCTGGCCTCGCCGAGGGTGAGCCAGTCGCCGCGAGTGCCGGAACTGGTCTGAGCGGGAATACCGCAAATCTAGGCGAAACTGGCCCAGCGCACTAGGGGTAGTGGGCGGTTTTGATGTCTAGGAGCAGCGCGACCCGATTGCGAGGAGTAGCGCCACCAGCGCGATTAGACCAACAAAGACGAGCGAGAAACCCAACGCTATTCGCGTCATGAGAATCCACGCTCGATACCGCTCCATGCCGTGAGATACTACGGTGCATGCCTAAGCGCTCAAGTACCGACCCCAACATCATGGCCGCTCGGATCGTCGCGGCTGCGACCGACGAGAAGAACCCGGCCGCTGTGTCACTTGGCCGACTGGGCGGACTGAAGGGCGGAAAGGCTCGGGCTGCGAAACTTTCGTCCGCACGACGTTCTGCCATCGCTAAGAGAGCCGCCCGCGCGCGCTGGGGGAAGAAGTCTTGACCGCCCAGGCAGGTTTTCCACCACTCACCACCTCAGCGGCGTAGTCCACCAGTCGCTTCTGCCAACCGGGAACTGGGAGCGGGAGCGGCCTCTTGTGGAACGAATCCCAGTCGCGCCTTCTCCGTTCAGCAACGTCCCGAATGTCGGCTATAAGGTCGTGATCCACGCGATGCGGTTGAATCCCTGGAACTAGAAGCCAGGCGTCCGTGCCGGGACCCACTGAGGCGACATGCTCACTGGCGAACTTGGCGATGAGTGCGTTGTAGAGCGCAACGTGGAGCGGATCACTAGCCTGTGCATTCAGCTCCGTTAGTCGCGCAATCGCCACATCGTCGGCCTCACCAATTGCGCGGAAACTTCCGTGTTGGTCGATCTCGGCGGTGCCGTCAATGAGAGTGACAAGCCAAGCCCTTGGAGGCCCACGGCGGCCCCGCGTTGCGGCATCGAATCCGGCGAGGATCATGTCGCACGCGAAGTCCTCCTCAAAGCGAATCCGCGACCGGTAATACTCGGCAAGCAGCAGGGGCGGCAGTGGAGCAAGGCTCTTTGACCGACCGACCACCAGCCTCCGCGTAAGCGCGTTCCGTCGAAGCACGCGAAGATCAAATGCCTCATCCCACGCCTCCTGGTAGACCCGCTCCAATTCAGGCCCCAGGTACTCAGGAGAATCAAGAGTCCGCTTCGGGAGGTTATTGATCCGAAAGCCGAATCGGACAGCGTCGCTGGGTGTACCCGCAAACAGCATCTGCCAACCCGATCGGAGTGCGAGTTTCTTTTCCACCTCCACGTCGGCCTTTAGGCCTCCCGTCCCTCGTGTGATCTGCTTGTCAGCAACAAGCACTATCGCGTTGGCTCCCGAACCCTTCTCCGCCGCGTCTACTAGCCTGTTGGCGACCACAGCGATGCCTACCGTCACCCTCTGGTTCCTCCGGCGCCTCTTTCGCCGCTGAGGATACCTGCGCCCTCTTGACATTCTTGACCGCTCAAGCATACCATAGAGAGCATGAACAGGCTGAGCACCACCGAAGGGGCCGCCATCATCGGGGCGCTTGTCGAAGGCAACTCGATCCGCGCCACCTGCCGGATCACCGGACGGGACAAGGAAACCGTCATGCGCCTGCTGGCGGACGTAGGCGCGGTCTGCGAAGGGTTCCAGCGCAGCGCGATACGAAACATCGCCAGCCGCCGTATCGAGTGCGACGAGATTTGGTCGTTCGTCGGAGCGAAGGCCAAGAACGTCCCCGAGAAGCGCAAGGCCGAGTAGGGGATCGGAGATGCGTACACCTGGGTCGCGCTCGATCCTGACTCCAAGCTCGTCCTGACGTGGCGCGTCGGCCAGCGTTCGGCGGACGACGCCGAGCGGTTCATGGCCGACCTTGCCGGTCGCGTGGCTGGTCGCATCCAACTCACCACGGACGGCTACAGCGCATACGTAACCGCCGTCCTGCTGGCCTTCGGTCGGAACGTTGACTTCGCCCAACTGGTCAAGCAGTACTCGTTCGAGAAGCCTCACGACTATCGGTACAGCCAGCCCGACATGATCAAGTCTCAGAAGCACATCGTCTTTGGCAGCCCCAACGAGCGCGAGATTTCCACGTCCCACGTCGAGCGCCAGAACCTCACCATGCGGATGAAGATGCGCCGCATGACGCGCTTGACTAATGCCTTCTCCAAGAAGATCGACGGACTCGACAGCGCCGTCGCGCTGCATTTCATGCACTACAACTTCTGCCGAGTGCATCAGACCCTGCGCGTGACTCCCGCGATGGCTGCTGGTATTGCTGACCAGGTTTGGAGCCTCGCGGAAAGTCGTCGCCCTGCTTGACCCAAAGGCCCGCGCTGAGCAGGCCGCATAAGGTGAGAAGCAGGACCGCTAGGCGAAACCGCCCACTACCGCACTAGGCGGAGAACTGCCTAACGCGTCGCGGTCACCTCGAAGGTGTGGCCTTCGGACTCGAGAGTCACGCGGTACTCGCCCACCGGCCATTCCGCTCCCAGGTATTTCACATAGATCCCGTAAGGGTCGACCCTGCCGACCGCGACGCGCTCGAGAGGTCCCTTGGTCGTGATGGTCGCCGGAGCGCTCGGCGTGAGACCGTATGCGATCACGGTGATCCCGGTGCCGTCGGGTGAACCGGGTGCGACGGTGATGCCCGGGTACGCCAGCACCAGCGCGGCGACCCGGTCGCTGAACCGAGTGCCGAACGCGCCGTAGTCGAAGGCGGGGACGGCCTGGGCCAACGCCTTCGTGAAGCTCGCTCCCGTGCCGACGGCCGTCAGAACTCGGAGCAGACCCGGAAGTGTCAGGTCGTCGATGAGAAACTGCGCGGCTTGTGCCGCGGCGTAGTACTGGTAGAGATGGTCGAGGCCCGTGCGATCGTTCCAGTCGCCCAGGTCGCTCAGGCTGGCGAGCGACGGCAGCCTGCCGAGGTTGGCGCTCGACGCCGAGACGATGCGAGCCTCTGTGCGCAGCCAACCCGGCTCGGATTCCTCCCAAAATGCCAATCCTTCGTTGAGCCAGGTCGGGATCTTGGCAACGTTCGCGTAGCCGACGAGCTGACGAAGAAAGTGATGCACGAGCTCGTGCCGCAGAGCCTGTGCGGTCTGCGTGACAGACGTCTGCGACTGATCGATCGCGATGACGTCCTCGAGGTCGAGGTAGGCCGCGTCGCTTTCGCGCACCGTCGGACCTGATGAGAAGCCGCGGCCGAGCCACGACACCGCCGACGCGAAATCGTCTGTGGACCCGACGTAGTACACGCGCAACCGGCGGTCGCTCGCGATCTGCAGATCGCGAGACACACGATCCGCCTCGCGCTCGACTTCCTCGCGCCCGCGCTCCGCGCCTCCCACCGCGCTGACGTCCACATAGACGTCGGCGGCGCGGCCACAGGACACCTCGAAACGAACGCCCTCGATCAGCACAAGCTTCGGGCAGGTGATCGTCACCGGGATCTCTGCCGACGCGGCCCCGAATCGGGCGGTCAGGTTCCCCGAGCCGCTCAGGTCGCCGGCGTGAAAACCTCCGCGCTCGTCCATCGTGCCCAAGGCGCTCGGGAGGGTCGACCAGCTCAGCGTGTCGCGCAATGGCAGACCCCAGGACGTTTGTGCATGGATCGTTCGGACCTCACCGGGCTCGAGCGCGATCGTCCCCTCCTGGATCGTGACGGACGCAGCGCGCGCGGTGATGAGCCCCGCAAAGAGGACGACCACGCACACGACCAGGCCGATCGCGCGACGCCGTCCGACGCTCCGCACACCCGAATCGGGCGCGACCGTCTTCACGGGTCAAGTCATAACACCGCCACGGTCTCATCGCCGGTGGTAGCGCTCGTCACTTCGTCCGCCGCAGGCTCTCGCACCGCGTATTCGCGCAGCGGCGTGAACGTCGCGACCGCGGCGCTCGCGACCGCGAGCACTCCGGCGACCGCGAACGCGACGGCGCTCGACGCCACGACGACGATCCCCGAGAGCACCGCGGGCGATGCGGCGTTCGAGACGAGCACGACGGTTCGGAACGCGCCGTTCGCCCGACCGCGCAGGTTCGCCGGCACGTCGCGTTGCCGCGGGATGAAGGCGTAGATGATGAATGCCTGCCAGGCGATCTCGCGTCCCGTGAAGCAGAGCGTGATGAGTCGCCAGTCGCCGGTGAACGCGCCGGCGAGCGCCGCGAGCCCTGACGCGAGGATGACGGCGATCATGCTGTGGCCCATCGGCCGATCGCGCGCGAGGCGCGGCGCGAGCAGCGAGCCGATGATCGTGAGCCCGCCGCTTACGGACAGCGCCAGTCCGATCGTGACCTCGTCGAGGTGATGCTCCTCCCGCAGCACATACAGCATGAGCGTCCGCAGACCGACGCCCCCAAGGTTCGCGATCGACATCACGACCAGCAGCCACCGCAGGACCTTCAGCCGCCACACGAACGCGAATCCGTCGCCGATCTCGTGGATGACGTTGCGCACCGTGAGCGGAGCGAGCTGCGCGGCGGAGATCTCGAGGATCGGCGGCATCCGGTAGAACACCGCGAGGGTCGGCAGGAAGGCGAGCGCGGCGATCCACATCGCGCTGATGTTCCCGATGGCAGCGATCGCGAAGCCCCCGAGCGTCGGTCCGATGATCCGCGCCGCGCGGTCGGCGGCCAGGAAGATGGCATTGGCGTCGGTGAGCTCGTGCTCCTCGACCAGGGACGGGACGACGCTGAAGTCCGTGGTCACGCCCCAGAGCACTTCAACGGTCCCGAGCAGGAAACCGATGAC
>JBGPZT010000106.1:0-9238 GCA_041493915.1 Candidatus Limnocylindria bacterium
ATGGACCAAAGACGGAAACGCATTCTGGCTCACTCCTTTTTCGCGAAGGCGTGGTGGCCGCGAGCAGGAGTTCCAGGCGACCCGAGTTAGGACGGTCGTCCATCACGGTTGCGCGACACTGCCGGAATCGCACCGGCTTCGCTGAGACCCTGCCTATTCAGTTGTGGGCACGCGGGACACTACTGCGGCGTGCCGCGAAGCGCACACGCCAAGCAGACGAGCGCAGCGACTACGCGGGGATGTGCTCGGTCGTGTACTTCACCGCGTCGGTGAGGTGGGTCTCGAAGAGACGCTGAAGGGTCATGACGTGGGCGCAAAGACCCGAGGTATGGAAGTGATCGCACTCGCACGACCACGCATCTCCATGGAGCGAAACGGTATGGGAGCCATTGTCGCCGCGGAATCGGACGTCGAATTGCTGGAAGGTGACGCGCTGGGGCTCTTCGGCGTATCGCTTGGCCTTCTCGATCTTCGAGATGAGGCTCGAGTACATCCACCGACCTCCACCACTCAGTCGTTCCGGCTGGCGCCGGACGGAAGCGATTCTAGGCCCGGGCGCGACAGCGCCCGATTTCCCGAGGGAACGTGCCGCGGCTAGCTCGCCACCTCACGCAGGTGCGTGTGCGGCGCGTCGTCGGCGACCGCCGCGAGGCGCGCCACCGGGATGCTGAGGAACGCCGTCACGACGGCCGGGTCGAACTGCGAGTTGCCGCAGCGTCGGATCTCTTCGCGCGCGGCGTCGATGAGCAAGGCCCGCCGGTATGGCCGGTCGCTGGTCATCGCGTCGAACGAGTCGCCCACCGCGAAGATGCGGGCGCCGAGCGGGATGCGGTCACCCTTGAGCCCGTCCGGGTAGCCCATGCCGTCCCAGCGCTCGTGATGGTGCCGGACGATCCGCGCGACCTCCTCGAGGAACGGGATGCCCGCGATGATGCGCGCGCCGAACTCGGGGTGACGCTTCATGACCGCCCATTCCGTTTCGCTCAGCGCGGTCGGTTTGCGGAGGATGTTGTCCGGAACTCCGATCTTGCCAACGTCGTGGAGCAGCGCACCGCGGCGTAGTGTCGCGAGCTCCGCGCCACGGATGTTCATCTGCTCGAGCAGCAGCTCCATGTACGCGACGACGCGGTCGGAGTGGCCGCCCGTCTCGTTGTCGCGGAAGTCGAGCGCGCTGGTGAGCGCGGTGAGCGTCGCGTCATAGGTGCGCTCGCGTAGCGCGAGCGCATCCTCGAGCGCGCCGGCCTGCGCGACGATCCGCTTCGAGGATCGCGCGTATACCCCGCGCAGCACGAGCCAGAGGAAGGCCGCGGCGAAAGCGATGATCGCCGCGATGGTCACCTGGATGCGCATGAGCGCGGCGTCGATCGGCGCGATGTCGCGCCAGACCACGACGGCTCCGACGACCTGACCCTGTTGGACCACGGGGACCCACGCCTCCAGCGCGCGGATCTCGCGCGTCCCCAGGCCGGGGGCCGCGGCGGAGCCGGCGGTGGCGCCCGCAACGAGGTGATGCGTGTTGAAGCTGCCGTAGCCGATGGACGATCCGGGCACGCCGAGCTTGGGGTCGGCGACGATCGTCGTCCGCTCCGCGTCGCGCCTGCCGCTCAGGGCGCCGGCGAGCTCGGGATACTGCGCGGGGTCCAGCCGGCGGCCGATCTCATCGGAGTCATAGGAGAAGACGATCGTGCCGGTGCGGTCGAAGAAATCGGTGGCGACCACGTTGTAGATCGAGAAGTGGAACGTCGCGACGGTCAGGAGCTCCTGCAGCTCTTCGGATGACAGGCCGCGCTGGAACACGTCGTCGCTGAACACGGAGCCGAGGTGGCTCGCGACCGCGTCCTGCGTGAACCCCGTCGTCTCGTCGTCGACGTAGCGTCCGACGAGGTAGGCAGTGCCGGCACCCAGGACCAGGGCGGTGGCGGCGAGCACGGCGGCGAGGGCCAGCGAGAAGCGCGCGACCGGGCTCATCCCGCCACGCCCCAGGTCTCCCATGCCATCGCCCATACGCACGCGGCTCACGCCTTGGATGCCCCCTTGGTGTTTGACTGGATCTCGCGCGTGAGCATCGCTGCGGGCCGCGGAACGCGGTTACCTCGCGCGGGGGATGCCGGGTGGCTGGGGGGTATCGGTGTTTAGGGACGCGGTGGCTCGTATGCCCGCCAGGCATCGAGGCCGTGCGCAGTAGACGGCCAGGCCAGCTCCTCGAGCGCGGGAAGCTCCTCGCGCGGGAAGAAGCGCGCCTCGGACGCCTCGTCCGGCGCGACGCGCAGCTCGCCACTTTCGATGCGGGCCCGGTACACGACGACCAGGATCGGGAAGCCCGGTCGCATCCAGCTCGCGAGCAGGCCGTCGAGGCTCACGTGGAAGCCGGTCTCTTCCGCGGTCTCGCGCACCGCAGCCTGCTCCGGTGTCTCGTCGTCCTCGACCAGACCGCCCGGGAGCGCCCAGTGGCCGTCCCTGGGACCGTAATTCAGGCGCACGAGCAGCACGCCGCCGCTGCGCTCGACGATCGTGTTCGCGCCGATCTGCACGTGCATGAAGTCAGCGAATCCGCAGACCGGACAGGTCGGGCGGTCGCGCCCGTCGATGCGCGTCGGGACCAGCGCCGTGCCATCGCGCGGGCAGAACGCGAAGTGCGTCGCGGGGTGGATCACCCCTTGGCGAGTCGCTCCTTCAGGTAGTCGATCGCGGTGTTCGGCGAGGGATCCGCGCCGTTCAAGAGAGCGACATAGAAGGAGACGTAGTCGGTGAAGAAAGTCATCTGCAGCACCTCGGAGAGCAGGTTCGACCCTCCGAATTGCAGGCTCTTGTGCTGGATGCTCGCGCGGTCGAGCAGCTCGCGCGTCACGTCGAAGCGGAGCTTGTGCCGCGGGTTATCGCGATCGCTCCGAAGCAGCAGCACCGTGATGGCATCGCGCGCGATCTTCGGATTCGGAAAGCCGACCACAGCATTGTGGTTCAGCTCGCTCATTACGTCATAAGCCGACCAGTTCTTCGCGTTCTCGTTCCACTGGCCTTTCACGCGGCGCGCCATGACGCCCATCACGCCCGCCCCGTACGCGAAGATGATCCGGCCGTACAGTTCGATCGCCAGCTTCTTTGCGTCATTGGTCCGCGCTCCCTCGTGCACGCGCTCCTCGAGCTTCGCAAGATCGGCGACCGCGGCGTCGATGTCGGCCGAGAGGTCCCGGACCAACCCGAGGCGCGTCAATGAACCGAGCACGAGGCCGAGGGAGTAGCCCAGCGTGGCGCGTGGTCGCGCCTTGTACGAGAACGTGACGACGGGGTAATTCGCAGCGCGCGCCTGCGTCGCAAGCGTTCCACCGGTGGTCAGAGCGATCACCTTCGCGCCGCGCTTCCGTGCCTCCCCGAACGCGGACAGGGTCTCCTCGGTGTTGCCCGAGTACGACGATGCGATCACGAGCGAGTCACGACCGACGTATGCGGGAAGTCCGTAGTCGCGATGCACGCTCATCGGTACCTTCAGCTCGTCCGCGAGCAGTGCCGCGGCAAGGTCACCCCCGATCGCCGAACCGCCCATGCCGATGACGGTGATGTTTCTCACGTCCGCATGTGCCGGTGGGAGCTGAGCCGCTCGCGCGATCTGCCATGAGTCGCGGATCTGCTTGCCGAGCTCCTTGATCCGCCCGAGCATGTCGTCTGGGTCCGCGGCGCGGATGCGCTCGACCGATTCGATGACGGACGTGTCCATCACTTTCCCCCTTGGACCATCTGGACTCCCACGTCGAGCATCGGCGCGAGCTCCGCCTCGTCACGCGTCTCGGCGTACACGCGAACGAGCGGCTCCGTGCCCGACAGACGCATCAGCAGCCACGAGCCGTCGTCGACGAAGAACTTCAGGCCGTCGCCGGTGTCGAGGTCGACGACCTTCTTCACCGTGTGGCCCGCGAGCTCGCGCGGCTTGGCGGCGCGCAGCCGCTCCATGATCTTCGGCTTTTCCGCGCCGTAGGTGGCGGCGTCGAGGCGCAGGTCGCGTCGCAGATAGAAGGAGGGCCCGGCCAGATCCATCAGCTCCGCGATGAGCTGCGACGGCTTCTTCTTCGTCTTCAGCATGAAATCGAGGAAGAACAGGTCGGCGACGATGCCGTCGCGCTCGGGCAGGTGCATCGCGAAGCCGAAGCCGCCCGACTCCTCGCCGCCCATCATCGCTCCGGTCTCCTGCATCTTCGGCCCGATGTACTTGAAGCCGACCGGCACCTCATACACGGGAACGCCGTACCTCTCGCCGAGACGGTCGACCATCGAGGTCATGTTCACGGTCTTCACGACCGGCTGCCGCAGCTTGCGGACCTCGATCAGGTACCACATGAGCAACGCATACGTGGTGAGCGTCGTGACGAAGCGGCCCTTCTCGTCACCCAGGCCCGCGCGGTCAGCGTCGCCGTCCACCGCGAGGCCGACGTCGGCCTTCTCGGCGATGATGCGCGCGAGGAACTCGTCGGTGTTCGGCGGGATCGGCTCGGGGTTCAGGCCGCCGAAGTACGGGTTGCGTTCGGCGTGGAGCTCGACGATCTGCGTTTTGCCGCCGCCGAGCAGGCGCGGGAAGTAGCCGCTGGCGCTGCCGAACAGCGGCTCGCAGACGATGCGATACCCCGCGCCGCGGAAGGCGTCGAGATCGAAGAGCTCAGCGACCCGCGCGAGGTAATCGGGCGCGGGGTCGAACAGCTCGATGCGCCCGGCGGCCCGCGCATCTTCGAACGGCATGCGGCGGACGTCCCCTGGCCGGGACTCGAGCGGGCGGATGATGGCCTCGAGCTCTCTCAGCATGTCCGGGCCGGCCGCGGCACCCGTCTCGGACTTCACCTTGAAGCCGTTGTCGGGCCACGGGTTGTGGCTCGCGGTGATGACGATCCCCGCCTTGGCCTTCTTCCGCATCGTCGCGTATGAGAACGACTGCGTCGGCGCCGCGGCCGTCGACAGGAACGCCTGGATCCCGTGGGCCGCGACCACCTCCGCCGCGGCGGCAGCGAAGTGCTCCGAGGCGAAGCGGCGGTCGTAACCGATGACCACCCCGCGACCGGCGTCGCCGCTCTTCTGGACCCACTCCGCGACGGACTGCGCGCAGACGCGCACCGCGTCGAAGGTGTACTCCTCCGCGATGCGCGCGCGCCAGCCGTCGGTGCCGAACACGATCTTCATGCGCGGACCTCTGCCCTCACGTGTGCCCGCCAGTACTCGAGCGTGTCCGTGAGCGACGTGAGCAGCCCCGTCCGCGGCGCCCAGCCGGTGCGCCGGCGGAATAGCGTGGCGTCGAGCGCGAACGCCGTGGGCTCACCAGACCGCACGCGCTCCGGATCGAGCTCCGCGCGCATGCTCACGCGCGCGAGTCCGATGAGCGTCTCGAGGATCTCGGCCACGGGGACCGCCTGGCCACTGCCGACGTTGTAGACGGCCGCGCCCGCGTCGGTGAGGTCGGTCGCGAGCGCGTACGCCGCGGCCATGTCACGCACATCCAGGAAGTCGCGCCGCGCGTCGAGGGCGCCGTGCTTCACGACCGGTTCCGCGAGGCCGGCCTCGGCCTCAGCGATCTGCTTCGCGAATGCCGACGCCGCTAGCCCGGGATGCTGCCGCGGGCCGATCTGATTCGCCGGACGGAGCAGCGTCGTGGCAGCATCGCGCCGGTCGCCGAACTCACGGACCAGCGCCTCCGACGCGACCTTCGTCGCGGCATACACGTTCATGGGTCGCAGCGGCGCGCTCTCGTCGACGCGCTCCGAATCCGGAGCGCCGTACACGTCGGCGCTCGATGCCATCACCAGGCGGACCTCCGGATGCGCGTCGAGCGCGGCGAGAAGCGTCGCGGTGCCGAGCACGTTGACCCGCACAGCGGAGACCGGATCGCGCGCCGCGAGCGTCGGCACGGCCTGCGCTGCCAGGTGGACGACCGCATCGGGCCGCGCGGCGTCGAGCGCAGCACTCACCGCGGAGAGGTCGAGGATGTTCCCGCGATGCACGCGCACGCGGTCAGCGATCGCGGCGAGATGCGGGAACGGCGGATCCTCGTGCGCGATGCCGTGGACGACAACGCCCTGCGTCACGAAGCGCTCGGCGAGATGGCTGCCCGCGAATCCCGTGATACCGGTGATGAGGACGGTGCGGGGCACCTCGGAAGAGTATTAGGTCGCGGCGGCGAGCGCCGCCGGCACGGTCGCGAGCGGCAGCCGGATCGTGAACGTGCTGCCGCGGCCCACCGTGCTCGTCACGCTGACCGATCCCCCGTGCTGCTCGACGATCTGCCGAACGATCGTCAGGCCGACGCCGCTGCCCGTGATCCGCTCTGCGACGTTCGAGCCGCGCGCGAAGCGCTCGAAGATCCGCGGCAGATCGGCCTCGGGGATGCCGATGCCCTCGTCGGTCACGGCGCAGAACGCGACGCGGCCCTGCGGCGTCTCTTCGACGCCGATGCGCACCATGACGCGGCCGCTGGCGGAGTTGTACTTGAATGCGTTCCCGAGAACGTTCGTGATGGCGCGCTCAAGGCGTACCGCATCCCACTCACCGACGACGTCGCCGTCCGTCTCGATCTGCACGACCTGTCCGCGCGAGAGCTCGGTGAGGTCTGAGATGACCCCCCGGACGAGCTCGGTGAGATCCGTGGGCGCGCGGTGCAGCTCGAGGGTGGGGTCCGCCTGGCGGCGCACGAGCTCGAGCAGCTCCTCGATGAACGCGGTCATGCGGCCGACCGCGTTCATGATCCGATCCAGACTCGGCGCGTTCGCCGTCAGATCATCGCCGTGCATGCGCCGGCGGAGGAGCTGCGCCGTCCCGCTGATCACCGTGAGCGGCGTCTTCAGCTCGTGGGCGACAGCGGAGAGGAAGTCGTCGCGGGTCCGGACCGACTGACGCACCTCGTAGTAGAGCCGGGCGTGCTCGACGCCGACGGCGACGTCGCGCGCCAGCTCGCGCGCGATCGCGAGGTGCGCTTCGGTGTACACGCGACCGGACTCCGCGGTCATGAACAGGATCGTTCCGCGCACCTGCCCACCGACGAGGAGCGGCTCGCGGATGTACGACCGCGGCCTCAGCTCACGGTAGAGCGTGAGCTCGTCAGTTCCGCGAGCGGCCTGCAGGAGGAAGTCATCCGAGGTGTCGCTGTTCAGCTCCTCCCGTCCCGCGGCAACGGCCCGCCCGATCGGACCGCGGGAGCTCGCTGCGTCGGGCGGATTCGTCTCGTGGAGACGCCGCGCGAGCGACTGCTTCGCGGGATCGGCATGCGCGACGGCGGCGCGCGTGAGGCGGCCGTCCTCCACGACATCGACGACGCACCAGTCCGCGAAGTCCGGGACCGCGATATCAGCCGCCGTGCGAAGCGTCTCGGTGTACTCGAGCGACTCCGCGAGCCGCTCGCTCGCGGTCGCGAGCAGGCGGAGATCGTCTTCGCGATGCGCGACCGCTTCCTGCATCGTCCGCATCGCCGCCGACAGCTGCTCGACCTCAGCACCGCCCGTGAGCTGCGGGATGGCCGGCCGGTCCCCGCGGCCGATGGCGACCGCGCTGCGCGAAAGCTCGCGCAGTGGGCGCGCCAGTCGGTTCGCGACGTACGCCGCGAGCAGCACGGCGACGAGCAGCGTTCCGAGCACCGCCGCCGCATCGCGGATGAGGCGCGTGAGGAGCTCGGTCTCGAGCGCGGCGAGCGGCCGGGTCATCGCGAGGACCCAGCCGGTGCGTGCGATCGGCGCGAGGGCGCCATAGCGGCGGTCGCTGTTGATCGGCGTCGCCACGCCGTCAACGGGCACGACCTTTCCCTGCAACGCCTCGCGCACGCCGGGCGCATCGATGAGGTCGATCTCGGTCGTCGCCGGCTCGGTGCGATCCGATGCGTAGAGCAGCCGTCCGACCTCGTCGATGAGGGCGAGCTGCGCGTCGGCCGGAAAGTCCACGCGCAGCGTCTGGAGGACGCGTTCCGGGAAGAACGCGGTGATGACGAAGCCTCGGACCGAGCCATCGGCGGCGCGGATCGGCCGCCCGTACGCGACCGTGATGTCACCGCTCTGCAGACCCGTGATCGACCCGCTCCAGACGCGATCCGCGCCCGCCTTGAGTCTCGGCAGGTAGGGCCGCGACGACAGGTCCATGCCGATCCCCTCGCCGCTCGCCGACGCGACGACCTTTCCGCTCGGGTCGGTGATGAAGAACGCACGCAGCTCGGGATACGCCTTCGTGAGCGAAGCGAGATACGCGCCGTAGGTCGCCTGGTCGTAGGGCCCGGTGCTGCCGGCGAGCACGCCGGCCATCGCGAACGTCGTGTTCTCGAGATCGCGCAGGAAGCCGTCGACGATCGACGCGCCGTTGCGCGCCGAACGCGTCGCCGTGTCGATCTCGCTCGCGCGGCGCTCGCGGGCCTGTTCGGCGTACGACAGCGAGATGATCAGGAGCACCGCTATCGCGAGGATCGCCACGAGAAGCGTCAGCCGGGTCGACAGGGACCAAGGGCCGCGAAGGCGCTTCATCAAGGTGACCTTACTGGCCGGGCCACCAATAGGCCATTCTCGCGCGCGACCGGCAGCGCGAAGTCGAAGCGGTCGACCTGGCAAGCAAGCTCCGCGTCCCGACGTGGGAACCAGTCCGGCCAACTCGGATCTTCATGCTCCCAAAGCGACGCGATGATCCCGGCGACATCGGTGGGCGCGCCGGCGAGCCGCGCCGCGATGTAACCGGCGCAGGCTTCATCCTCATCCGCGGTCTCGGCCGCACCGTGGCCCATCGCGACCACGGTGACCTCATCCGCGCTGCGTCGCAGGTACCGGACCGTCGCTTCAGCGATGACGAAGCTACCGAGGACGATGCTACGCGCCGCTGCCGCCGCGTTCACGCCCTGCGTTCCGGAGCTCGTGCGCTGGACCACGCGACGCCCGGTGAGGTCGAGGCGCTCGATCGCGGACGGCGAGTTGCCGACATCGAAGCCGGGGATCGGGCGGCCGCCGATCTCGCCGGTGAGGAACAGCGACGGATCATCGCGCTTCAGCGCGAGCGCCTGTTGGTGGTCGGCGACGAGCACGATCTCGCGCGCCCCGGCGGCAACGCAGAACGCCGCGGTCGTGAAGGCGCGGAACACGTCGACGATGACCACGTGGCCAGTCGCCTCGCGGGCGCCGTCGAGGAAGCGCGTGACGCGGACCCGCACGGGCGCCGGGTCAGAGCACCGTCGCGGTGAAAGGCCGGCGGCCGCTCGCGAAACGCTCCAGCGAGAGATCGGTGATGTCGAGAGTGTGCGCGC
>JBGPZT010000212.1:0-3576 GCA_041493915.1 Candidatus Limnocylindria bacterium
AGTCGACGAAGAGGAAGGGCGCGTGCCGTGCGACCGCGAACCGCGCCAAAGCGGCCACGACCTCCGCGCGTGCGGGATCGATCGCATCGGTCTCGGGATCACGCGCGGCCCACACCACGACGCGTCCGGCATCATCGGGAACGCCGGGCACCTCAGCAACGAGACTCGTGAACGTCGTGGCGTCTTCTCGCAGCGGGACCTGGACGCGTGCGCTGACACCCAGATCTCGCGCCGCCGAACGCTCCCACTTCTTGCCCGGCGGGTCATATTCGAGCAGCGGCGAGAGGTCGAGCCCAAGCGGAGCCACCAGGCTCTCGGCTGCGGCCCGGTCCAGGACGATCACCGGTTTGCCCGACGCCCTGACGGCGCGGAACGCCTTCTCCATGCCAAGGTAGGGGTTCCCCGACCGCCGTGTCAGGCCGCCCGACGGTCCAGAATCGTTGTACGAGCTGAGCTCGGAGTCGACGAACAAGACCGCCGCCGCGCCGCGATCGAGCGCGGACAAGATGCTGTCCTCAAGGGACGGGCCGTTCGCGTAGCCACCCTCAGCCGCACCAACTCCCAGGAAGCGGACGAGTAGCACGACCTTGCCGCGCACGTCGATGTCCGCGTAGTCGTCCGGGTAGTCCTTGATCAGCGCGCCCAGGTCCGGGCCGCTTCTGAGGACCGTTGTCCGATTCGGGAAGTACACCACCGCCGGTGGGCGCTGGCTGGGAACTATTCCGCGAGCTGCGAAGATGAGCGGCGCCTCGACCACGCCGCCACCGGTCCCGGCGCGAACGAGCGACTGCACATGGATCGCGTTAACAGGTGGGTCGACGGGCCTTGGGTAGAGCTCGGCGACCGAGGCGCTGCCGATCGTCACCGTCGCGGGGCCGCTGCGGACGATGTTCACGTCCTGCCGCACCGCGGAGTACGTGCGCAGCCCGGCCTGCTCGAACGCGTTCGCGATATCGCCAGTGGATCGCAGCTCGGTCCGTGCGGCAGCGGACCACTCGCGGGCCTCCGCGTAGCGCTCGGGGACGAAGCTCGACACGACGAACAGCACCGCAACACCGAGAGCGACAGCCGCGCCTCCGCGCACGTCCTGAAATAAGTCCCGGCGGGCGTAGCGGCGCGCGAGCGCAAAGCCGATGGCCGCGACGGCGATCGCGGTGAGTGCGAAGGCCGCAGCCGGCACGAAGATGACCCAGCGCGTCGCCCACAGGATCTCGACCGTGCGCGAGCTGGCGAGCATCGCCCCCCACTCCGGCGTGTCCGGAATGAGAGCGCCGTTGGGCGTACTGAGGCGTACGACCGAAAGCGACTCCTCCACATCGATCGAGCGGACGGCACTCACCAGGACCCCGAGGACACCGAGCTCGGCAACGAGAACGAGCGAAGCGACGATCTGCTGACTCAGGTTCATCGCGATGACCGGCACGAGGTGCGGGAGCTGATGGCGCCAGAAGAGGCGCCACGACGTGACACCAATGACACGCGCGCCCTCGGTGAATGGCGCGCGCGCAAGTCGGTCCACCTCGGTGCGAAGCACGCGGTAAGGGCCCGCCCATCCGACAAGGAGCAGCGCGCCGATCACGACCGGAACGCTCGTGTCGGTCTTCACGAACGCCTTGACGAGGATCACTGCGACGAGCGTCGCCGGAACAGCGGAGAGGAGCTCGGCAATTGACTCGGTGACCAGCCGCGTTGGCCGCAACAAGCTTCCGAGTGCTGCCGCGAGCATGCCGGCGAGGACGCGCGCGAGTCCGGCGAGCAGAACGATCGTCAGTGTGGCGCGCGCGCCCGCCAACACGACGCTGAAGAGGTCACGGCCGAGCACGTCGGAGCCGAAGGGGAATACGAGGCCGGGGTCGTACGGCCGGGGATCGCCACCGTGTTCCACGACGAAGTAGATCGGCTCGTACGGTGCGATGCGCTCGCCTAAGAGTGCGACGAAGAGGAGCGCGAACAACGCGACGAGCGCACCGATCATCAGCGGGTCGAGGCGAGGTAGCGTGACCTCTAGCCGCTGATTCCGCCGGGAGACTTCAAGCGGTGCCGCGACGTGACTACTCACGAGATTGCTTACCGGCGACGTTGGTCAAGCGTTCGTTTCCATCATCGCGGTAAGGGTTTCCCTCAGCGCGCTCGCAGGACGAGCTTCCCCTCTAGCGCCCCGATCCGTTCGCGCGAGAGCGCCATGGGTTTGTATTCGCCGTTCGCCCACATCTGCGTTTGATCGCCCCAGTGCGGCGAGTACGGCTGGCCGCTCTGACCGGTGGGAATGATCGAGAGCGACGCGTCAACGTCGGCGAGATCGACGATCTGCCGCTCCGAGGCGTGGCTGCGCACCGAGAAGGGTTGCAGCAGCGAGTACGCACCGTTGTTAGGCGAATAGCCGTCACCGGCGCGGCGCACCGGTCCGATGGTGAGGATGAGGTCGAGCGGCTTCGCCGCGGAGAGCGGGTGCTCGAACGACACCGTGTGCAGATCGCCCCAGCGCCACGATGAAGCCACAGGTCCGAGACGCGTGGTGAGATCGCGCATCGCATCCTCGAGCGCCGCCGCCGCGATGGCGTCGCGATCGCCTGCGTCACCGCTCGCGAGATCGGCGAACCAGGTGCTCGACGGCGTGCCGATGAGGTCATACAACGCGAACGTCGGCCGGCCGTCGGTGAGGTACTGCTCGTAGAGGGTGGGCCCGAGCTTGTCGCGGAACGTCCGCTCGCACATGTGTACGAGCCACGCTTCGTAGACAGCCGCGGCCGCGGAGTCGACGCCGAGCACTCCGTCCCAATCCCGTACGAGACTCTGCGCCTGGACCGCCAGCGGGCTCGCCGCGTGTGCGGACAGG
Organism: Candidatus Limnocylindria bacterium; assembly: GCA_041493915.1. Lineage (GTDB taxonomy): Bacteria > Chloroflexota > Limnocylindria > P2-11E > P2-11E > CF-39. Next base: position 2,837 of record JBGPZT010000212.1, read on the forward strand.
ATCGTCGCGCGGAAGCGCTGCACCGGGAGCGACGTGACGTCCGCCTGCAGCGAGCGGAAGCGCGCGACATCCGCTCCGGTCATGCCGGTGAGCGCGGCACGCAGGTACGCGTAGCGGAAGCCGGGATCCCACTCACCCTCCCAGCCCGTCTCGGTCGCGCGGTCCACCGGCCGGTTGTTCGCATTGACCACCAGACCGCCCGGCGGGTCGAGGAGGAAGGGATTCTCGTCCGCGGAGAGCAGGCCGCGCCACTCGTAGTCGCCACTCCAGCCCGGCACCGGTAGCCTCCCGTCCCCGGCCTTGCGATCGGGCAGACGGCCGACGAGCAGATAGCCGATGTGCCCGTCGACATCCGCGTAGCACGCGGAGAGCGTCGCGCCGACGAAGAGCGCGGCCGCGGCGCGGAACTCGCTGAAGCTGCGCGCGCGGCCCATGCCCAGCACCGCCTCGATCGTGTGCGTGCCATCGAGCGCGCTCCAGCGCAGGGCGAGCTGCGCCTTCTGCTCCTTCAGCACCGGCGTGAGGATCGGCCCGTGCCGCGTGATCGCGACATCGATCAGCACCGGGTCCACGCGGCCCTTCACCTTGATGACCTCGCGCGTGAAGGTCGCTTTCTCCATGCGCCCCTCGTACTCGTAGCGGCGCAGGTCGACGGGATCCTGGCGCTCGACGAAGAGGTCCTGCGTGTCCGCGAGCGCGTAGGTGAAGCTCCACGCGATGCGGTCGTTGTGCCCGATGAC
>JBGPZT010000166.1:0-5489 GCA_041493915.1 Candidatus Limnocylindria bacterium
CACTGCCGTCCGGCGTCCTCGCGGAGCAGGTGCATCCCTACACAGGCGAGCCGCTCTCGGTCTCGCCGCTGACCTGGTCGCACGCCACTTTCGTCAGCGCCGTGCAGCACTACGCTCGCGCGTCCGCTCGGATACAAGGCCGACTGCGCGACCGCGCGGTCCGATCCGGAGAAGTGATCGCATGACAGCGGTTTGTCGCGCGGCGAGTCGCCACCGAAACCCTCTCTACGCGCGAAACCTCGTCCCTTCGGGACGGGGACCCCTCGCGCGCGGGGGCCCTCGGTGGCGACTCGCCACGTCGCCGCGGCGTGCGCTTCTCCTCATCGCAACCCTCCTCATCGCGGCATGTCAGCCGAACACGGCGGCACCCTCATCGAGCGCACCGGTCGCTCCGGGTATTGGCGCCCAGGCAACTTTCATACTCGCGAATCCGGGCGGCTTGCTAGCTCTCGACAACACCGCGCGCACGCTCGGGCGTCTTGTCGACCTACCTCCGCAGAGCGCACCGTCCGCGCCGTCGCTCCACCCGAGCGGAAAGTCGATCGTGTTCGCCCTCACGCCGCAGTCGGACCCCAAGCGCGGGTTCGGTTCGGATCTGTACGTCGTCAACCTCGACGGCACGGGTCTGCGGGCTGTCGTGCAGCACGAGTCCGACAACGTCTTCTATGCGAGCCCGCGTTTCGACGCGACGGGCAACGTCCTCTACTTTCACCGCCGCGCCGCGATCATCCAGAGCGGCTCCTTCACCGGCAACGACGACGGCATCGAGCGCCTTGACCTTCGCACCGGAGAGAGGAAGCGCATCGTCAAGGACGGCGCCGATCCGACGATCAGTCCCGACGGAAAGACGATGATCTACGTGCATCTGAAAGACGGGCAGGTCGACGCGCTGTGGCGCGCCGATATCGACGGAGCCAACGCGCGGCCGCTCCTTCAGACCAGAGACGCCTTCTGGTACCTGCAGGCGCCCAGGTTCTCGCCGAACGACTGCACCGTCGTGTTCTCCGCGGCCGGTCACACCGTGACGCGTGGCGGCGGCGTTGCGGGAAAGCTCGCGCACCTCAGCATCCCGTCGGATCTCTTCCTCGTCCCGTGCGACGGAGCTGGCCTCAAGTCCATCGGGCAGACCGGCGACGACGTCGTGCCGGCGTGGTCGCCCGATGGGACCAAGATCGCGTACGTCGGTCAGGGCGGGTTCTTCGTGCTCGACGTGAAGACGGGCGTCGCGCGCACCGTCGCGCAGGGTCAGGACTTCTTCTTCGGCGATCTGCTCTGGCTCAAATAGCCCAGGCGGCGTTGAGCCCTCAGCTCTCCCGGATCTCGAGATAACGATCGTCCCACTCGTCCCCGCGATCGATGACGTTCAGCGGATTCGTGTCGACGACCAATGCGCCGCTCGGCGACTCGCTGATGTGGAAGAGCTGCAGGGGCTTCGGCGCGGGTGTCCTCAGGACCACAGCGGTGCGCTTGTCGAAGCGAGAGCCGTGGCAGGGACACTCGAAGAGATCCTTCTCCGTCGAGAACGGAACGGTGCAGCCGAGATGCGTGCACTTGCGGTACGCCGCGATGATGCCGCCCGGTGCGTGCAGCAGGAAGAAGCGGCCCTCACGGAAGAGGATCGGGCGGTCGTTCGTCTTCGCGAACTGCGCGAGGATCTCGCTGGGCTTGCCGACGGCGACCGGCGCGCCGAGACCGATCACGCGCGTCACGCGCAGATACGGAGCGACGGCCGCGGCGAGCTCGGTGACGCTGAGCGTAAGAGCGGCGGCGAACCCCACGCGCAGGATCTGGCGCCGCCGAACGCGGGCGCTCGCGACGGCGGGTGAGCGGATCACGCGGCGATTCTAGTTGGCTCTTAGTGGATCGCAGTCCGATACGTGTCGAGAATGACCGCGATCCGCCTAGGCGCTCGGCGGTAGTCGATACCCGGCGAGCGCGGGCTCGCCGCGCAGCTTCGCGAACCCCGGCTTGATCTTGCCGTAGATGAAGGCGAGGCGCTCGTCGTAGCCGACGAACGCGCTCTTCATCGCGTTCAGCGTGAGCTTCTCGACGTCGTCGAGCGTGAGGGCGAAGGCGCGCGAAAGCCGCCGGAACTCCTCCGACAATGTCACGTCCGACATGAGCCGGTTGTCGGTGTTCACGGTCACGCGGAACCGCTGCTCCATGAAATGTCGGATCGGATGCTCCTCGAGCGAGGGCACCGCGCCCGTGTCGACGTTGCTCGACGGGCAGAGCTCGAGGGGGATGCGCTTGTCGCGCATGTACGCCGCGAGCGGCCCGAGCTTAACGACCGCCTTATCGACGATCGCCATGTCCTCGATGAGCCGCACGCCATGCCCGATCCGATGCGCGCCGCAGTACTGCAGCGCCTGCCAGATCGATGGCGGACCGAAGGCCTCGCCGGCGTGGATCGTGATCGAGAAGTTCTCGCGCCGGCACAGCTGGAAGGCCTCGAGGTGCGCCTTCGGTGGATGGCCGGCCTCCTCACCGGCGATGTCGAAGCCGACCACGCCCTGCTCGCCGTGGGCGACGGCGAGCTCGGCCATCTCGAGCGAGTCGGTACGGTCGCGCATCGCGCAGATGATCTGGCGCAGCGTGATCGGGTAGCGGCCCTCCGCGCGCTCGAATCCGCGAACGACGGCGTCGACCACTTGCTCGAGATTCATGCCGCCCTGCGTGCTGAACACCGGCGCGTAGCGGACCTCGGCGTACACGATGCCATCGCGCGCCAGGTCCTCGCCGCACTCATACGCCACGCGCTCGAGCGCGTCGGGCGTCTGCATGACCGCGATGGTGTGCGTGAAGCCGCGAAGGTAGAGCGAGAGCGATCCGCTCGCCGCGCTCGCATGGAACCAGCGCGCGAGCTCACCCGGATCGGTGGTCGGAAGACCGTTGTACTTCTGATCGCGCGCGAGCTCCACGATCGTGCCGGGGCGCAGCCCGCCGTCGAGGTGGTCGTGGAGCAGCACCTTCGGCGCGGCTCGGAGCGTCTCGAGCGACAGCATCGCGTTGAATGATGCGCGCGCGAGCAAGAGGAGGAGCCAGCGGGTGGCGCGCACAAGCCGTGGAGTGGAGGGCGAAACGAGTGGGCCAGCGGTGCGAGCAGATAGGAGACAGCGGGCGCACCGCGAACGAGAGTCGAGCCCGCGGCGTGAAGCTCGGAGCAGAGAGTGAGCCGAGCAGGCCCGTTTCGAGAGAGCGGTGCGCCCGCTGGCCGTCTCCTATCGAGCGCGCGTCGCCCCACGCGGATCGTCGCCGGCGGCAACACGCCACCCGGAGTGCGACGACGCCCCGAAGACGATGTCGTCCGGCCGCACCGGCACGCGCTCGAGCGCGCGCCCCGTGGCGGCGCGGATCGCGGCGACGATCGCGGGCGTGCTCGAGATCGTCGGCGGCTCGCCGACCCCCTTCGCGCCGTACGGCGCGTCGGGATGCGGGAACTCGATCAGATCACAGACCACCGGGGGCATGTCCAGCATCGTCGGCAACAGGTAATCGGTGAACGACGCGTTCCGCACCACGCCGTCCTTCAGCTGGACCTCCTCCATCACAGCGAGGCCGAGTCCCTGCGCGATGCCGCCCTCGAGCTGGCCGATCACCGCGAGCGGGTTGATCGCCTTGCCGACGTCCTGCGCGGTCGCGATCTGGACGACCTTTACCAGGCCCGTGTCCACGTCGACGTCGACGACCGCACGATGCGCCGCGAACAGGAACGCGACGTGGCCGTCGTTCTGGGTCGTGTCGTTGCGCTGCTGCGTTGGCCGATGGCGGTGCGTGACGACGCGCTCGGCCGGCGCGTCCAGCAGCTCCGCGACGTCGACCTCATCCAGGCTTCGGCCGCTCGCGCGCGCGCGCTGCGCGAGCTCGGCCTTCACCTCGCGACAGGCCGCCAGCACTGCGCCGCCCGTCATCCACGTCTGCCGCGACGCGGACGACGACCCGGCGGAGCCGATGGTCGTGTCCGGCGTCTCGACGATGACGCGCTGGACGCCGAGCTCGGTGCGCGCGATCTGCTCGCACACGAGCACGATCCCCTGCCCCACCTCCGATGCCGCGGTGTGGACACGCGCGACGACGCCCCCCTGGTCCCGCTCGAGCCGGACGCGCGCGGTCGAGAAGTCGTCGAAGGCGTGCGAGTAGCAGACGTTCTTCATGCCGACCGCGAATCCGACGCCGCGCCGCACGCCCTCGCCATGCGTGAGGTTGCCGGCACCGCCCGGAAGGTCCAGTGGATCGCTGGAGATCCGGGGCGGCGGAAGCGGCAGCGCCGCGCAGCGCTGGATCACCTCGGCGACCGGAGCCGACCCCTCGACCGGCTGATCGGTCACGATGCGGTCGCCGTTCTCCAGCGCGTTGCGCGCGCGCAACTCGACCGGCGACAGGCCCAGGGCGACGGCGAGCTTGTCCATCTGCGCTTCGTAGGCGAAGCACGACTGCACCGCGCCGAACCCGCGCATCGCGCCGGTGGGTGGGTTGTTGGTGTACACACCGACCGCGTGGACGAGCGCGTTCGGGACACGGTACGGACCCGCGCCGAAGCACGCGGCGTTCGCGACGACGGCGAAGGTCGATGACGCGTAGGCGCCACCATCGAGCACGATCGTCGCCCGCACGAAGACAAGCCGACCGTCGCGCGTCGCGCCGTGCTGGTACCACATGCGCGCGGGATGGCGGTGGACGTGGCCGTAGAAGGACTCCTCCCGTCCGTAGGTCATGCGCACCGCGCGCTTCGTCGCGAGCGCGAGCAGGCAGACGTGGATCTGCAGCGTGACGTCCTCGCGCGCGCCGAACGCGCCGCCGACGCCCGCGAGCACGAGACGCACTTTCTCCTCCGGAAGACCGAGGCAGGGTGCGATCTGTCGCAGATCCTCGTGCAGCCACTGCGTCGCGATGTGCAGCGTCACCCCGCCGTCCTGTCCCGGTATCGCGAGACCCGCTTCCGGCCCCAGTGCGGCCTGGTCCTGCATCGCGACCTCGTACTCGCCCTCGACGATCACCTCGGCCGCCGCGCCCGGGTCGCCGTGCACGACACGCACGTCCTCGATGACGTTGCCGTCCTTCGGGTCGTGGAGCTTCGGGGCATCCGGCTGCAGTGCGGCGACGGCGTCGGTGACCGCGGGCAGCGGCTCGTACTCGACCTTGATCGCCTTCGTTGCGAGACGTGCCTGCTCGGGATCGTCCGCCGCGACCAGCGCCACCGGCTCGCCCACGTAGCGAACGACGCGCGTCGCGAGCACCGGTTGGTCCGCGCGCATGAGGCCGAACTTCTCGCGCGTCGGCAGATCGTCCGACGTGATCACCGCGCGCACGCCCGGCATCCCACGCGCCGGCGCCACGTCGATGCGCACGATCCGCGCGTGCGGGTGCGGGCTGCGCAGCGTCGCTCCGTACAGCATCCCCTCGCGAGCCAGATCGCTCCCATAGAGGAACTCCCCCTTGACCTTCGGCGGCGCGTCCGCGCGCGGAGCCGATTCGCCTACGACGCCCCG
>JBGPZT010000233.1:0-2847 GCA_041493915.1 Candidatus Limnocylindria bacterium
GCCGATGCTTTGGCCGCCGTGGCGCGCGGCGAGGTCGCGCAGCTCTCGAGCGCCGCCGCTATCGCGCTGGCCGCTGCGGCGCTGGTACGACTTCAATGACGGAGCTTGGATATCCAGGATATCCTCAAGTCCATGACGAAGGTCTTGGTGTCCATGGACGACAAGCTGCTTGCCCGCCTCGATCGAGCCGCGCGACGCCTCGGCCTCAGCCGCAGCGCATATCTAGCGCGGCTGATCACGCGCGACTTGGGCGAGGACAGCGGTCCGGGTCGCGACCCCGCGGTGCGTAGGGCGCTAGCCGCGATAGACCGGCTATTCGCCGAAAACCCGTCGTCCGGCGATCCCACCGAGATCATCCGGAAGATGCGCGACTCGCGTTGAGGCGCTTCGTCCTCGACGCGTCGGTCGTGATCCGCTGGTTCAGTCCACATACGGGGGCGGCCACTGCGCTGCGTTCGGAGTTCGAGTCAGGTCGGCTCGCGGTGACCGTCCCCACCCTTCTGTTCCTCGAGCTTGTGAACGTCGCCGGAAGACAGTGGCGGTGGCGCGAAGATAGGCTCCAAGATCTCGCTCGGGAACTGGAAGGTGCGAAGTTCGAAGCTCTTGACCCTCAGCTCGATCGCGTCGCCACCTGGGTATCGCGTGGACTCACCGCCTACGACGCCAGCTATGTCGCACTCGCGGAGCAGCTCGACTTCCCACTCGTCACCGAAGACCGTGCGATCCTCGAGGTCGCGCGCGACGTCGCAATGGCCCTCGGAGACGTGCCGCCAGGTCGCTGAGCGCCTGGATCAGTCCGTCAGCGGCCGCCGATCTCGCGTCGCGCCTCGCGTTCGAGCGCCGCGCGCACCTTTCGCTTGGGTGGAGACTTCCTCTCCGAGGAGCTTGTCGAGGTCGTACGCGCGGCCCTCGCCGCGATCGAGCGCGCGCCGGTTCCGGAGGATCTCCGCGTAAAACTCGAGATCGGACATGATCTCGAGCGTGGCGTCCAGGCTCGCCGCATCGGCGTGGCTCATGAGGACTGCCACCGGACGCCCGTGTTTCGTGATCGTGACGCGTTCGCCGCGTCGTGTGACATCGTCGATTAGCCTGCTGAGCTTCGCCTTCGCCTCGACCAAGGGCACCGTCTTCACGATCGCCGCGTTGCCTTTCGTGCTTTCGCAGCTGACGCCTTCGCTTGCGACTGCCGCTTCGTCGTCTTGGTGCCAGCGGCAGCGGACACAGCTTTGCGCGGCCGTCGCAACGCACTCCACCGATCCCGGGCGTACTCCTCGACCCACCTCTTGGAGCTGAGCCAGTCGCCGTTCGCGCTCTTTCGCGCTGTGAGCGCGCCGCGACGCGCGGCGGCCCGCAGCGAAACGGCCGAGTGGTCTTTGGTGACCAGCGCCTCGAGGGGTAGGAGCTTCACCGGACCGGCGACGCCAGGCAGCACGAAGCGCATGAGGTTGTCGAGGATCGCGCGCGCGAGGATCTCGCCGACCGGTCCCGTGTCGCCCTTGTCAGCCTTGTTGAGGGCCTTGAGGTATTGCGCACGCTGGCGCTTGTAGATGATCGCTGGTGGGTAGCCGAGTCGAATGAGCAGCAGGTTCGCCAGCAGACGGCCGCTGCGACCGTTGCCATCGATGAAGGGATGCAGCCGTTCGAATGCCGCGTGCACTGTGGCGATCTGCTCTGCGATCGGCACGCTGCCGGTGCCGACGGTGTTTGCTAGCTTCACCCATGCATCCATTCCCGCGGGAATGAGGGGGAACGTAGGCGGCTGCATGCCGGATGGGAATGGATGTATGTCGTGCGCGCGCCAGTTGCCTGGTGATTCGGCTGGCGTTGCGTTCGGGTGCGGAGCGTGAGCCCACACGTCGCTCATCACGAGGTGGTGCACATGCCGCACCTCCTGCACTGTGAGCAGCGGCTCAGTGCTGCCGTCGCGTGGACGGTGCGCCTCCTGGTACACCCACTGCGCCGCTTTCGCGTAGCCGGTGACCTCCATGTATTCCTTGAGCTCCTTGTCACCGACCGCCTTGTTCTGTTGAAGTAGCTCCTCGACCTGCTTCAGGATGAGCGTGTTGCCTTCGAGGGCGGTCGAGTGATGCGCTTCTTGATGCCAGATCTCTTTCCAGATCTGTTCGGCTTCTTCGGGCAACGGGAGGCCACCGAGCCGCGTGCGAAGGTCGAGGACGTGCGTCTCGAGCCGCTCATGGATCGCGGAGCGTGGCAGGCGACCCTTCGGTGTCACTGGCGCCTCCGGAGTAGGTTGTTACGTTATGGCAAAACAAAATATAACATAACAACCTAGCCTGCGTGTGCCGCAGGTTGTTATGTCCGACCACAGAAAAATGGAACATCACAACCCAGCAGCGCTTCCGCGACACTTCACGCGCCATGACCACGCTGGCGCACGCTCTCTTCGGCCTCGCGCTCACGCTCACGACCTGGCGCGCGCTCACGCAGGACTGGCCCGATCAGTTCGGCGATCCGGCGGTCGCGTCGGCGCTGCGCCTGCTCATCCCGTTCGCAGCCGCGGCGGGCAGCGTGCTCTCGATCGCCGCGGGTCGTCTCGGCGGTGACGGGGCGCGCGCGTTCCGCCACGACGCCCTCTCCGCGGTCGGGCTCTTCGCCGGTCTCCTCTTCATCGCGCTTGGGCCCGCGCCGCGCGACGCGATCGGCCTTGCCGCGATGCTCATCCACGCCGTAAGGCTCGTCCCCGCCGGGTGGTGGACCATTCGTTTCGGCGCGCCGCCGCTCTTCGTCTTCGCCTTGTGCCTCAGCGCGTACAGCGGCATCGCGACCTGGCGCGTCGCGAGCTCGCTGCCACTCGGAGATCAGGTCTTCTACCTGCTCGCGGCCGAC
>JBGPZT010000203.1:0-3844 GCA_041493915.1 Candidatus Limnocylindria bacterium
GCGAGCTTTGCCTCGAGGTCTGGCGTCTCGGCCTGGGGGATCTCATTGCCGCCGCCGTTGTCGACGATGCGTACCGTCACTTCGTGGTCCGTCGCGCTGACCCGCACGTGCACCGGCAGCCCGGGATCGCCGTGGTTGCCATGCTCGATCGCGTTCATGGCCGCTTCGGACACCGCGGTCTTCAGGCGCTCGTATCGCTTCGGATCGAGCCCAACGTCGCGCACGACTTCGGCGACCCGCTCCATCACCTTGCGCTCGTTGCCCATCACGCTCGGCTCGTGGAACTCGGCGAGGACGTGCTCGCCGGAGACGCCAGCAGACCGGGAGAGAGTCACGAGCGTGATGTCGTCCTCTTGCTCCCACGCCGGGCCGGTGAACTGCGCGAGCGCGTCGAGCAGGCCGTCGATGAGGTCGTGGCCGATGCCGAGGCCGCCCATGAGCGTGCGCATGCGACCGAAACCGAACATCGCGTGGCTCGCGTCGTGGGCCTCGGCGAGGCCGTCGGAGTGCAGGAGGATGACGTCGCCCGGCCCGAGCACGGCTTCCTTCTCCTGGTAACGCATACCCGCCATCGCGCCGAGCGGCATGCCAGTTGCGCGAAGCTCCTCGACCTGAACCCCGCGCCGCACGAACGGAAGGTCGTGACCGGCGTTCGCGTAGGTGAGCGCCCCCGTCCTTGGGTCCAGCACCGCATAGAGGCAGGTGACGAACATGTTCTCCGGGATGTCGGAATGGAGGTAGTCGTTGACCCGCTCGAGGACCGCGCTCGGCGCCACGAGGCGCGGGGCCTCGCTGCGAAGCACGCTCCGCGTCGTCGCCATCACGAGTGCCGCGGGCACGCCGTGCCCGGTGACGTCTCCGACGACGAGCCCGACCTTGCCGTCGGGCAAGGCGATGAAGTCATAGAAGTCGCCGCCGACCTCGGCCGCGGCGCGGTAGAACGCGGCGATCTGCCAGCCTGGCAGATCGGGCAGCGTCTTCGGGAGGAACTGCTGCTGGATGAGCTGCGCGACGCGGAGCTCCTGGTCGATGCGCGCGCGGTGCCGGACCTCGACCTCCTGCTCGCGTACGAGCTGCGCGACGCGCACCGCCGGCGACGCCTGCGCGGCGAGCTTCTCGAGCAGCCGGCGGTCGTCGGTCGAGTAGTCCTGGTCCGAGAGACGCCGGCCGAGGTTGAGAAGGCCGATGAGCTCGCCCTGGCTGATGAGCGGTACGACAAGCTTCACGCCCGCCGCGCGCAGCGCGGTCACCGCCGCCGAGTCGAGCTGCAGATCGTCGATGGCGACGGCGCCCGAGCCCGCGTGGAAGTACGCGAGGATCGGGTCGTTAGGCGCGATGTCGATCGGCGGCGTTTCGAGGACGTGGGCGCGGCTCGGGGCGCGGGTGACGGCCGTCGGCGTGTCGACGCCGCGGCCGATGGCTCGCCGAAAAGTCCTGGTGAGCGAGATCATCTTGGCTCCTTTCTAAGCTGGGGGCGTCCGAGAATCGTTACGGCCGCGCTGCGGCCACCTCTTTCTTGATCGCGTTGATCTGGTCCCATCGGATCTCCGGCGGCTTTAGACCCCGCGCCGCGAGGTACCGGCGCGCGCGCCGGCGAGCGCCGACATACATCCGGACGGCCGCCGCGATGCCACCGACTCCGGTAACGAACGCCGTCGGCCGGAAGCGCCAGTCTCCTTCGGCCCGTTCGAGCGATCCGCGAGCGCCGAAGCTGCGGAGTGACCAGAACCGTTCATCGTGAAAGTGGCACAGCAGCCACGCCGGCCCGACCGCGATGCCGACCCCGTCCGGGATCGGGACTGTGAAAGTGGCCGTGCGCTCGTCTGGCACCGGCACGCATCGGACGCTCACCGGGTAGCCGCGCTCGTCGCGCGCGACGACCACCGCGGAGTTGTAGCGGCGGAGCTCACGCGCAACGGCGGCCCACGTCGTCACAGCACGACCTCGCCGAACGCCCGGCCTAGATCGCCGTCAGGCCACCACCGGATCCGTCGGGGGTGGACGTAGATCAGGATCCGCCAGCAGTACCAATCAACGAGATGCCGCAGCGGTCCGGGCAGCGCGCCCATCAGCGTCACGCCCACCGGTTGGCGTTCGAACATGAGCCGGGTCATCGGCTTGAATCGGTCGTCGAACTGCGCAAGGTCCTCCGGAGACTCGGCCGCGCCCTGGATGAGGACCGACGGCGGCCGCACGAGCCCGCTCCCGGTCGGGTCCGAGAAGAGCATCGCGACTCGCCCGTCGCGGCGGATGTTGAGCGCTTTCTGGGCGAGCCCGACGGACGACGTGATGAGGAAGCGCCGACGGTCGGGCTCGAAGAACGGCATCGTCGGCCAGGTCACCGGCGTCCCATCGCGGGCGAACGTCGAGAGCTCGCAACTCCGGAACTCGCGCACGACCGCCCCGACCTCGGCCGGCACGCCGAAAACGGAGGCGAAGTCCGCGACGGATCCGACTGCCGTCATCGCACGCGCTCCCGCAGCCAGAGCGAGGCGGTCGCTGGCTGGACCGTCTGGCCGACCGCGCCGAGGAGGTCGGAGCGAACAGCGTCGAGGTCGACTTCGTCGCGGAGGCGCACGCCGAACTCATCGAGCGTGCGCGCGGCGTCATAGCGCGAGCGGTAGAAGCGGCGGTCGACTCCGCGCTGGATGCGCGAACGCAGCGGTTGTACGAGGGCGAGTGTCGCGAGGGTCGATGCCGCGACGGCGAGTTCGCCACCGCCGGTGATCGGCCGCAGCGCAGCCTGCAGGACGAGCACGATGAGCCAGTACGTCAGCGCGACGGTCGCGGAGAGCGCGCCGTAGACGAGGGTCCGCTCGATAAGAACGTCGATGTCGTAGAGGCGGTAGCGGAGGACAGCGACCGCGATCGCGACCGGCAGCGCAAGGGTCGCGAGATCTATGAGCGAGCTCCACGGGCCCGGGAGGCCGCTCGCGATGAGCACATAGCCGAGGGCGACGAAGGAGGCCGCGTAGACGAACAGCTCGAGCTGTTGCCGCTCGACACCGGTCGACCGCCGCCAGCGCGCGATCGGGGCCGCGACGACCGCAAGCAGGAGCGGGAGCAGCAACACGAGGACAGCGATGGTCAAAAGTTGGGCAAGCTGGCTCACGACTCCGGGCACTTCGAAGGGGTTCGGGATGGGATCTGGTTCGTGAGGGATCGACGGTGCGAACGCAAGGACGACGAGCGTCAGCCCGACCCACCCCGCCACGAGCGCGCCAACAGGCCACCAGCGCCGCGATGGGAGACGACCGTCAGGGTAGACGAGGGTGAGCGCGCCGACGAGCGCGACGAGCAAGAGATAGCCAACGTCGTTCGCCACCCCGAGTAGCCACATGGCGATCGGACCTACGCTCGCCTTGGCCGCTTCGCCCGCGGTCGCGGACGCCGCGACGCCGAGGCCGAGCGCGATGAGGATCCACGCGATCGGATTGCCACGCCGACGAATAGCGATGAGAAGTCCGACCGGACCGAACGTCAGCGGGGGCAGGTGAAAGAGCACGCGGTCGACCAGTGCGAGGCCCGTGTCCGCTGACCCAGTCACAGTGAGCCAGATGTTCACCGGCACGAGGATCAGCGTCGCGGCAACAGCGATACATGCGATCACGAGGGGGAGGTCGGGAACGCGTCTCATCGCACCCGCTCCCGTAGCCACACGCTCGCGTGGGTCGGGCTGAGCGCTACGCCGACGGCATCGAGCAGCTCGACCCGCACCGCGTCGAGGTCGACCTCGTCGCGCAGCCGCACGCTGAACGCGTCGAGCGTGCGCGCGGCGTCGTACCGAGAGCGATAAAAGCGGCGATCCACGGCCTGCTGGACACGCGAGCGAAGGGGTTGGAAC
>JBGPZT010000118.1:0-8489 GCA_041493915.1 Candidatus Limnocylindria bacterium
CGACGCGCCAGCCGCAGCGCCGCAGCCGGTCGCGACCACCGCCCCGCCCGCTCCGACGGCAGCGCCGACGAGTGCTCCGACGAGTGCTCCGACAACTGCGCCGACGGTCGCGCCGACCACGGCGCCGACGACCGCGCCGACGACGGCTCCCACGAGCGCGCCGACGGTGGCGCCGACGACACCTGGCTTGGTAGCCATCCCAGCGCCCAGTCCGTCACCGTCGGCGAACCAGCCGCCATCGGGCGTGACGACGTCCGCGTCGGGATTCCATAGTGCGTGGGTCGACGGGACCGCGTACCCGCGTCTCGCGCCCGGTGAGGTCGGCCTGGTCACGCTGCACTTCCGCAACGTCGGCACCGAGCCCTGGCAGGCGGGCGTCCCTGGACGCCAGGTCAATCTCGGTGTCGTGGGCGACTCGCTTGCTTTCGCGGAGCTGGGAATGGCTCCGGGTTGGCTCAGCCCAAATCGGCCGGCCACCACCGCCGAACAGTCCGTCGGGCCTGGTCAGGTTGGAACGTTCGCGTTCGCGGTGCGTGCGCCTACCGCACCAGGGGTCTATCGCATCGATCTCGGACTCGTGCTCGACGGCGTCGCCTGGCTCGAAAACGAGGGCGTCTTTGTGCTTGTGACGAGTGACCCCGGCTTCCACAGTGCCTGGGTGTCCCAGACACCGTGGCCGGTCCTTCGCGCCGGCGAGCTTTCGGCCGCGATCACGCTGACTTTCCGAAACACTGGCACCCAGGCTTGGGTCCGCGCCACCGACCGGCAGGTCAATCTGGGGGTGGTCGGCGACGACACCTCATGGGCGACCGGGTCCGTAGGGTGGGCGGCAGCGGACCGTCCAGCCGTGCAGTCAGAGTCATTCGTCGCTCCCGGCGCGCTCGGCACATTCACCTTCCAGGTGCGTGCGCCGGCTGAGCCCGGCGAGTACGCAGTTCCGCTCCGGCTCGTCGTTGATGGCTTGACCTGGCTCGAGGATCAGGGAGTCTTTGTCCAGATCACAGTCTTGCCCTAGGCAGCACCAAAGAGCGCGCTCAACCGCCGCTCAACCTTCGGGCAACAGCCCGAACATGCTCGGCACCTAGCCTTCGCTCGGTGGTGCGAGCGCGTCGTTCTTGAGCACTGGTCCTTGAGCGACACAGACCGCGTCATCGTCATCGGCAGCGGGCCATCGGGAGCTGCAGCGGCGATGACCCTGGTCAGACGCGGGATCCCGGTGATGCTGCTCGAGTCCGGCGCGGCTCGGCCCGGCGGGCTGGTCGTCCGCGCCAGCGGCCGGAATGTGTTTCGGGTCGGGGCGCGTCCGTCCCCGAGCAACTCCTTCGTCGCTTCGGGCGACTCCGGGACCCAGTGGCACAACGCGCTCACACCCGGTGGCCTCTCGAACTATTGGACGGGCGCGGTTCCGCGATTCGCGCCCGAGGACTTCGTCGAAGGCGAGCGCCTTCACCACCGCTACCGCTGGCCTCTCTCGTACGCAGATCTGGCCCCCTACTACGATCAGATGGAGCGACTTCTCCGAGTCGTCGGCAATTCTCTGGACGTCCCTGGCCTACCCGGTTCGCAGGTGGTCGACCAGCGCGTCCTACCAAAGGATTGGCGGAAGGTCGCGGCGCGAGCAGCGGAGTTCGGCCAGGGCCTGACGCGGATGCCGATGGCGGATGGGCCCCGCTGGATGGTCGGTCGGACCGCCTTTGCGTTCAACAGCTTCAACGTGATCCGGGGGCTCCTGCGCTCGCCGCGATTCGAGCTTCGACTCGGCGCGCATGTCCTCCACCTCGACTGGCAGGGAGACGAGAGGCGGGTCGCGTCGGTCACGGTGTTCGATCGCGCGACCCGTTCGCAGCAGCGCCTGCCCTGCGCTGCTGTCGTGGTCGCCGCGGGGCCGCTTGCCTCCACGAAGCTGCTGTTGGACTCGGCCTGTGCGGATTTCCCCGAAGGTCTGGGCAACATCCACGGGGTCCTCGGGCGCTACCTCCACGACCATTCGATGGACTCCTGCGTCCTGGAGCTCGACCGGCCACTGTCACGCCTCGGCCATCCCGCATACCTCACTCGCCCGACATACGTGAAGTCCGAGCCCCTACGCGCGGCTTCGGTCACCATGCTGGACCATCGACTTCGGGCTGGACTTGCGTCGGTGGGTGAGAGGGTCAGGTCGCTCCTGCCGAGCAGGTCGCGGCGGTTCGGTGTCGTGACGTTCGGGACGATCGTCCCCACAACATCGAACCATGTCGCGCTGGATCCTGTCGGCAAGGACGAGTTTGGGCTACCGCTTCTGAACATCCGCCTCTGCTTCGACGAGGACGTCACGCGAACGTCGGTATGCGCGCGCGGCCAACTGCTCGCGATCCTCGATTCGGCCGGCTATCACGGCCGTTTCGATTGCCCCGCGCCGCGGCCCACCCCCGGCGCCTCCGTGCACTTCGGTGGGACCGTGCGTATGCACAGCTCGCCCGAGCATGGAATGCTCGACGGTCGGAATCGGCTCCACTACGTGAGCAACGTCGTGGTGGCCGACGCGAGCGCGTTCACGACAGGCGTCGAGAAGAACCCGACCCTGACCGCCATGGCCCTCTCCGCGCGTGCGTCGGACCATCTTGTCGACGACCTCAGGCGCGGGTTGGGGCGGGAATAGCACGTGTTCGCCTGAGGATCGCCTCAACCGGCCCTCAACCTTCGGGCAACGGCGACGGCAAGGCCGCTCGGTACGCTCCGACCGGTATGGATCGGGGAAGGTCTAGATGAGCGCAATAGCCATCGTCGGCGCAGGTCACGTTGGTGTCGTCTACGCGGCCGGCCTAGCGGAGCTCGGTCATTCGGTCAAAGTCGTCGATATCAACGCGAAGCGTGTCGCCATGCTGCGCCAGGGCCGCATCTGGTTCTACGAGCCCGGCCTCCCGGAACTGCTCGCCCGAGGACTCGCGCGCAAGCGGATCACCTTCACCACGCGCTACCCCGTCGGGCTTGTGCGGGCACGCTTCGTGTTCGTATGCGTGCCGACGCCGACGACTGCCGAGGGGAGCCTCGACGACAGCTTTCTGCGGAGCGCATTCGCGAATATCCGCGAGCACTCCGGTCAACCTCGACCGATCATCGTGAACAAGAGCACGGTCCCGGTGGGCACAGGCGACGTAGCCTCACAGCTCTTCGAAGGTGATGACATCCACGTCGTGTCCAATCCCGAATTCCTCGCCGAGGGCCGTGCGGTCGAGGACTTTTTCCACCCCTCTCGCATCGTGATCGGTTCTCGCAACCGCATCGCCGGCGAGGCCGTCGCGTCTCTCTACGCTCCGCTGCGCGCCCCGATCGTCCACACCGATCCGGTCACCGCCGAATTCAGCAAGCTCGCGGCGAATGCCTTCCTTGCGACGAAGGTCTCGTTCGCGAACGTGCTGTCCCGGATCGGTGAGTCCGTTGGCGCGGACGGCGAGGGTGTGGCCAAGGCCCTCTCGCTCGACCCGCGCATCGGCGCGGGTCATCTGCGAGCCGGCCTTGGCTTCGGCGGATCGTGCCTGCCGAAGGACCTCGCGGCGATCGAGCAGCTCGCACGACGCTTCACGGACTCATCCGGATTCTTCGCGGCTGTGGCGGCCGTCAACAGGGCGCAGCGTTCGCGCATCGTCGATCTCCTTCACGATCGTTTTGGCGCGATGGCCGGGCGTCAGATCGCGGTCCTGGGCGCGACGTTCAAGGCGAATACGGATGACCTCCGAGACTCGCCGGCCCTCGCACTCGCGCGCGAGCTGGCCGAGCTGCATGCCGAGGTGAGCGTCTACGACCCCGTCGCGGCGCCGCAGCTTCGCGGCGTCAAGCCGGCGATCCACGTCGCGCGATCCGCCCTAGCGGCGATGCGTGGCGCCGATGTGACAGTGGTCGCAACGGAGTGGCCGGAGTTCGCGTCGCTCGACCTCTCTGCCGTGCGACGCGCGATGCGCGGCACGCTTCTCGTCGACGCAAGAGGTCTTTTCGACGCGGGGGAAGCCCACCGTGCGGGCCTCGACTACTTCAGCTTCTCGACGGCAGGTGTGCGTCCGCGCCCGGCCGAGGAGTCGCTTCCGGCCGTCGCGAGCTAGCCGTGCGCGTTCTGGTCGCCGGCGGCGCGGGGTTCGTCGGCTCGCATCTGGTGGAGCTGCTGACCGGGCGTGGTGACGACGTCACCGTCGTCGACAACTTTCTGACGGGTTCGGCGGCGAATCTCGCGCACCTTCCGGCGGACCGTCTATCGGTGGTGCGAGGCGATGTCGAGCAGGCGCCTGATGGCGCGTTCGATCGCATCTACCACCTCGCGAGTCCGGCGAGCCCCGAAGCGTACGGTCGACATCAGGTCGCCACGCTCATGGCCAACAGCGAAGGCACCAAGCGGCTCCTCGATGTCGCCGAGCGGGCCGGCGCGCGGTTCCTTCTCGCGTCGACGTCAGAGGTCTACGGCGACCCGCTCGTGCACCCTCAGCCGGAGACGTACTGGGGCAACGTGGATCCCATCGGCCCTCGGTCGATGTACGACGAAAGCAAGCGCTTTGCGGAAGCGCTCGTCGTGGCGTATGTGCGGGAGCGCGGCGCCGACGCGCGGATCGCGCGGATCTTCAACGCATACGGCCCCCGGATGCAGCTTAACGACGGCCGCATGCCCTCGGCGTTCATCGCGGCCGCGATCCGCGGCGAGTCGATCCCGGTCCACGGTGACGGGCATCAGACTCGAAGCCTCTGCTTTGTGGCGGACACCGCGCGTGGCCTGATCGCCGCAATGGAGAAGGGTGAACAGGCTGAGGCCTACAACATTGGCCGCGCCGAGGAGATATCGGTCTTGGAATTCGCACGGCTGGTCGCGCAGACCGCAGGGACGGGGGTAACGGTCTCATTCGTGCCCGGCCGCCCGCAGGACATCGAGCGGCGATGTCCCGACGTTACGAAGTCCGAGCGTGACCTCGACTGGCTTGCGACGACGTCTCTCGGCGAGGGACTGCGCCGGACCGTGACCTGGTACAAGGACCTGCTCGGCACTTTCGTCGACCCAGATACCGCAGCGGGCATGAGGGTCGGATGACAATCCGCAGCGTTGCGAGCGCTCGCGGACGCACCGCATGGCGCGACGACGGTCGCCTAACGAAGGTCGCGCGAAAAGGGGCCTGGACCGTCCTCGGAGCGGCGCGGCACAAGGACGCGGGCGCACGAACGATCTACAGCCGCTTCGGTAAGACACGCAGCGGGTTACGTGCCGAAGAAATGGTCCGAGCGGTCACCGGGTCGGTCCTCATCGAGCCCTCGTGGGGCTACGTGATACAGAGCGGCGTGCGGTTGTTCGAGGAGTCGACCGGCCCGAACTGGACCGCCGGGGAAAAGGCTCCGTGGCGATTGGCCATGCCTTCCATACGCGACGCTCGTGCCGCCGCCCAACTCAAGGGCGTCAGGCGGTATCCGATGGTGATCTCGCTCCGGCACTGGTGGGAATGGAACTACTTCCATTTCTGGATCGACGTGCTGGGAAAGCTCAGCCTTCTGGCTTCGGCCGGCATCGATGTCGCACGTTCGCCGCTGGTCCTTGGCAGCTACGCAAGCGAGCTGCCCTTCGTGAGACAGCTACTCGGCCGCGCCGGGTTGGCGGAGCTGGACTGGGTGGTAGCCGACGGCTACATCGCGGCCGACGAGGTCGTCTACTGCAAGACACTGCGGCCGTACCGCGAGCGACTCGATCACGTCATGGACCTCCTGCGTGTCCCGAAGCAGCCTCGCGGGGAGCGCAGCCTGTTCATCGGTCGTGGACGAGCGGCGACCCGGCGGATCGCCAACCACGCCGAGGTCGCGCGCGTCCTGGTCGAGCGAGGCTTCGAGGAGGTCCATCCGGAGCAGATGAGCATCGATGAACAGATCGCCACCTTCTCGCAAGCATCTCGAGTGGTCGCGGTCCATGGCGCGGCCTTGGTCGGCCTCGCGTTCCGACGTTCGTCTGGCATGGCCGTCCTCGAGCTTTCCGGATCGTCCTATGGGAACGACGACTACGCGACGCTCTGCTCGGAATACGGTTACCAGTGGCAGGGACTCGTGGGTAATACGATCCCGGGACGCGCGCCGCAGCACGCGGACTTCGCTGTCGACTTGGAGCAGCTGCGCCACACGTTGGACGTCGCCTTTGATGACCCTCACTGACCGCCGAAGAAAAGCGGCAGGATCGACCAAAGACGGCGATGGCCGAAAAGACAATGCAGCGGAGATAACCGCAGGCCCCGTAGGAGCGCCTCGGCGGCCTCGGTCTTCCTGCCGACCGTAAGAGCCAGTCTCGCGTCTTCGCAGAAGAAGTAGGAGGTCATTCCGCGATACTTCAGGTCAGAGTCCAACCGGACGCGAAGTGGGATCCGGATCCCGGCCTTTTGCCACTTGCGCTGCGCGGCCAGCCGGTCTCGATGCGAAGGCCACCTGAGCGACGAGTCGCGAAGGTTCGGTACTCGTTGACGGAACAGCGAGCCAACGACATCAACGCCTACGGCGGGATACTTCGCCGCGAGCCGAACCAGCAGATCGGAGTCTTCATTGAACCGTAGGGCATCATCGAAGCCGCCGACGTCCAGAAGCGCGGAGCGTCTGAAAAGGATCGCGCCGAGCTGCAGGTCGAAGTGGTAGACGAACTCGAGGACGTTGCCAGAGGGCAGCACGGCCGCGGGGATCGGCTCTCCGAAGGGTTGTAGCTCGAAGTTCGTGCGCTGCACACGCCCGAACGCGAAGGCGGCAGCCGGAGTCCTTTGAAGTGCAGCGAGCTGCAAAGCCATATTCGTCGGCAGCCAGGCGTCGTCGTCATCCAGGAATGCGATGTACTCCGCCTCCGCGAGGCGCAACCCAGCGTTGCGGGCACCGCTTGGTCCGCCTGCCACGATCCGCACATATCGGACTCCGAGAGCGCGAGCGACTTCCGGTGTCTCGTCTTCGGACTGGTCATCGACCACGATGACGTCGCGGCGTGACAGCACGAGTGGCGACGCGAGTACGCTCCGGATCGCGCCGTCGAGTAACGTGGCCCGGTCATGCGTGGGGATGACGACAGACAGACCCATTGCGGCTAAGCGCCTCCGCGGGCTCGGCGGCAGACGTAGACCAGATCCTGACTCAGCCACGTCATCGTCGCGATCCGCGATGCCAGGCGGTCAAAGATCGCGGACGCACGTGCGAGGGGCGAGCGATACAACCGTCGTGGCAGCACGCCGAAGCCGTAAACGCTCTCGATCTCGAGACCGGAAGCCGCGATCAAGCGGCCCGTTTCTGCCGGCGACAGCGTCAACATGCGAGGCCATCCTCGGAGCTGTCGATAACGACTCGTCAAAGCCAAGACGCTGCGGTGACTGAAGTGCACATTGAAGATGAGCCGCGATCCGTCGTCGCGAAGCCGTTGCGCGAGGTCTTGCAGGAGAGCGACGCGGATCTCCGGCTCAGCACCTAGGACAATGCGGAAAGCGGTGATAGCGTCGTAATCCCGATCGACGATCGATGGCTGCGCGAGGATGTCACCGCATCGGAGGGGTGACCGAGTGCGGAGCGCTGCGCGGGCGAGCATCAGCGGCGCGATATCAAGACCGACCGACTCAGTCGCGAGGTCCTCGACTTCGGAGATGATTCTGCCGGTGCCGCAGGCGAAGTCGAGATACTTCAGTCGTCCATTGCGCTCTCGTAGCGAACGGAGCATCCGGCGCAGGACGGGCCGTTGCCATCCCCACACGATGCTGTCGTAGGTCGAAGCCGCGTAGTACTCGTTGTCGTAACGCTCAGCCACGCCCTCGACGAAGTGCAGCCCGGCATACTTGCTGGACAGTGGCGCGGGAAAAGGCTCGGCGTCCTGTGTCATTGAGCCTGGCGTTCCTGTCCCGAAAGGTGCCGGCTCGTCGAAGCACCGAACGACGGTATCGAGCCGTGGGCCGCGAGTGCGGCAAAGGCCTCGCGTGCATTTGGCGACGTAAGCCTGATCGTTTTGGGCCGGTACGCGTCGAGGCAAGCGCTCGTCGCCGCGCGCGTCAGAGCGGACATATTGTCTGGATCGTGATCGACCTTTAGATCTAGATCCGCGCGACCCGCTCGGTAGTAATGCGCGGACCAGCGGAAGAAGTCGACGAGATGTCGGACATGCGGATGGCTTAATGCCGCAAGACTGGAGGCAAGATCCGGGGCCCGAGCGGCTTGGTGAAGGTATTCCCGGATGTGGCGCCGCATGATCCGCAGCGCCGCAAGCCGCCACGGCGGGTCCAACCAGATGATCACGTCCGCTCGCTCGAAGAGCGCGTTGGTCCACCAGAGGAAGCTCCCCTCCGTCACCCAACCCGCCTCCGCGGCCAGGCGTCGAACATCCTCCATGCGCGCGCCGACAGCGCGGATTGGCCGGAAATGGTCCGCGCCCTCTGAAAGCGCAATGGTGTCGAGGTCACAGACGCGAACGCCGAGGTGCCGGGCGAGAGCGGCACCGAGGGTGCTCTTGCCGCTGCCCGGACCGCCGACGATGTGCACTCGCA
>JBGPZT010000200.1:0-4002 GCA_041493915.1 Candidatus Limnocylindria bacterium
CGACAAGAAGTTCGGCTCGCCGACCGTGACCCACGACGGCGTCACCGTCGCTCGCGAGGTCGAGCTCGAGGATCCATTCGAGAACATGGGCGCGCAGCTCCTCAAGGAGGCTGCCACCAAGACCAACGACATCGCCGGTGACGGCACGACCACCTCGGTCGTCCTGGCGCAGGCGATCGTGCACGAAGGTCTCCGCAACATCGCCGCGGGCGCCAACCCGATGATGCTCAAGCGCGGCCTCGAGAAGGGTGGCGCGGCGATCGTCGAGGCCATCAAGGCCGAGGCGAAGGAAGTCAAAGGCAAGGCCGAGATCGCGCAGATCGCGACGATCTCCGCCGCCGACGAGGTCATCGGTCAGCTCATCGCGGACGTGATGGACAAAGTCGGCCGCGAGGGCGTGATCACCGTCGAGGAGTCCAAGGGTCTGCAGTTCGAGACCGAGTTCGTCGAGGGTATGCAGATCGACCGCGGGTACATCTCGGCGTACTTCGTCACGAACGCCGATCGCATGGAAGCGATCATCGAGGATCCGTACATCCTCATCACCGACAAGAAGATCTCGGCGATCACCGACATCCTGCCGGTGCTCGAGAAGCTCGTACAGGTCACGAAGAACCTCGTGATCGTCGCCGAGGACATCGACGGCGAGGCGCTCGCAACGCTCGTCGTGAACAAGCTGCGCGGCACGCTCAACGTGCTCGGCGTCAAGGCGCCGGGCTTCGGCGACCGCCGCAAGGCGATGCTCGAGGACATCGCGATCCTCACCGGCGGTCAGGTCATCACCGAAGAGGCCGGCCGCAAGCTCGACGCCACGACGGTCCAGGACCTCGGCCGCGTTCGCCGCGTGACGGCGGACAAGGACGAGACCACCTTCGTCGAGGGCCGCGGCGACCAGGACAAGATCCTGGCGCGCGTGAAGCAGATCAAGGCGCAGATCGAAGAGACGACGAGCGACTTCGACAAGGAGAAGCTCCAGGAGCGTCTCGCGAAGCTCGCCGGCGGCGTGGCGATCATCAAGGTCGGCGCGGCCACCGAGGTCGAGCTCAAAGAGAAGAAGCACCGCGTCGAGGACGCGCTCTCCGCAGCCCGTGCGGGCGTCGAGGAGGGCATGGTCCCGGGCGGCGAGGTCACCTTGCTCAACGCGATCAAGGGCCTCGACAAGGTCAAAGCTGAGGGTGACGAGCTCACCGGCGTGAACATCCTGCGGCGCGCGCTCGAGGAGCCGTTCCGCCAGCTGGTCGCGAACGCCGGACACGACGGCTCGGTCATGCTCGACGGCATCCGTCGCAAGCAGGCTGAGACCAAGTCGAATGTCTGGGGCTACGAAGTCATCAAGAACGAGATCGTCGACCTCACCAAGGCGGGCGTCATCGACCCGGCCAAGGTGGTCCGCTCGGCGGTCGAGAACGCGGTGTCCATCGCGGCCATGATCCTCACCACCGAGGCGCTCATCACGGACCTTCCTGAGAAGGACAAGGCTCCGTCGATGCCCGGTGGCGGCGGGATGGACTATTAGTCCAACTTCGCGTATCGCGCGTCGCAAACAGAGCCCCGCCGGAGCGATCCGGCGGGGCTCTTCCTCGTACGCAGCCGGCGAGTGCCCGCGGCCCTTAACCGCCGCCCTGCCGCCGTCGCAACGGACTCTCAACGTCCCAGGTGTGCACTACTGCAGAAGGTGCGCAGGCTCAGTCCGTACGACATCGAATGCGGCACGCAGATAGACGCGGCCTTCGCGGAGTTCCAGGGGCGCGACGCGAACCGCGAGTTGGCGCGCGTTTTCGCCGCGGTCGTCCACCGCCGGACCGCGGGTGTGCGTGACGGCACGAGCAATCCGTTCGGCGCGGAGGGCGCGGGCTGGATCGGGTTCGCGGGGCTCATGCGGGATCTGCCTGGCCAGCGCGTGACGAACGAGACGACAGTGTTCGCGACGACGATCGATGGCTGTCGCGTCGCCGCGCTTCTGCTTCAAGGACGTGCCTTCGCGTCGGTGCAGGCGGCGTATCGCGCCGGGGATGCAGTGCAGCTGGCGCGCGCGATCGAGACGAGCCCGCTGCAAACCTGCATGGATCTCACCGGTCTGGAGGACGAGGTGACAGGCGTAAGGCACAAGTGGTGGTCGGTGCTTGCTGATGCCTTCCGGTTCCGACACGTCGAGAGCGCCACGCGAGCTCGTCCGCGCTAAGGTTCGTGCCTGCCTGCGAGCCACATCGCGCACGCGATCCCCACGATCTCGGTGGCGACAGCGAGCACGCCCTGCGCGTCGACGACGCCTGGCCATGCGAGGGTGAATAGCCAGACCTGATGGTTCCCACCAATGTGGTTGTGCGAGATCAGGGGCGGGAGGCCGAGGGTCACATTCAGCGCGTAGAGTTGGATCAGCACGCTGCTGAGGATGACCACCGCCCGCAACACGACGCCGGACGCGCGACGGAACACGAGCACTCCGAGCGCCTCCTGCGCGATGCCCGCAATGAAGGAGAGCGCGCCGAAGTTGGAACCCGCGTGCTCGAGCCCCACCGCCATGTGAACTCCGCCGCCGAGAAGCAATGCCGCAGCGCACATTCGGCGAGCGAGCTCGTGGCGCGCGGCGACATCACGACGGCGTGCCCGATCGGAGTGCGCACGGAACGTTTGAGATCCTGCCACGCGGCTGGTCACTGAACGACAGTGATCTTGACGAACACTCCCTGGTCATCGAGCCACATCGCTCCGTCGACGACAGGCCGCAGGCGGAGGACATACGTGCCCGGTTTCACCGGGGCACGCACCTGGAAGGTGAACGTCACGGTCTGCCCAGGCGAGACGCTGGACTCCGTCTGGATCGCGACGCGGTCAGCAGTCGGCCATGTCGACGCGAACGAAGACCAGGCGCTTGCGTCATCGGCGATCCCCAGATTCACCTGCTGACCGGGAGTGCCCTTTACCCATGTAAGCGATCCGGTGTTCTGGAAGGACATGGTGATCGGCGCGCTGAGGCTCCCTATCCTCACGGTCGGGTAGTCGGACTGCGAGACCCAGCGGCCGCCGTAGCCACCGAGGGTCGTTATCAGGATGTATGCGCCCTCGTCCTCCATCCACACGGTCCCGTCGACGACCGGACGCAGCAGGAGCTTGTACGTTCCCGGCCTGAGCGGAGCTCGGACGTTGAACGTGAAGGTCCCGAGCTCGCCCGGAGCGACGACATCCTCTGTCTGGACGGCGGCGCGATCCGCGGTCGGCCAGGTAGAGTTGACGAGCGTCGACACGCGGTCGATCAATTCTGCGACGCGACCGAGGGCGGTCGTGTCAAACGACATGCCCGAGGCCCGGTCGTTCGCGACAGCGCGGAAGAAATCATCCGCCGTCGCGTAGACGTACGCCGGGTCTTCTCCCCAGACTCCGAGGTTGGCCTGCTGTCCTAGGACGCCCCTGACCCACGGCGCGGTACCGGTGTTCCGGAAGCGCATCGTGACCTGGCCGTACTCGCCCGGCTTCAGGACCGGATACTCGGACTGGCCGAACCAGCGCGCGTGATACCGGCCAGCGCCGGGCGCTGGAAGCGTGATGAACGGCAGCGTCAGTCCAGGGGGGGAGGGCGTGGCGATAGGCGCGGGCGATTGATTGACTGCGCCGGGGCCAGCGCCACCGCCGCTCGTCGGCGCCGTGGTCGGAGCCGTCGTGGGCGCGGTCGTCGGAGCCGTCGTGGGCGCGGTCGTCGGAGCCGTCGTGGGCGCGGTCGTCGGCGCACCCGATGGGCCCGTGGTCGGCGCGGTCGTCGGCACTGTTGTCGGGATCGTGGTGGGCCGCGTGGTCGGCGCCGTCGTCGGCGCCACCGTCGGCGCGCTCGTGGGAGCCGTCGTCGGCGCCGTGGTCGGCGCAGCGGTCGGCGCGGTCGTCGGCGCCGTGGTCGGCGCGACCGTCGGCGCAGTTGTCGGAGCACTCGTCGGAGCACTCGTCGGCGCTGCCGTCGGAGCGGGCGGGGCGGTGGTCGCGACCGGCTGCGGCGCTGCGGCTGGCGCGTCG
>JBGPZT010000039.1:0-17750 GCA_041493915.1 Candidatus Limnocylindria bacterium
AACTTGTACTTCGTTTATGCGTTCATCGAGGCGACGGGTGGGCGGACGCTCATGTCCGGCGGGTCGTCGCCTCCTCCATAGTTGGGGGTCAGCTCCGACCGACGATGATCGGGAGGCTCACATCGTTGCCCCATTCCTCCCAGCTGCCGTCGTAGGTGCGGACGTCGTCGTGGCCGAGCGCGGTGAGCACCAGATGGGTGAACGCAGCGCGCACGGGCGAGGGCGTGGATGCTCTGCGCGACCGGCTCGGGACCATGGCGGCGTCGCGCTGGATGAAGGTCGACGTGACCGTGCCCCATCGCGAGGGCGGCCTGCTCCAGCGCGTGCGCGAGCGTGGAAAGCTGAGGAGTGCGGATTATGGAGAGGCCGGCATCCACATCAAAGCCGATGTACCAGCTGACCTCGCCGCCGAACTCACCGCCAGCGCAAAGGCGAAGAGGGCCTAACTCCGTCCGACGATGATCGGGAGGCTGGGATCGTTGCCCCATTCCTCCCAGCTGCCGTCGTAGGTGCGGACGTCGTCATGGCCGAGCGCAGTGAGGACGAGATGCGTGAACGCAGCTCGCACGCCGCCCTGACAGTAGGTCACCGCGGATGTTTCGGCGCCGAAGCCCGCGTTCGCGTACATCTCCTCGAGCTCGTCCGCATCTTTCAGCATCCAGTCGTCGCGTAATGCGTCCTTCCACAGGATGTTCACCGCGCCGGGGATGTGACCGCCGCGCGCGGCGCGCTTCTCCTCGCCGGTGAATTCGCTGTCGCGCCGGACGTCGAGGAGCCACGGATCGCCGGTCCGCACCGCGGCCAGGACCTGTTCTTTCGAGGCGATCACGCCGTCGCGCGGATGCGGAACGAAGCGGGCCGGTGCGACCTTCGTCTCGCCCTTCTCGAGCGGGCGGCCCTCGGCGGCCCACTTCTGGATGCCGCCCTCCATCACCGCCATGTTGTCGTGGCCGTAACGACGCAGCGCGAGCCAGAGGCGCGCCGCGTGATGGCCGCCCTCCGCGTCGTAGCCGACGACCATCGTGTCGTTGCCGATGCCGAGACGGCCCATCGTCTCCGCGAAGGCCTCGGGCCCCTGCAGCATCCACTGCGGGTGGCCGGACTCAGGTGGGGGAGCCGAGAGGTCGGTCGACCAGTCGCAGTGGACCGCGCCCGGTAGATGTCCGTTCAGATAGTCCTTACGCGAGTCCCCTTCGAACAGAAAGCGGCAGTCGACCACGCGCACCTTTGGATCGCGGAGCGTCGCGGCTGTCTGCTCGGTCGACCAGAACAGCCCTGGACGCGCGAAGGGGCTCACGCTCAGACTCTAAGTGGCTTTGCGCGCGCTCGTCTTGGTCATCCTGCTCACCGCGTGCTCCGTCTCGCAGGTGCCGACGGGCCAGACGACGACGCCCACCTCTGTCGTGGCCACGCGCGTGCCGTCGAATGCTCCTTCGACGAGTGTCGTCCCGAGCCCGTCGCCCTCTGCGGCCGCCACCGCCGCCGACGTGACGCCGCGCAGCTTCGTTCGGCTCGCGCTCGACGCCGGCACGCACGACGGCACGGTGACGAACGATCTGCGCCTTCAGCTCGGCGCGTCGCCGTCGAAAGGCAGCTACGCGGATCCGTACGGCAAGACCATCGCGGATGAGCGCGGCATCTGGACGTCCGCCGCGGTGCAAACACCGTTCGCCTTCGACCAGCTCGTCGCGTCGTGGAACGCGATCACACCGTCTGGCACCTGGATCGACGTCCAGCTGCGCGCGAGCGGAGCGTCGCGCGCGACGAAGTGGTACACGCTCGCGGTCTGGTCATCGGGTGACGACACCATCCACCGGACGACGCTGAAGGGCCAGGACGACGGCGACGGCCGCGTGAACGTCGACACGTTCGAGAAGAGCAGCGGCGCGCCGGAGCTCACCTCATACGAGCTGCGCGTCACGCTTCACCGCGCCGCGGGGATCATCGCGACGCCCGCCGTCGCGCTTCTCACCGCGATCGCCACGCGCGCGACGCAGTACGCGATCCCGAGCGCGTTCGGCGGCGTCACGCGCGAGCTCGACGTGCCGACGCTGTCGCAGGAGATCCACACCGGCCACTATCCCGAGTACGACGGTGGGGGAGAGGCATGGTGCAGCCCGACGTCGACCGCGATGGTGCTCGGCTTCTGGAAGACCGGGCCGAGCGTGGTCGACCTCGCGGCCTTCCCCGGCGTGTCGCACGTCGACGGCCAGGTCGATCATGCCGCGCGCTACACATACGATTGGAGCTACAAGGGTGCCGGGAACTGGCCGTACAACGCGGCCTACGCCGCGGAGTACGGGCTCGAGGGATTCATCACGCGCCTGCGCTCGCTCACCGAGGCCGAGCGCTTCATCGAGGCGGGGATCCCGCTCATCGCCTCGATCAACGGCGTCCTGCCGGGCTTCCTCTTCACCAGTACGAACGGGCACCTGCTCGTGATCCGCGGCTTCGCCGCGAACGGCGACGTCATCACGAACGATCCCGCCGTGCGCGCGGACGCGCAGGCGCGCAAGGTCTACGCGCGCGCCGATTTCGAGCGCGTGTGGCTCGGTGGATCGACCGGAACGGTCTACGTGATCCATCCGCCCGGCGTGCGTCTTCCGGCGAACGTCGCCGGCCTCCCCGCGAACTGGTGATCCGCGTCCGGCTCATGGAGCGGCCCGACTGCGGTCTGTGTGAAGAGGCGCTCGGCGCGCTGCGTCGCCTGAGCCGGCGGACGCCTCTCGACATCGAGCGCGTGGACGTCATGCGCGATCCAGCCCTTCTCGACCGCTACGTCGTGCGCATTCCGGTGCTCGTCGTCGGTGAGGCGGAGCTCGACGTCGCGGGTATCGACGATGCCGCGATCGGCCGGTGGCTCAAGGAGGTCGGCCGGTGACCGCGAGCACGCCGGCGGCGGTCCGGCGTTTCTTCGAGCGCCGCTACCGCGAGGCCGGCTCGCCCGCGCGCGCCGCTGCCGGCAAGGCGTACCTCAAGAGCGATCTCCGCTTCTACGGCGCGACCGTTCCGGAGATCCGTCGTTCCGCGAATGACTTCGCGCGCGAGCATCGCGACCTCTCGCGCGCCGAGCTGCGCAGGATCGTCGACGAGCTGTGGTCCACCGACGTGTACGAGCTCCGCTCCGCCGGCATAGCGCTGCTTGCGCGGTACCCGATGCTGCTCGAAGAGCGCGACCTTCTGTGGCTCATCGGTCTCGTGCGGCGCTCGAAGACGTGGGCGCATGTCGACTGGCTCGCCGCGGACGTCATCGGCGGCGTCGTTGGCGAATCTCGGACCGCGCTCCGGCGGCTGCCCGCGTGGGCGCGCGACGACAACTTCTGGGTGCGCCGCACCGCGCTGCTCGCGCAGCTGCGGCCGCTGAGCCACGAAGCGGGCGATTTCGCGCTCTTCGCGCGAATGGCCGCGCCGATGCTCGGCGAGCGCGAGTTCTTCATCCGCAAGGCGATCGGCTGGGTGCTGCGAGAGGTGAGCAAGAAACGGCCGCAGCTCGCGTTCGAGTTCCTGCGCGCGCACCGCGATGAGGTCTCGGGGCTCACCCTTGGCGAGGGCGCGAAGTATCTCTCGGCGGCGTACCGAAGACGCCTTCAGCTGCCGCCGGAACCTGCGTGGAAGGCACGGGAAAGGCGGCGAACGGTGAAACGGGGATCCGCGCGGCACCCTGACTGATCACCTAACGCTTGCCGATATCAGCCCCAACGGAATCTGAAGGTATGGGGCCGAAGGTCCCTAGTCGTCCAGGTGCCGACGAAAACTATGCTGACTACGACCGTCGAAGCAGCGCGGTGAAAGACGAAGGCGACCGGATTGAAGGAGCGCAACGTACTCAGCGCAGCGTCCTGGGGACGTCTGCTGATCTCCGCGTCCAGCGTCGGCGGGTACGTCGTGGCGATCCCGCTTGGGTATGAGCTTCTGGGCGCCGCGTATTTCCACCTCGTCGCGCTGCCGGTCGCGGCCGTTGCCGGCTGTTGGGGCAGGAGGATCGGTCTGCTGGCGGCAGCAGTGGGCATCGCCACCCAAATTGCTATGGCGGTAGCGCTGGAAGCGCAGCCGGTGCTGAGCGCCGAAAACGTCGCACACACGCTCCTCATCGTGGCGATGGCGTACGGCTTCGGAACCATGTACGACCTCATCCGCCGAAGCCGCGCCGAGAGCGAGCGCGCCGAACGATCCGAGGGCCGCCTGAAGATGCTGGTCGCGAACGCGCCATTGATCTTCTGGTCCGTCGATGCGAGCGGTCGGTTCATCGCGCGAGAGGGCCGCTCGCTCGAGAAACTGGGCTACCGCTCTGACGACCACATCGGCGAGGACGCACGCGGGTTCTACCGGCGCGAGTATCCCAACAACCCCGAGCTCGTCGATTGCCTAGAGCGCGCGCTGCGTGGCGAGGCGTTCACCACGATCCTCCGCCTGCGCGGCCTGGTGTTCGAGGTCGCCTATGTTCCGCTGCGCGGCATGACGGGCGAGATCGCCGGCGTCGTCGGGGTGACGGTGGATGTCACCGAGCGCGTCACGGCCGAGAGCAAGCTGCGGCGGAGCGAAGCCCGGCTCGACGAGATCGTTCGGTCCGCGCAGGACGCCATCATCACGGTGGACGACAAGGGAAAGATCCTGATCTTCAACGAAGCCGCGGAGAAGATGTTCGGGCGCACCGCCCTCGAGATGCTCGGCGGCTCCCTTGAGCCGCTGATACCGTCGGCGCTCCGTGAGCAGCACCGGCAGCGCTCGGGGACCTTCATAGAGTCCGGTACGGATGGCCACGCGATGCACGGCCTGGATCTGAGCGGTGTCCGCTCGACGGGAGAGGAGTTCCCGATCCAGGCGACGCTGTCACGCGCGATCGTCGACGGCGAGGCGCTGGCGACGGTCATCGTGCGGGATGTCACGGAGCAGCGCCGGTTCGAGGCCGAACTGACGCACCGCGCGCTCTACGACGCGCTGACCGACCTCCCGAACCGCGCGCTGTTCGACGACCGTGTCGACAGCGCGCTCGCTCACCTCCGACGGGACGGGCAGCCCGGCGCGGTCCTCGTCGTCGACGTGGACCACTTCCAGGAGACCAATGAGACGCTCGGCCATGACGTCGGCGACGACGTGCTAAAGGCGATCGGGGCGCGCCTCCGCGGGGAGCTTCGCGAGCCGAACACGCTCGCGCGTTTGGGAGGAGACAAATTCGCGGTCTTCCTTAGCGGCTCCGACGAACGCGGCGCGTGCGAGGTCGCCGAGCGGCTCCTTGACGCCCTCGAGCGACCCCTGGATATCCGCGGGCAGCGGATCGACCAGAGCATCAGCATCGGCATCGCTGCGTTCCCCAGCCACGGCGATGACCGCAGCACACTCGTCCGTCGCGCCGAGATCGCGATGAAACACGCGAAGCGCGCGCGGCGCACCTACTCCGTGTACGCCGCCGAGGACGACCACTCTAATTCTGACGGGATCGCGCTTTTGGCCGATCTTCGTGCGGCGATCGATGCCGGCGAGATCAACCTGGCATTCCAGCCGGACGTGGCGATGGCGAGCGGAGAGGTTTTGCGCGTCGAAGCGCTCGCCCGCTGGACCCATGCGACGCGAGGGCCGATCAGCCCGGATCGCTTCATCCCGCTCGCGGAGCGGAGCGGCCTCATCGGGGCACTTACGCGCTGCGTGCTCGAGAAGGCCATCGCGCAGGCGGCCGAGTGGCGCCGCGCCGGCATCGACCTGCAGGTGGCCGTGAACCTGTCGGTCCACGATCTCCTCGATCGCGAGCTTCCGTTCACGATCAGCGATCTGCTGCGTCGATACTCCGTGCCCTCACGGTTCTTGTCGGTCGAGCTCACGGAGAGCCTGCTCATGAGCGAGGTCGACCGTGCGGTCCCGACGCTATCCACGCTGCGCTCGCTGGGTGTGCAGGTCGCCATCGACGACTTCGGTACGGGCTACTCCTCGCTCAAATATCTCGCACATCTGCCTGTGGATCGGATCAAGATCGATCGTTCGTTCATCAGCGGCATGGCGGGCGACCGGGGGATCGCCGCGGTCGTGCGCGCCGCCGTCAACCTGGCCCACGACCTGAGGCTCGAGGTAGTGGCCGAGGGTGTCGAGGAGCC
The DNA here is from genome assembly GCA_041493915.1 of Candidatus Limnocylindria bacterium. Lineage (GTDB taxonomy): Bacteria > Chloroflexota > Limnocylindria > P2-11E > P2-11E > CF-39. The sequence continues at coordinate 6,087 of JBGPZT010000039.1, forward strand.
AAGCCAATGGGCGCAGCTCCTGAGCGAGGGCGCGGACTCGGTGCAGGGATACTTCATCAGCCGGCCACTGCCGGCCGCGGAGATCCCGTCATGGCTCGCGGCCTATGTGCCGCCCGTATCGGCCGCGCTAACGCTAGGAGAAGCGGGTCTAAGCCACCACAGGGCGCAGCCTGAGGTGCAGGGCGTCGAACAAGGCGATGTGCTCGTTCGCCCAGCCCGGCGCCTCGAGGGGCAGCATGTGCCCGATGCCGCGCGCCACGTGCACCACAGCCGTCGGGTTCGCGCGCCGGAAGAACGCGGCATCGCGCACGGAGAAGACGCGGTCGTCGGTGCCCCACAGCACCAGGGTCGGGATGTCGCGTAGCGCGGCGATGGTCCCGCGGAGCGTGTAGCCGAGCTGCTCCCCGCCCGGGAAGGGGAGGAGCAACAGTCGTCGCCAACGCGAAGGCTGATTCGCCCAGACGATCGCGCGGATGGAGCGTGTCGTGGCCGGAGACCGCCGGTCGCGACGCAGTAGCTGGCCGATGAAGTGGTCGTCTTCGCGCCGCGCCCTGCCGATGAGGAAGCGGCGCATGAACGCGCCGGTGCCGTGATCGTATGGACGCAGCAGCGCGCGGCCGATGAGCGGGACGCAGTAGAGCTTGTAGGCCCAGAGCATCGAGCGGCCGAGACCGGCGGGCGCGACCAGCACGAGTCCGGCGACGGCTGCCGGCCGCCGGAGCGCGATGTGGAGGGCGATGCCACCGCCGAGCGAGTGCCCGAGGAAGAGCGCGCGCTCGATCCCGAGCGCGTCGACGACGAGCAGCACGAGATCCGCGAGCTGCAAGAAGCGCGCGTCCGCCTTCCGCAGGCCCGGCGCGAGGCCGAATCCAGGCAGCTCGATGACGTGCGTGGTGTAACCAAGGGCGCGGAGCGCGCGTGCCTGGGGAGCGAGCGCAACGGCCGTCGCGCCCATTCCGGGAAGCAGGACGGCGTGCGGTCCGCTCGCGGGACCGGAGGTCTTCACCCGGATCCGGTAGCCCGCGTGCTCGACGATGGATTCACGCATGTCACCAATATGCACCCAAGATGTCCCGCAAATGACTCCGAACGGGTTAGGTCTTCGGTCATCACCCCGGTGGGGGATTCGGTACAGTCCGGTGGTCATCTGCGCCTCCCAAGAAACCGCGAGAGAGGGATCCTCATGGGCGTGTATCGGGCCGAATACATCTGGATCGACGGGACCCAACCGACGCAGAAGCTGCGTTCGAAGACGAAGATCGTGCCGAAGGGTGAGAAGCCGCCCATCTGGGGCTTCGACGGATCGAGCACGCAGCAGGCGACGGGTGACCGCTCGGACTGCGTCCTGGAGCCGGTATTCACGTGCCCGGATCCGATCCGCGGGGGGGACGATCTGCTCGTGTTGTGCGAGGTCATGCTCGTGAGCGGTCAGCCGCATCCGTCGAACGTGCGCCGCGCGAACGCCGACATGGCGGCGCGCTTTTCGTCCTTCGACACGTGGTTCGGCATCGAGCAGGAGTACACGCTCTTCCGCGGCTCGCGACCCCTCGGGTTTCCCGACAGCGGGTTCCCGGCGCCGCAGGGCGGGTACTACTGCGGCGTCGGCGCGGATGAGGTATTCGGCCGTGAGGTCGTCGAGGCGCATCTCGACGCGTGCCTGAAGGCCGGACTCATGATCTCCGGTATCAACGCCGAGGTCATGCCCGGTCAGTGGGAGTTCCAGGTCGGACCGCTCAACGCCCCCCAGGTCGGCGACCAGCTGTGGCTCGCGCGCTGGCTGCTGTACCGCGTGGGCGAGCCGTTCGGCATCAGCGCGACGCTTTATCCGAAACCGGTGCGCGGGGACTGGAACGGCGCCGGCGCGCACACGAACTTCTCGACGAACGAGATGCGGCGGAACTACGACGCGTGCGTCGCCGCGGCCGAGGCGCTCGGAACGCGGCACGACCTCCACATCGCGAACTACGGCTTCGGTATCGAGGAGCGCCTCACCGGGCTGCACGAGACGTGCTCGTACAAGGAGTTCCGCTACGGCGTGAGCGACCGCGGCGCGTCGGTGCGCATCCCGTGGCAGGTCGCGAAGGACAAGAAGGGATACATCGAAGATCGCCGGCCCAACGCGAACGCCGATCCGTACGTCACGACGCGTCTCATCCTCGAGACCGTCTGCGGCGCGGGCGTGTCGAAGCGGACATCGGGAACGAAGCGGCCCGCCGCTCGCGCGGCGAAACGATCAAGCGCAAGGCGAACGAAGGTCGCGAACTAGACGGAACGGCCCGTCGGTCTCGGCCGGTGGGCTGTTTCATGTCCGCCTGACGCCGTACGGCAGACCGCAGCTGCTGCAGAACGCGAGGCCGTCGGTCCGTCGTGGCGAGCCGCAATTCGGGCACGGCTCCGTCACGACGGGCGACCTCCGCGCGACGACCGGCGACATGCGCGCGCGCTGCGCGCGACCGACGTCGACCATCCATGCCGCCCAGCCGAGCGGAACGAGCACTTTGCGGATGTCGAAGCCGCTGAGCTCGATGAGGACCGAGCCGATGATGAGGACCGCGACGAACGCGGCGATGAAGACGAGCGACCAGCGATGCGTCCCCGCACGAACGACCTCCACGCTCGCGACGACGATCCACAGCGCGCTCGCGCCTGGTGCTGAGCTGACGGCCGTGTCGATGATCGTCGTTGTCGTGGGCAGGAGCGCGGGCAGCGCGAACAGCAGGCCGGCGACGCACCACAGGACCGCCGCGAGCAGCGCGGCCGCGACCGCCCACCAGCTCGATAGCGTGCTCTGTCGCATTGCGACGGTGATCACGAGTGGTGCAAGTCCGTAGGCGACGACCGTGGCGGTGACCGCGACGACCGTCGCGATACCGGTGGGCTCGGTGATGCCGCCCGCGACCGCAGCCAGGATGGCCGCCGCGGCGCCAAAGAGAGCGGCGATCCACCCGACCCGCAACCATGAACGGTGCGCCTGCACACATGCACGCTAGCCGCGCCGGCGCGCACATGCGTTACGTTGGCCGCTTGTGAGCGCCGAGACGCCGGACTACCTGCGCATCAATCGCGAGGCCTGGACGAGATCCAACGCGCGCTACACCGACGCGCGCGCGGAAGACGCGTGGGCGCAGGACGAGATCGCCTGGGGCGTCTGGCAAACACCGGAGTCGGCCGTCAAGGTCCTGCCGGACGTGAAAGGCAAGGATGTCGTCGAGCTCGGATGCGGAACGGCGTATGTCGGCGCGTGGCTGAAGCGCCGCGGCGCGCGGCGTGTCGTCGGAGTGGACCTCACCCCGGCACAGCTGGAGACCGCGCAGCGGCTGAACCGCAAGACCGGCCTGGGCCTCGAGCTCGTGGAAGCGAACGCGGAGATGGTGCCGCTCCGTGACGCGATCTTCGATCTCGTGATCTCCGAATACGGCGCCTCGATCTGGTGCGACCCGTACAAGTGGATCCCCGAGGCGGCTCGGCTGCTCCGGAGCGGGGGAGAGCTGGTCTTCCTGCGAAACTCGACCCTCTCGATGCTGTGCATGCCCGTTACGGGCAAAGTCCAGGAGAAGCTACAGCGCCCACAGCGCGGCATGAATCGGCTCGAGTGGACCGATGACGATCCCGGCGTCGAGTTCCACCTCGGCGCCGGCGACCTCATCCGGCTGCTGCGCGCGAACGGATTCGAGATCCTCGATCTCGTCGAGCTCTTCGCCCCGGTGGGCGCGAAAGATCACGCCGAGTACTCGTACGTGTCCGCCGACTGGGCCGGTCGCTGGCCGTCAGAGGAGATCTGGCGAACGCGAAAGCGCGACTGACGGCTTCGCGGGCGCGGCGCGTCGCGTCGCCAGCACCGAACCGAGAACGATGAGAACGAACCCGAGCACGATGCCGACGGTCAACGGCTCGCCGAGGATCGCGACGCCGAGCGCGAGCGCGACGGCAGGATTGACGTACGTGATGACCGTCGCGCGCACTGCCCCGACCTCCGCGATCAGAGGGAAGAAGATCAAGAAGGCGAGCGCGGTGCACACCACACCCAGTACCGTGACGGCGACGATGACCTGCGAAGAGGGCAGCGCGCGTGGCAGCTGCGCGAGGCCCACCGGCGCGTAGACGACCATGGTCAGTGCGAGCGATGCCGCCACGACGCCGAACGATGGAAGACTCGACAGCTTCCGCGAGATGATCAACGCGCCGAGCGCGTAGCCGAGCGCGACGAGCGCGACCTCGCCCACCGCGCCGACGTCACCGGCGCCCACGTCCAACCCGACGAGCGCGGCGACGCCCAGGAAACCGAGCCCGAGGCCGGCGACACGGCGCAGATCGAGACGGTCGTCGCTGCCGGTGGCCCACGCGAGGATCGCCCCGATCGACGGCACCAGCGCGATGAGAAGTCCCGACAGCGAGCTCGAGATGTGTCGCTCCGCGTCGGACAGAAGGAACCAAGGCGTTGCGACCTCGACGAAGGTGTACGCGACGACCCACTTCCAGTGGGGAAGCAGCGGGCCGAGATCCCTTCGGGCGGCCGCGACGGGCAGGAGGAGCCCGGCGCCGATCGCGGTGCGGAGGAAGACGAGGCTCGCGGGCGTTAGCTCGCTGACCGCGATCTTGATGAACAGGTACGGGATGCCCCAGATGAGGCCCATCGCCGCGAAGAGGATCCAGCCGCGTCGTGTCACCGCGCCACGTTAACGGGCTGACGTCAGTGTTGTCCGCGCTACAAAGCTGTCATCGAAGCGTGCACGTCTGCGGTTCCGCGAGCAGTGATGCGACGTTCGCGCTGATCAGGTACTCGCCCGTCAACGCGCCCGGCGGCGGCGTGAATGACGCGCTCCAGGTGCCGTCGGTCCCCACCGTCCCGGACAACGCCGTCGCGAGCAGCGACGATCGGATCGCGTAGCGGGCGGACGGCGGCCAGCCGTTGCCAACGACCGAGACCGGGGTGGTGGGGCTGCCGCAGGTCACGGCGATCGTCGGCGCGTACACGCTGACCTGTCCGATCGCCGTCTGTCGTCCATCGCTTGCGGTGATGCGGTACGTCGTTCCGACACGGGCGTCGAACGGGACGGTAACCGACGCCGTGAAGTCGCCCGATGCCTCCGCGTTGATCTGTACGAGCGGTCTCCCGTCCTCCCAGCTGAGCGTGACGAGCGCGGTCGACCAACCGTGGCCCGTGATGTTCATCGGACTTCCCGCCGACGCCACGCCGCCGATCAACGTCGGCCCGGTCGGCGTCGGCGGCGGCGACGGACTCGGGCTCGGCGGCGGCGCCGGGGTGGGGCTCGGTGTCGGTGCCGGCGTCGGCGGCGGCGGCGGCGGCGGCGGGGCTGTCCGCACAGGGGCGACAGTCGGCGCCGGCGTCGGCTCGGGCGTCGGCTCGGATGCGGCGACCTCCTCCGTCGCTGTCGGCGACGGTGCGGCGCTCGGTGCGGCGCTCGGCGCGACGGCTGGGCCAGACGGAGGCGGCGTCACCTCGATCCCCGCGGTGAAGCCAAAACGGGGGAGCGGTGCGAAGAACGACGTGTCGGGACTGCCGCTGGCGGCGGGTCGTGGCGAAGCCGCCCGCACCAGCACGTGGGTCGGCGCGTGGTCGACCAGGGTCAGTTTGCTGAGGCCACTCGCACGCAGCGCGCCGTTCGCGCCGTTCTCGACAGTGAGACTCGACCCGAATCTCGTACCGGGTGGGCCGCCGGCCGTCAGCGTGTAGTTGAAGGACAGGCCGCCCGCGCCATCGAGCGCCGACGCCGTGGCGACGAAGTCTCCGCCCGGTGCGATCGACTCGATCACCATCGAATAGGTGCCCGTCATGGCGTTCGGCACATCGATGAGCTGGGGGTCGATGCCCGCTTCGGTCGCGAGGCATCCCGGGATCTGTCGGACCAGGGTCGGCCCGCCGGGCACGATGCCGCAGGCTCGACCGGATGGATCGAGGATGACGACATACGCGGGCGAGTGCAGTCCGAAGCGCAGCGTGTTCTGCGCCCGGGGGGCCGGCGCGGGTGGGGAAGGCGGCGCGCTGGGCTGCACGGTCGTGAGCGAGCCCGCCGGCACGACGACGGTCTGACCCTGCGCGCTCACCTCGACGATGCCATCCGTCGTCGCCACCGTCGTCGTGCCGCTGGCCAGCACGTCCGTGACGAATCCGGTGCCCCGTACCGTCGCTGCCGCGGTTGGCGTCTTGATCTCGAACTTCGAATCCGGGCGCGTGAGCTTCTGAACGCTCGACCACGTGCGGCCGAGCGCCTGCTCGAGCTGGATCGTGATCGCTCCGCTCGGAGCGGCGGTCGCCTGGACGACCGTGATCGTCGTCGCGGGCTCGACCTCCACAGTCGACCCGTCGAGGAACGTGACCACGGCGTGGCTGTGCTCGGCGGTGCGGACGCGGTCGCCGGCAGCGATGACGTAGCCGTCAGCGGCCCGCGCAAAACCGGCGGCGCCATGCGCGACGTCGGCCGTGCCATCGAGGATGCTCAGGACCATGTTGGCGGCGGACGCGCGCTGCTGCGTGAGGATGAGCGTCGCGGGAATGAGCACGCCGGCAGCGATGACCGCGACGATCAGAATTCGGATGCGCACGGTCGTGACTCTACGAGGGCGCTACGCGCCGGCCATCGCAGAGGAGTAGCAGGCCTTAGAGCAACCTCATCTGCTTCGTGGGCGTGCGCGTCGTTCAAGGCTACCGAAGGTCGCCGGTGCGCCCTGCATCCGGGAGATCCCGTCGAAGACGGCGCCCTTGTCGATGGCGAGCGTCGGGGTAGCGATGTCGCCCTTCACGTGTGCCCCGGTGTGGAGCTCGACAGAGCCGACGGCCGTGATGTTCCCCGTGACCTCACCACTCACGACCGCTGACCCGCAGTTGATGTCGGCGGCGATCTTGGCGTGTTCGCCAATGATGAGGAGGTCGTTCGTGCTGATGCTTCCGGTGAATGTGCCATCGATCTGGACCGCGCCCTCGAAATGGAGCTTGCCGTTGACCTGCGAGTCCTCGCCAAAGAGGGCGTTCAGCATCTGGCCCATGAAGGTCCCCTCGACTTCGACCGTCCCTTCGAACTGCAGCTTGCGGTTGCCGCCTGGATCGCGCACGAGCTCGTCGGGCGTGGCGGCCATTGTCTGCGGCTTCTCGTCGGTCTTTACCGGGCTGTTGAACATCTGATCGACCCCTTCTCGCGGGTGGGCGCTCTATCAGAACGCGGAGCAGTGACCGCTGGTATGGGTCCCGCGCCTGCAGGCCGGTCGTACTTGACCTGGGGATACGCTACGCCCGGTCAGTTCGCGGTGGGAAGGGGAAAGACGATGAAACTCAGCGCACTGTTCAGTTTCAACGCGATCGTCGCGACGATCTTCGGTCTGACCGCAGTGCTGCTTCCCGGTGTGCTCTATTCGACCTACGGACTCACATCCGACGCCGGCGCGCAGCTCGTGGCGCAATTCTTCGGCGCCGCGTTGCTTGGGGAGGTCGTGATCAGCTGGAGCCTGCGGAACATCGAGCCCGGCCCCACGAGGCAGACGCTGACGCTCGCCTTCTGCGTGCAAGGGGTGATCGGCGTCTTGATCTCGCTCATCGCGCAGTTCGGCGGTGTCCTGAACGCATTCGGCTGGGTCAATGTGCTGCTCACGGGGATCTTTGCGGTCGGCTTTGGCTACTTCCGCTTCATGCGACCCGAGAGCGCGTAACTCCCGGCCCGCTCTTTGCTGTCGCAATTTGCGATATCGACGATCTTGCGGGGGAGCAGATCGAAGCACTTGACGCGTACTCCGTTTCCTGTGATGCTCACCACAAGGAATGAGGATTTCTAATGATTCAGGGGAGGGTTGGCGGGGGCTGCTGGCCTCTGACTACGTTGATCCCCGGGATCTGAAGCCGTCCAGCCCCCTGCGCGCTCTGGCCGTCGCCTATCTTCAGGAGCTGCGCGACAAAGGACGCGGCGAGCGGACGATCCCGAAGTACGCCGCGTATCTGCACGACTTCTGCGCCTTCCTCGAGCGCGGCGACAAGAAGCCGCGTGTCGCTGACCTCGAAATCCGCTCGCTGAAGGCTTATGGGAGCTACCTGACGCGCCGCCAGGCCCGTGGCGGCCTCGCCAAGGGCAAGCGCACGATCTCGGCGGCCACGAAGAACCTCCATCTGATCGCCCTCCGGGGCCTCCTGAAGTTCGGCGTGCTCCTCGATCTCCCCGTGCCGGGTCCGGAGAAGGTCGAGCTCGCGAAGGCGGCTCAGCCGAGCCCGGACGCGCGGCACCTCGCTGAAGAGCGCGTGAAGCGTCTCGTCGATGCGTGCGACACGGCAACGGACGACGGCGTGCGCGCCCGTGCGCTCATCCAGTTCATGCTCGCGACGGGTTGCCGCGTCTCAGAGGTTATCGGACTCGACCGCCGGCAGCTCGAGCTCTCGCGCGAGGCCCGTACACCCGCGGATGGCATCCGTGTTGTCGACGAGGTCACCGTGCTCGGCAAGGGCAACCGTCATCGACGCGCCTACCTCACAAAGCCGGCACGCGAGTGGCTGCAGCGCTATCTCGCGCTCCGCCGGGACAAGGACGCGGCGCTGTTCGTGACGCGTAAGAAGAACAACGACGGTTCCTATCGCATGACCGTGTGGACCGCCGAACGCATCGTGCGCGATGCGGCGAAACGCGCTGGACTCGCGGAGGATGTCTCCCCGCACTGGCTGCGCCACGCGGCGATCACCCTCTGGGCGTCGGCGAGCCTGCCTTCAGCGCAGCGTCTTGCCGGTCACCGGCAGATCGCGACGACCCAGAGGTACCTCGGAACGAGCGACGCGGAGCTGAAGGCCTTCTACAAGAAGCATGTTGGTTGATCGAAAGACGCGGGTGCGGGGACGGTGGGCCGTTGCCCCGCACCCAACGATTTCGCCTAGTCCCCGTCCTCGTGCTCGCCCTGTTCGCCGTGGTGCGGCCTGGGACAGGTCACCGGGGAGACCGGGAAGGTCGTCGCAGATCCGACGGGCGTGACGAAGACGACATTCACCTTGGCCACCGTGGTGCCGGTGTTCCGGGCGAAACCGACGTCGCCGGGTTGACCTTCGACGAACGACTGGCCGACGTGATACGTGCGCGCCGAGCAGTCGCCATGCGTGAACGTGATCTCGCCTTCCTTGACCGTGACCAGCGTCGGACCGGGATGGTAGTGCCACGCAGTCGCGTCGCCGGGTTGGAAGGTCAGCTCGCTATGGACGAAGTCCACCGGTCCTTTCGTTTCGAACTTCGCGAGGCCCGGGACGTTTACCTTCGCGGGGTCCGCGACAGTTCCCCTGGCGAGCGTGATATTGACGATGGCCGCGACCGCCACGCTGCCCGCAAGAAACATCGCGACGATGGCAAAGACCGCCGTGTATGTGATTCGTCGCATGGATTCGTCCTCCATCCACGCCGCCTATGGGCGGCGCGGGCCTTGTCCGCGACAACTATGCGCGTACGGTCAAGCACGCTTCTCGAGCCGCGCTAGCCTGTTCGCATAGCCCTCACGACGTCGACCTCGCCGACCGGCGCGTCCTTCGCGGCGCTGCGCCATGGCCAATTCCGTGCGTACTTCACGACCAGCCTGCTCTCGATGATGGGCGACAACGTCGAGCACGTGATCTCGTATTGGGTGATCTTCCAGGCGTTCCACTCCCCCACGCTTGCCGGCTTCGCGGTCATCAGCCACTGGACACCATTCTTGGTCCTGGGCGTGTGGTTCGGCGGACTCGCCGATCGCTATGACTGCCGCAAGATCATCGTCGCGTCGCAGGCGGCATTCATCGCGGCCTCGCTCGCATGGGCGGTGCTGTTCCTGACCGGGACTCTGCAGACCTGGCACGCGGTCGTGCTCCTCATCGTCCATGGCCTCGCTGGCGCGCTCTGGTCGCCCGCGGGGCAGCTGATCATCCACGACATCGTCGGGACCGAGCAGCTCCAGAGCGGCGTGCGGCTCGCCGCCACCGGTCGCAGCGTCGGCGTCCTGTTCGGGCCCGCCGTCGGCGGCGCGCTGCTGCTCGGGCTCGGCCCGGCCTACGGCCTCATGGCGAATGCGCTCCTCTATCTGCCGATGACGATCTGGCTGCTGCGGACGCCGTACACCGGCCACCGCCGGATCGGCGCGAGCGTCGAAAGCGCGCGGCTCTCGCTCGGCGACGCGGTGCGCACGCTGCGCGAGATCTCGGGCAACCGCGGGATCCTGGTGATGACCGCGCTCGCCGGGCTGAGCTCCTTGTTCGTCGGCAACGCATACCAGGCGCAGATGCCGGAGTTCGCGGCCGCGTTCGGCTCCGCGCAGGACGAGATCACGTACAGCGTGCTGCTCACGGCGAGTGCCGCGGGCTCGGTGCTCGGCGGCTTCGGTCTCGAGGCGCTCGCGTTCTTCCGCCAGCCTCGGATCCGCATCGCCGTGCTGCTCGCGCTCGCGTGGGGCGTGTCGATCTTCGCGTTCGCGATCACGCCGGTCTATGCGATCGCGGTGCTGGCCCTGTTCTTCGGCGGCGTGCTCAATATCGGCTTCACCTCGATGGCTCAGACGTACGTCCAGCTCGAGGCGCCACCGGCGCGCCGCGGCCGCGTCGTCGGCCTCTTCAGCATGTCGTGGAACGGCCTGCGCGTCGGTAGCGGCGTGACGGTCGGGATCCTCGGCGCGTTCATCGGCATCCACTACTCGCTCGCGCTGAGCGCGCTCGCGTTCCTCGCGGTCGGTGTGGCGCTGCTCGTGTACGCGCAGGGTCGGGCGCGCGAAGCCGTCGCCGCCTAGATCCGTCGCTGATGCGAACGCTCGAGACCGACCGGCTGATCATCCGCGCATTCGCGCTCGAGGACGGCGAGACGTACTCCCGATTGCTCGACGCCGCGTTCGGAGCGGACTCCTACGGATCGGCGGACGCGAAGCGCGTCATGTTCGAGTACCAGGTGGCGGCCGACGCCGGCCTCGCCCTGTTACATCAACCCCCCTACGGGGACCGCGCGATCGTGGTGCGGAGCAGCCACGAGATCATCGGCTCGGTCGGCTTCGCGCCGTGCCTCATGCCGTTCGGCCAACTGCCGTCGTTCGAGCCCACCCCGCACTTCACGTCAGAGATCGGACTCTTCTGGGCACTCTTTCCCGACCAGCAGGACCAGGGCTATGCGACCGAGGCTGCCGCGGCGATGGTCGCGTACGCCTTCCGCCAGTTGCACCTTCGCCGCATCGTCGCGACGACGGAGCACGACAACACGAGATCGATCAACGTGATGCGTCGACTCGGGATGCGGCTCGAGCGCAATCCACGCGCTGAGCCCGTGTGGTTCCAGACGGTCGGGATCCTCGACCACCCCAGCTGACGGGCCCAGTCCTCGATGGCCGCTCGGCCGCTCATCGGACGCGCAGTCCAGGTTCTGATCCGGCTTCCCCCTCGCCGCGTAGGTTCCTTGGCGATCTGCGCGATAAACAGGGAGGGCACCATGCGGAAGCGACGTCTGTTCGGCGCGCTCATCTTCGCGGTCCCGGTCGTACTCGCGGCGGCCACGCTTGCGGTCGCGGGCGACGGCGGCAAGAGCCGATTCAAAGCGGACACGCTCACCGGTTACCAAGAGATCGCTGGCGCCGGCACCGTCTCGACGATCGGCAGCGGAACGTTCGAGGCGAGCCTGAACGGTGCTGGGGACGAGATCAGCTACACACTGACCTACGGCGACCTTGAGGGCGGCGCTG
>JBGPZT010000038.1:0-17760 GCA_041493915.1 Candidatus Limnocylindria bacterium
AGTTGTCGGTGTAGACCTCGCCGACGATCTTGATGTCGCCGGACTTCACGGCGGCGCCGATGACCTGCTCCATGCCGCTCCGCAGGAAGTCAGCGTTCGCGTCGGCCTTGTTGCCCTTGATGATCGCGTAGTTGCCCTTCGGCTTGGCCTTGAAGACGGCCTCCGCCTCGAGCTTGCCCACGAGGACGTTGTCGAAGGTGATGTACAGCGCCTTCGGATCCTCGATGAGGCGGTCATACGAGATGACCGGGACGCCGCCCGAGATCGCCTTCGCGACGGCGGGCTTGATCGCCGTGCCGTCCTGCGCGAGCACGATCACGACCTTGGCCCCTTGCGAGATCAGGTTGTCGACGTTGCTCGCCTGCGTCTCCGCCGACGACTTCGCGTCGTTCGAGATGTACTTCCCGCCAGCGTCCGTGATGGCCTTCTTGATCGCCGGCTCGTCCCACTTGGCCCAACGCTCCTCTTGGTAGTTGTTCCACGAGACGCCGATCGTGCAGCCGGCGGCGCTGGTCGAGGCACCTCCACAGGCCGACACGATCAATGTGACCCCTGCCGCGAACACCGCTAAGCACCTACGCATCAGATAACTTCTCCTCCCGTTGAGCGCGACTCCGCTCGAGTGTCTCGCGGCCGTCACGCTAGCACCCTGCTCCGGTTAGCGCGACCATCTCGGCATGGGGGTGGGCTGACGATGCAACGCGATCTGGCGACGCTCCTGCCACGGCCCCGGTCGCTCGCCATCGAGGTCGCCGCCGCCTTGGTCGTGTCCGCCGCGATCGTGTGGGGCCTCGCGTCCGACGGCTTGCCCGTGACACGGGCGCCGTCGGTCGCCCTCGGCGCGCCGCGCTTTGTCGACGAGACCGCCGGCGCGGGGGTCGACCACGTCTACGGCGGCGGGTTCGAGCACGCCGTCGGCGGCGGGGTGGCTGTCTTCGACTGCAACGGCGACGGGAAGGCTGACCTCTATCTCGCCGGAGGGAGCAACTCCGCGGCGCTGTATCGGAACGACAGCCCGGTCGGTGGCGCACTGCGGTTCGCGCTCCTGCGCGACGTGGCGATGGATCTCGAGGGCGTCAACGGCGCCTACCCCATCGACATCGACGGCGACGGGATCACGGACCTCGTCGCGCTCCGGAACGGTGAGAACGTCCTCCTCCGGGGCCTCGGCGGCTGCCGCTTCGAGCGAGCGAACGAGAGATGGGGGTTGAAGCTGAGGCCTTCCGCCACGACGGCGTTCAGCGCGACCTGGGAAGCCGGGGCAACGATACCGACGCTTGCCTTCGGGAGCTACGTCGATCCCGCCAGCAACGATCCGCATCGTCTCTGCCTCGACAACGAGCTCGTGCGGCCGACCGCCACCACGGGGACCTACGCACCGCCGATCCCTCTCACTCCGAGTTGGTGCGCCCTCTCCATGCTGTTCAGCGACTGGAGTCGCTCCGGCCGAAGCGATCTTCGCGTGAGCAACGACCAGCACTACTACCTGCCCACCGACGGCCAGGAGCAGCTCTGGCGCGTCACGCCGCGCGAGCCTCCGTCGCTGTACACGGCGGACGACGGCTGGGTGACCGTGCAGATACAGGGGATGGGTATCGCGAGCTACGACCTCACTGGCGACGGCTACCCGGAGGTCTTTCTCACGAGCCAGGGGGACAATCGGCTACAGACCCTCGCCATCGGTCCGTCCGAGCCGACCTACCGCGACATCGGCCTGAGGCGCGGGGTGAACGCGGCCCAGCCCTTCACCGGCGGCGATACCCGGCCATCCACCGCCTGGCACGACGAGTTCGCGGACGTGAACAACGACGGCTTCGTCGATCTCTTCATCTCGAAGGGCAATGTGACCGAACAGGCCGACTACGCCCAGACGGACCCAAGCAACCTTCTGCTCGGCCAACCGGACGGAACGTTCCGTGAGGCTGCCGATGCCGCCGGCATCCTCAACTTCTACCGCGGCCGGGGGGCAGCGCTCGCCGACTTCAACCTCGATGGGATGCTCGACCTCATCGTGGTCAACTACGGCGCGCCGGTCCGGTTGTGGCGAAACGTCGGAACGGGGGACGCGTCCCGTCCGCGCGCGATGGGCAACTGGCTCGCGTTGAGTGTCGTGCAACCGCCACCGAACGTGGATGCGATCGGGGCGTGGATCGAGGTGCGCGTCGGCGATCGCATCCTTCGACGCGAGCTGACGGTCGGTGGTGGCCACGCCGGCGGCCAGCTCGGCTGGATCCACTTTGGGCTTGGCGATTCCAAGGGCGCCGACGTCCGCGTTGCGTGGCCGGGCACCGCGACCGGGCCATGGCTCCACGTCACCGCTAACGAGTTCGTGGTCGTAAGGCGCGGCGTCGGCGATGCACGTCCGTGGTCGCCGGGCGGTGGCTGACTTCGAGCGTCGGCGGACTTCCGTTAACGTGGCGGCGCAGGAGAGGGAATCGCCCGTGCCGGCTACGTCAACGTGAACCAACGGATGCCAACCCGTACGCGGACCCGCGCGCTGGGGGCGACGCTCGTCGCCCTCGTCGTGGTGACCGGCGCGGTCCTCGCCGTGACGCGTCCATGGGAGCGGGCGCCAGCGTGCCCGCCGATGGCGGACCATCCCAGCTGGTCCATCGCCCGCCGCTGGGACGAAGCCCTCCTCGATGCCATCCGACGCTCCCTGCCGAATCCCCCGGTGCACGCGCGCAACCTGTTCCACGTCTCCGTCGCGATGTGGGACGCGTGGGCCTCCTACGACCCGACCGCGTCCGGTTACGTCTTCAAAGAGAAGTCCCACGCGTCGGACGTAAGCGCCGCCCGGAATGAGGCGATCAGCTACGCCGCGTACCACGTCCTCAGCGCGCGCTTCATCAAGGCCGTCGGCGCCGACAAATCGCTCTCCGAGTTCGACGACATCATGGATGCGCTGTGCTTTCCGATCTCGATCACGCGGACGGACGGCGATTCACCGGCGGCGGTCGGCAACCGGATCGCGAAGGCCGTGCTCGATTACGGCAAGGCGGACGGCTCGAACGAGCTGAACGGTTACGCCGATCCCGACTACCACCCGGTCAACCCGCCGCTCGTCGTGGCCCAGCCGGGGATCACGCTCGTCGACCCGAACCGTTGGCAGCCACTCCAGATCGAGCACATGATCAGCCAGAACGGGATCGCGGTGACGAACGGCGTTCAGGTGGCCGTCGGCCCGCACTGGGGTCATGTGACTCCCTTCGCCATTCCCGCCGGCGGCGCATCTGGCGTGCCTATCGATCCCGGCCCGCCGCCGCTGTTGGGCGACCCGACGACCGACACGGTGTACCGGGCTCAAGCCGTCGACGTGCTCCGCGACAGCAGCCTCCTCGATGCATCGAGCGACGCATCGATCGACATCTCGCCGGGGGCGCTGGGCGCCAACCGTCTTGGCTCGAACGACGGGCACGGTCATCCACTCAATCCGGCAACGGGTAGCTCGTACGCCTCGGAGATCGTCCGGCAGGGCGACTTCTATCGCTCGATCGCGGAGTTTTGGGCCGACGGCCCGGCCTCGGAGACGCCACCCGGCCACTGGAACGTCCTCGCGAACGCCGTCTCGGACCAGCTCGCACCGAGCCTCCGCGTCGGTGGAAGCGGACCCGTGGTCGACCGCCTGCAGTGGGACGTGAAGGTGTACCTCGCGCTCAACGGCGCGGTCCACGACGCGGCGATCGCGGCCTGGGGCCTCAAGGGTCGCTACGACGGCATCCGGCCGATCTCGATGATCCGCTACATGGCGAGTCTCGGGCAGTCGAGCGATCCCTCGCGAGCGGCGTACAACAAGGAGGGACTGCCGCTCGTGCCCGGGCTCATCGAGCTGATCACGAAAGAGGAGACTGCCCCCGGCGCGCGGATGGCAGCCCTCGCCGGCCACGAAGGCGAGATCGCCGTCCGCGCGTGGCCAGGGAACCCAGCGGATCCCAAGACGCAGTACTCACCGGTCACGTGGGTCCTCGGTGTCGCCTGGATCCCGTACCAGCTGCCCACGTTCGTGACGCCGGCGTTCCAGGGCTACATCTCCGGCCACAGCACCTTCAGCCGAGCCGCCGCGGAGGTCCTCACCGGGATCACCGGCAGTGAGTTCTTCCCAGGCGGGCTCTCCGAGTGGACTGTCCCGCGTGGCTCGTTCAAGTTCGAGTTGGGACCGAGCGCCGACATCGTCCTCCGCTGGGCGACGTACTACGACGCTGCCGACCAGGCCGGTCAGTCGCGTCTGTACGGCGGGATCCACATCCAGGCGGACGACTTCAACGGCCGCATCGTGGGCTCGACCTGCGGCATCGATGCATGGGCGCTCGCGCGCCGTTACTACGCCGGGCTCGTTGGCAACTGAACAGTGCGACGGGTCTTTCTCGGCGTGGATTGCGGCACGCAATCGACCAAAGTCGTGCTCCGCGACGGCGCGACCGGCGCGGTCGTCGCCGTCGGTCGCGCGCCGCATGAGCTCATCGAACGCGACGACGGCACGCGCGAGCAGGACCCCGCATGGTGGACTCGGGCGCTCCGCGCCGCCGTGCGCGATGCGATGCGCGGCGAGCGGTTCGACATCGGCGGCATCGGCGTGTCCGGGCAGCAGCACGGGCTGGTGTGCCTAGACCGGAGCGATCGACCGGTACGAGCGGCGAAGCTCTGGAATGACACGACCACCGCGCGCGAATGCGCCGAGCTGACGCGGAAGCTCGGCGGCGACAGCCGCGTCCTGGAGCTCACCGGCAACCTGCTGCTTCCCGGTTACACCGCGCCGAAGATCGCATGGCTCGCCGCACACGAGCCGGACGCGTACGCGCGCACTGTGCGGATGTGCCTGCCGCACGACTACTTGAATCTCTGGTTGACCGGCGAGTTCATCACCGAGGCCGGCGACGCATCGGGCACCGCGTACTTCGACGTCCGCGCGCGCCGTTACAGCGAGGCCGTGCTCGCCGCGATCGACGCCACACGCGACTGGACACGCACGCTGCCGCCGATCGCACCGTCGCTCAGCGTCGTGGGCACGCTGGGCCGCGAGGCCGCCGAGTCGCTCGGGCTCGAGGCCGGTGTCCCGGTGAGCGCCGGCGCCGGCGACAACATGAGCGCCGCGATCGGCTGCGACGCGCTGGTCGAGGGTCCGGTGGCGGTGAGCCTCGGGACGTCCGGTACCGCGTTCGCATACCGAGCCGAACCCGCGGTCGACCCGCTCGGCGAGGCAGCGGCGTTCTGCGACTCGACGGGCGGCTGGCTCCCGCTCGCGTGCACCCTCAACTGCACAGGCGCGACGGAGTGGGTGCGCCAGCTGTTCGCGATGGACCACGCGGACGTCGACGCGGCGGTCGCGAGCGGCGGCGCGCCCGGGCTGGCGTTCCTGCCGTACCTGTCCGGCGAGCGCACCCCGAACCGACCCGAGGCGGCGGGCGTCTTCGTTGGGCTGCGTCCGGGTCACGGGCGCGACGCGATCGTGAATGCCGTGGTCGAAGGCGTGACGTTCGGGCTCGCGTACGCGCTGGACGCACTGCGCCGCGCGGGTGTGGCGCCCACCGAAGTGACGCTCATCGGAGGTGGGTCGTCGTCGGACGCATGGGCGCAGCTGTGCGCCGATGTCTTCGATCTGCCGGTCGTGCGTCCCACGATCGTCGAGGCCGCGGCGTCCGGCGCCGCGCGTCAGGCGCAGTGGGCGGTCGAGAAGAAGCGTCCCGCCCTCGCGCCGGCGCAGACGCGACACTTCAAACCGCGGCCGCGACCGGAGCTGCACGAGGCCGCGAAGCGCATGGCCGCGCTCCGCGAGATCGCCGGAGAGAATCGGCTGTGACACGCCTCGACGCTCCGATCGCTCACACCTTCCACGTCCAGCGTTCGGTCGCGCTCAAGCTGTCTCCCGGCTCGAGCGTCCGTAATCCTGTGCCGCGGACGCCGGCCGCTGCAAGAAGGGGCGCGTTCGGCCACATCGTCTGAGGCTCCACGCAGATCCCTTCAGCCGGCGTATATACGACGACCGTCTGCAAGCTCGTGTCGTATTCGATACGCAGTTCAAGATCGGGCCACCGCACGAGGGCAGGGCCTTTGGTCCGGACGTACACGTGGTCGAGTCGGCGGTCGCCCAGCGGCGGACCCGAACGCAGGTCCTCGCTTGGGGTGACACCCCGAACCTCACCAGTCGGCACCAGATCCGAGTCGAGCACGAGAACTTCGGACGCATTTACGCAGAGCTCTAGGTCAGCTCTCGGCGGTCGAGTGAACCACGGATGCCAGCCAAGGCCCGCGGGCCCTACCTTCGTGTACCCGCCGACCTCCAGCTCGAGCTCGAGACTCGCCACGCCCAGTCTCACTGTTTGCAGAGCGCGGCCGCCAAAGGGCCACCCCAAGCCGCGCAGCTCACACATCATCGTGACCGCGGTCTCGATCCGTCCAACGATCTCCCACGACTTGTCGAAGCCGAGACCGTGTATGGCCGACGGCGGAAGGTTCGGCTCGAGTCGTACTTCGCCGTCTTTCGTCGGGATACGGCCATTCGAAAGGCGACCAGCCCACGGCACCATCGGATAGCAGCCCCAATAGAGAGCAGGTTCGCGCGCCCGGGCACGCGCTTTCGGCAGGATCCGCTCGACGCCGGCGATGACCAGCGAGACGATCCTGCCGCCGTCGGCCGGATCGATCCGCGTGACGACCCCGTTGGAGCGTAACTCGACCATCACCCTAAGACCGTCGAGCATGCATGGTCTTACGGGTGCTTACCGGCTAGGGCGCAACAGCTCAAGCCGCTCAGCGCGGGGTCGTCTCCTCGCGCAACGCGGCCGTCGCCGCCACGACGTCGCGGGCGATCTGTTGCGAGAGCTCCCAGCCCGACGGGAAACGCATGTCGTCGCGCACCCGGCGCACGAAGAGCACCTGCACGGACTCCCCGCGGAGCACTGTTTCACGCTCGAGGAAATGCAGCTCCAGGTGCCACTCAACGGCGCCGCTCGCGCCCGCGGAGAGCGCGAGATTCGCGACCGCGCCCACGCGCTCGCCCTCCACGACGGCCCACACCGCGTAGACGCCGTCGCGGGGCACGAGCCGGTCCGTCGGCAGGAGCAGGTCGATCGCGGGATGGCCGAGCCCTTTCGCGCGCAGTCGACCGTCCGGGGCCGCGCGGCCGACAAGCGAGTAGGTCCGACCGAGAAGGCGATTCGCGTCGGCGACGTCGCCAGCGAGCAGCGCATTGCGCACGAGTGCGGCGGTCACGGCCCGGCGCTCGGAATACACCGTGTCGATCACATCGACGACAAAGCCGTGCCTGACACCGAGGGACACGAGCGTCCGTATGTCGCCGACCCGGTCGTGCCCGAAGCGGAAGTCTGGGGCCACGATCACTCGGCGCACCTCACCGGCATCAATCACGCGCGATACGAATTCGTCCGGCAGCTGGTGGGCGAAGTCATCGGTGAAGCGGACGACGACGACGGCATCCGCGCCCGCCTCGAACAGAAGCTGGGTTCGCTCGGCCGTATCGGTGAGCGCCGAGCGAGGCGCCGCCGGCGCGAGGTACTCGATCGGGATCGGGTCGAAGTGCATGGCGAGCGCGGTGGCGCCGTCCCGGCGCGCGGTATCGCGGAGCGCCCGAAGGGCCGCCCGGTGGCCGATGTGGACGCCGTCGAATTCCCCGATCACGAGGTGCAGCGACCCGCGCGGCCAGTCGTCGTACTCGCGAAGAACGGGCACGGCGCGCCTTGCGGTCATCGGGTGCACGCCGACAGGCTAGGGGTTCCCGCGCATCGGGCTCCTTCGCCGCCGTGACCGCGGCCGAACCGGCAGGGTTCCGAGCGATCAGCGCAAGTCGGCGCTCACCCACGAACACATCTTGGCGAGAGTGAGACCCTCAAGGCACCGTCAGCGTCCCGTTCATCTGCTCCGTATGACCGGAGATGCGGCAGTAGAAGTCGTACGTGCCCGGCTTCGGCGACTTCAGTTCGAACACCTTCTCGCTGCGCGGCCCCACCTTCACATCGATGTTGAGAGCATCGATCGTGAAGGTGTGGATGATCGGGTCATCGTTCTTGAAGACGAACTTCGTCGTGCCATTGGCAGCTGCCGTCAGAGTGTCCGTTTCGAACCGCGTTACGTGGGCGGTGATCGTTGTCGCCCCTTGCTTGTCGGCCGCCGAAACTCCATTGACTCCGGCAACCGTGAGGACCGCGGACAAGATCGACAAGATTGCCACGAGCGCAAGGACGCCCTTGACCGCCCTGGTCGCGTTGACGGGACCGCTCGTGCTGGTGCGACCCCGAAAGTGCTGGACCAGGCCGACGGCACTGCCACCGAGGACGAAAATAGCCGCCGCAAGGCCAAAAACTGGCCGGTACGCGAAGTCGAGGAACGAGTCCGGCGAGGAGAGATTGTCGCCGAGACCATCCATCGCGAAGGCAATCCCGAGGAGCCCGAAGAGGACGCCGACGATGAGGCCCCAGGGACGCACGAAGTAGATCACCACACCGACTGCCCCGGCAATGCCGCCGACTATGCATGCGTACGCCCACTCCGACGGCTCGAATGTCAGGGTCACGATGAGAATGACGACCTCGATGAAGAGGTACATCGCGATGCTCAAAAGGGCTATCCGGGTGTAGTACGGCTTCTCTTTCAGCCTCTGCCTTGCCTTGGACTCAATCCGCCGCGCACTTTCTTCGTCTTCCACATCCGGCGCACCATATCACTCGCGGTGTTGCGGGCCTTCGTCCCCCTTCGGCGGTTCGAACCCCTGACTCTCTTCCTTGAAAGAGATGAGGTCGAGATAGGCGGTCTGCGCGGATTCCTTACGCACAGATCGGTTCATCTCACGGGTGTGCCGCGGCGATCGCTCGATCGCGGAAGCGCAATCGGCAGCTCAGCTAGGGGCCCGTCAACACCGTGACCGTGGCGTAGATCCCGAGATCGCGTAGCGGCCCGCGCCCGTCGATACGAGGAGAGAGAAACAGCTTGTACGCGCCGGGTTCCGGGGACGCGCGGACGTGGACGACGAACCAGCCCACCTGACCCGGTCCCACATACGGCGTCGATTGCACAGCCGCATTCGTCCCATCCGCGAGCGCGAGCGACGCCTGGGCGCCGTCGATCCCCCGGTACCAGCCGGCGGAGCCGGTGTTGCGGAGCGCGACGACCCACTCCACCGTCCCGTTCGGCCTCGCCGTCGGATACGCCCCTTGCGATTCGAAGGCAGCGCCGTACGCATTGAGCGGCGGAAGTTCGAAGGTCGCACGGGTGAGCTCGGGCGCTGACGACGCTGGCAGGAGGGCCTGGCCAATCTTTGAGCTGAGCTCGCTCTCGAGGTTCGTCGCGAGGTTCGCGGCAAGCTCCGGCGGGAGCGTGACGACCACGACCGCGAGGAGACCCAGGCTGAGGCCTCGCGAGAGGACACGGCCCCAGCGCACGTGGACGACCGGTCGACCTGCGAACCTCGGCGCACGCGGCGCGGGCGCGGCGCGAACGACCGTGTTGGCGCGGGGTGTGCGGACCTGCGGCGAGCGCGACACGCGCGGAGCCGGCAGGGACATACGCGGCAGGGACACATGCGGCAGCGTCGGTACGCGAAGATGAGGGTGCTGGCTCGCCAGGCGTCGCGAGGCGACGATGCCGCGCTCGAACACCGAACTGAGGCCGGAGGGATCGACGCCCTCCAGAAGAGCGCGAGCCTCGACAATGACGCGATCAAGAAGAGCGCGAGGCTCGGCGACGATCGCGTCCAGGCGTACCTCGTCGAGGCGGAGATCCTTGAGCCGGGAGCGCGCTGCCGCCGCGATCTCCGATGCTGACTCGACGAGGAGTCGCATCTCGATCAGCCTGGGGTCGCGCAAGCGGAGCATGGTGATCAAACCGGTCAAGCCGTGTTCGATCGATGAATCGCCCGAGAGGTCGGGTGAAACCAATTCGGGCGCGAATCCCTCGGCCGCCGGCGCGATGATCGGCTGCGGCACGATCGCCGCGACTGGCTCGAGCATCGGTGGCCCGACTATCGGAGGCGCGATCGTCGGTCGTTCGGGCGTCTTCGGCATCTCGACGCGCTCTTCGACAGCGGGCTTCGGGCCATCGAGCGCCATCGATCCACGCACGACATCCTCATAAATGATGAATGTCCCGTCGGCGTCGTCATGGATACCGGCCACCCGCACGGCCGTTGGCCGCTGCATCGCAATGCGGCGCGCCTCGGCGACAAAGCGCTCCCGGCTCGCCGGCTGCAGATCGCGAAGAAGATCGAGGGTGACCACCTGGTGCCCAGGCTCATCGAACGCACGCCAGACCTCGGTGGTCTCGTCTTTGCGGTGACAGGCCACGAGACGGTAGCGCCCGGCGACCAATTTGCCCTCCTGGAGGCCACCTTCGGCGGGGGCGTGCTCCGTGTCGTGCATTTGCCTCACTAACGCCGCAGGGCGGGCAACCTCACCGGCACCCCTCGAACGGGCCAGTACGTCGGTACTAGGCCTGCTCCACGCGCGCTCTTAGGGCCGTTGACGAGCGGGGTCGCGGGCTTACTCCGAGGTGACAGGGCTGCCACCGCATCCGAGGCGGCGGTGACCGCTATTCACGCTCTCACGCTGGGGGAGCGCGATGGCGGACTCGACCTGCTGCGTCACGCGGCGTAGATCGATACCGTCCGCATGCGGACGCTTTTGGCTCGGTTAGTGTGGCGGCCGCGTGAAAGACCCATTCCCCCGCGGGAGGAAGATCATGTCCGTCATCGACTGGCTGCTCGACTCGGACCCGTCGATCCGCTGGCAGGTGATGCGCGACCTCACGGATGCGCGTCCCGACGAGGTCGCGGCCGAGCGCGCGAAGGTCGCCGTTGAAGGTTGGGGCGCGCGACTGCTCTCGCTTCAGGCTCCTGACGGCCGGTGGGGCGGCGGCGCCGCGCTTCCCGGCTGGACCTCCACCAACCACACGTTGTGGCTGCTGCGCGCGATGGGCATTGACCCGGCGGATGCCGGCGTGCGCCGCGCGGTCGCTCTGGTCCGCGAGCGCGTGCGCTGGGAGTACGACGACCTGCGGTTCTTCGAGGGCGAGATAGAGCCGTGCATCAACGGAACCGCCGTCATGGTCGGTTCGTACTTCGGCGAGGACGTGGGTGGCATCGTCGAGCGACTCCTCCGCGAACAGATGACTGACGGCGGGTGGAACTGCGAACAGGAGCGCGGTTCGACACGCGGGTCGTTCGACACCACCATCCGCGTTCTCGAAGGGCTGCTCGAGCACGAGCGCGTTACCGGAGGCTCGCCGGCAGCGAGGACGGCACGCGAGCGGGGCGAGCAGTACCTCCTCGAGCGTCGGATGCTGCGCCGTCTGTCGACGGGCGAGGTTATCGACCGGAGGTGGACGCAGTTCTCTTTTCCGCCCGGTTGGCACTACGACGTCCTGCGCGGGCTCGACTACCTTCGTGCGGCCGGCGCGAAGCCCGACGATCGCGTCGCCGAAGCGATCGGGATCGTCGAGGAGAAACGGGACGCCGGCGGCCGATGGCCGCTCGAGAAGCCGCACGAGGGCGAGGTCCACTTCGCGATGGACGAGGGCGAGGGCAAGCCCAGTCGCTGGAACACGCTGAATGCGCTGCGAGTGCTCCGCTGGGCGGGCCGAGCGTGACAGCCTCGGACGTATCCGAGATGAGGACGCCGAGCGCACACGAGGATCTGTAGACCGCAGTCACTCGGTCGGCGTCGCGCCCCTTGTCGACCAGCGACCGTTCATCTTCTCGGGAAGGCGTACGGTGAAGGTCGTGCCACGACCGACCTCGCTCGCCACGCTGATGTCGCCACCCATCTCCACCAGCATTCGTTTCACGAGCGCGAGACCGAGGCCCGTGCCGGCTTGGGCCCGTGCGTAGGCGGAGTCGAGTCGCTTGAACTCCTGGAAGATCGTGGCGGCGTCCTCGGCGCTCATGCCGATCCCTGTGTCGGCGACGCTGATCTCGACGAACCCGTCGGCAACGGCGTGGACCGCGGTCGTGACTTGGCCGCCCTCGGGCGTGAACTTCACCGCATTGCTCAGCAGGTTGTAGAGGATCTGCCTGAAACGACCTGGGTCATGCGTGATCGATGCGGTGCCAGATCCCGACCCGATGACCAGTCGCACACCTTTCGCCTGCGCAAGTGGGGCGACCAGCGTGTGCACGCGAGTGACCGCGTTTCCCACGTCAAAGGTCTCGGGCCGAAACTCCATCTTCCCGGCTTCGACTTTCGACAAGTCGAGGATGTCGTTGATGAGCGCGAGCTGATGCTTTCCCGACTCGGTGATGTCATGCAGGTAATCGGACTGCTTTTCGTTGAGCGGTCCGGGCAGCCGCTGCTCCAATAGCTCGCTGAAGCCGATGATGGCGTTCAGCGGAGTGCGCAGCTCGTGGCTCATGTTCGCCAGGAACCGCGACTTCTCCTGACTAACGCGGGCCAGCTCTGCGTTCGTTTCGGCGAGCAGCCGTCGCTGACGGAGCATCTGCGATCCCGTCACGCCGACGAGTGCGGCACCGAGCAGCAGCACCACGACGAGCATGATGCGCGCGCCATCGCCTTGGTCAAAGACCGGCGTGACCTGCGCCTCGAGCGTGGTCGTCGGACGAACCAGCACAAGTCGCCAATCGGTCTCCGCGATCGGCACGACCGTGGTGAGGGCGAGACGCCCACCGATCGGATCCGGGACCGTCGTCGCGTACGGGCCCGCGACCGAACCCGACGGAACGATCCTTGCTCCGGTGGCCGGCACGCCGCCGCGGTCACCGGTCGACACTGGGAGGATGAGTAGCCCGTTCGAGTCCGTGATGTAGAGGTCGTTCTCTGACCGTAGCGCGGGTGCGATTCGTTCGACGATGCGGGTCAGATCGACCTCAGCCACGAGTCCGGTCGTGAACGACGGGTCTGCCCGGAACGCCACGCTGACGCTGACGATCGCCGAGTCGCCGGTCGACGAAGCGCGGTAAGGCCCCCAGAGCCGCACGTTCGACGTGTAATTGACCGTCCGCGGCGGTGCGTCGGCGAGACGTTCCGGACTCGGGAAGGAATTGCCGACCGTCGCGTCGTTCGGCGGAACGACGGCAACGACGGCGCTGTCGCGATCCAGTACCCACATTCGCACGACCTCGTCACCTAGTGCTGTCTCAGCGACCGTCAGGAGACGGCTGGCCTCATCGCGGTCGTTCGAAGCTATCGCGTGGCGGATCGAATCAGAGCCCGCTAGAGCTGCAACGCCGTTGCGGATCCCGAGGAGCTGGCCCCCGAAAGTGACGGCGGCGCGCTCGGCCGCCTTGAGCGTCACCTGTGACTCACTCGCCTGAAGCTGCGCCCGCTGATCTCCTGATGAAAGCTCGCTGACGATCAGAAGCGGGAACGCGACCAGCGCGACGAATGCGACAAGCCGCCACGGCGACAGGAAGAGCCATTCGATCGGCCGAGAGAAGCGAGCGCTAACGGCGGTGATGGTAGTGCCGCTGAAGCTCCTAACACGCAACCCGCTACTGCGGGCGATGAGGCGCGCATCCAAGGCCCGCGCCGCAAGAGCAAGACACCCTGGTGCCGGTTACTACGGCGGAGCGGAAGACGGGGGTCAAGCACGCGGAAGTGGTAACAGCTCGGCTCGTTCAGGACGAGCGCGGGTGGCTCCGGTTGGCGGGCTAAACGCTGTTGTCAGGTCGCGCAGACCGCGAGACGCCGTAGAGGCCGTTTACGGCGGATGTGCACCGAGCTACGTGACCATCAACGCGGTCGCCACACCGCCGGGCAGACTTGCACGTAGCGTGTACTCGCCCTTGGGGGCGGTCTCGCCGAAGACGGCCTGGTACATCCCGTACTCATCCGTCGTGACCTGAAATTGCAGGCTGTAGCCGTTGCCATCAATGCTGACGACCACCGAACTGTTGGGCCGAAAACCTGCGAGCGACCAGCGGACGCCACGCGCATCACGAGCCTGCAGGATCCGCGGGTCGCCTCGATCGGCTGCCAGACGCGCAGGAAACGCACGCTCGAATTCGCCAGGTGATTCACCGGCTTCCGCGATGAACGCCGCGCCGAACGATTCGCCGTGGCCGACGCTCTCGAGGATGCGCAGCAGACCCTGATGCGAAACGCGCTGCTCGAGCAAACGGACGGCCTCGGCCGATACGGTGTAGGCCTTTCCCTCCAGCATCGCGTTGCGCTGTATCCATTGGTTGGCAGGCTCCAGATCGCCCAGCGTCGTCGCTCCCGCGCTGAGCACCGCGAGCGCCGTGGCGCTGCTCCATGCACCTGCGAACTCATCGGCGCTGTGCCCTCGCTCTTCAAGCGTCGCGATCCCCTCGTGCAACCAGGTCGGAAGGCTACCGTCCGAGCCGATCATTTCGTTGACCATGGAGTGCGTGAGCTCGTGGCGGATCACGGTGAGGTCGTGCGCATTCACGTTCTGCAGATTGATCGCAATCGCTCCCTGCCTTGGCAACGCGATGCCACCGTTCGCCGCGGCCAGGACTCCGGCGTCGGGACCACGCACGCCGAACACCTGCTGCAGGCCCAGCGCGAAGTTCGTTCGTGTGGCGAAGATGTAGATCGATGGCTTCGTGGCGAGCTGCCGCCCGAACTCCTGCTCGAGCTCCGCGATGTCGCGCTCGACCGCAGTCGCCACACTTTCCTGAAGCGCGACGCCCAGGCCGCTCTCGACGAAGATGTCAGCGCCCGCCGCGGACCCGGTCGAGAACCGCAGGCCGGTTCGACTCTGCAGCTGCTCGAGTTTGACGGCCGCTGTCAGCGCGGTCCCGTCGCGGACGGCGGGCAGATCGAGACAGCAGGCGGAGGAGAACAGTCCGCCGATCGTGAGCGACGACTGGATCGCGCGACCACCCGAGGCTGCGACCTTGCCGGCGCCGGCCTGCGTCGCGAAAGCCACCGCGCCGGTGAAGGCGAGGCCGACAGCCCAGCGGCGAGCTTCGCGCAAGCGGTCAGGGACCAGGGGACGGCTTACCCAATAGCCCTGGGCCATGTCACAACCCAGCGCTGCCACAAGTTCGTACGTGCGCCGGTCCTCAACGCCTACCGCGACGAGGCTGAAGCGATAATCGCGGCCAAGCTCGATCAGCGCGCGAAGATCTTGGCGAGCCTGCGAGCCCGCCACGGCGCGTTTGACGAGGGATCGAGCGATCTTCAGCTCATCGATCGTCGCGGCGAGCGCGCGACTCGGCGCGTCCTCGAGCCCGACATCGTCGAGTGCAACATCGACCCCCGCCGCAGAAAGCCTCAGGGCCGCGAGTCGAAGGTCCGCGGCATCGAGGTCGCCAGGCCGGATCTCGAAGGTCACCGCGCCTGTCTCCACGCCGCGGACGGAGGCAGCGATTCTCTCGATCTGCGTGGTGTCGTGCCGCGAGAGGTTGACCGAGACGCCGAGCGGCTCGCCCTGATCGCGCCATGCTTTCTGCTGGGCCCATGCGGCCCGGATGACCCATTGACTGATCGCGTCTTGGAGCGCCGCCGACTTTGCCAAGCTAAGGAACTCGCCGGGCAGAAGTTGTCCGAGTCCCGGATGCTGCCACCGCAGCAAGGCTTCCACTCGGCGGCACGCTCCACTGCGGATCTCGACGATCGGCTGGTAGTGGAGCACCAGCTCGCCACTGGTCAGGGCACGTGCCAGGTCGTGCTCGTCCAGTCCGAGTTCCCGTGTCCGACGACCGGAGGAGCGCGCACGGACATCCTCGCGCGCGATGCGCTCGACGACGCGCCGGGAGTTCGAGTGCTTCACACCGTCGCGGCGAGTTGAGAGTCGGTCACTCGCTGCACGAGCCCGTCGTCCAGTAGGGCGAGGAAGATCGGGATCATGTCCGCGTCCCACTGCTTTCCAGAGCCCGAGCGCAGCCGGCCCACGGCCTCCTCGCGCTCGAGACCAACTCGGTACGGACGGTCGCTCACCATCGCATCCCAGGCATCAGCGATCGCCACGATGCGAGCTCCGGTCGGGACCTGCCCGCCCACCAGGTGGTCCGGATAGCCATCACCGTCGATGCGCTCGTGGTGGTGGCGGATGATCGGCAGATAGTGCGCGACGCTGCGCAGCGACAAACAGATCCGTTCGCCCTCGACTGAATGCTGGCGCATCGTCGCGAACTCGTTGTCGGTTAGTGGTCCGGGCTTGAGCAGGATCGCATCGGGGATCGCGATCTTCCCAAGGTCATGCAGTACGCCGCCCTCGTAGAGCATCGCGGTGTCCTCGGCGTCGAGCCCGAGAGCTACGCCGATGGCCTGCGCGTAGCGACCGACCCGCTCGGCGTGGTAGATCGTGTACCGGTCGCGTGCCTCCACGGCACGCGCGAGCGCGAACAGCACTCCTTCGGTCGCATCAAGACGCCGGTTGAGCGCGCGCTGGCGCAGTAGCACGCGCGCCCGCACCAGAAGCTCCTTGGAGTCGAAGGGCTTGCTCAGGAAGTCGTCGGCGCCGGCGGCGATACCCCGCAGTCGGGTGCCGCGGTCATTGGAGGCGGTGAGGATGACGATGGGAATGAGCCGCCGGGTCGGGTGCGACTTCAGGCGCTCACACACGCTGATGCCGTCGAGTCTGGGCATGTCGATGTCGAGGAGGATGAGGTCGGGCTCCTCAGCTGCAACGCTCTCGAGCGCCTCCAGGCCATCGCGCGCTTGCCGTACGTCATAGCCGAGCTGGTCGAGATGGCCCTCGAGCAACTCACGGTTGGCCAGCACGTCGTCCACCACCAGGACGATCGGAGCCCGCGTCTCGACGAGTTTGGGATTCATCTATGTCGCTGCGCCGCCGGCCCTCGTCGAGCCGGCGGCGCGCGAGTGGGTGGGAGGTGAATTGCCTAAGTCACGAACGGCCGCCCGCAGCGCGGCGGGAGATATCGGCTTGGACAGGAAGCGCGCGAAGTCGGCGTCCTTAGTCCGCGCCACCTCGTCTGGCAGAACCGACGCGCTCAGTGCGACGATCGGGATACGCAGGCCGGCGGCCCGGAGACTTCGGCAGACCTCGATCCCGTTCCTCTTGGGCAGCTGTATGTCGAGCAGGATCAGGTCGAAGACCTCCGCAAGGGCGCGCTGCTGCCCGGCGACTCCGTCGCGCTCGACGACGACCTCGTGTTCGTCCGCCAGCGCCGCCTGGAAGAGCTCCACGTTCTTGGGATCGTCCTCAACCAGGAGAATGCGCATGTTCTCTCCCGTCGACGGCTACCGAGTGCGGACGCGCGCCGCTGCACGTTCTGATCAGCCAACGCTCAAGGCGCGCGCGGTCGATCGGCTTGGTCAGGTAGTCGTCGGCACCCAGCGCCAACAGCGCTGAGGGCTCAGCTTCAACGGTGACGACGACTACCGGCATTGAGGCATTCGTGGGATCGGCTTTCAGCTCGCGCAGGAGTTGCTCCCCCCGCCCATCGGGGAGACGCAGGTCGAGGACGATCGCGAGCGGTCGGCTGCGGCGCAGTGCGAGAGAGGTCCCAGCGAGACTGCGCACGACCTCGGCGCGCAGGCCAAGTGAGGCCGCCACGGCAACGATCAGGTCGGCGTCGTGACGTTCGTCCTCGACTACGAGGATGCGCTGTCCCGCGACGGGCTCGGTCCGTACATCAGGCAGTCGAACGCGGAAGGTGGTCCCTCGCCCTTCCTCACTCTGGAATGCGATCGAACCACCCATCTGCTCGACCAGCCGTTTGGTCAGCGCGAGGCCGAGGCCGGTGCCCTCGGCTGTGGCGCGGCCCTCGTGGAGACGCTCGAACACACCGAACACACGGTCCCTTACCTCAGCCGGGATACCGATCCCGGTATCGACGACCACGAAGAGCACATCGGGTCCGTCCAG
>JBGPZT010000091.1:0-11067 GCA_041493915.1 Candidatus Limnocylindria bacterium
ATCTCCGGGCAGGCTGAAGTTCGGGAGCGAGGCGAGATGCACGTTGTGCGCGCGGCCGATGCCCATCTCGAGCATGCCTCCGCACCACACCGGGATGCCCGCCAGGCGGCAGACATCGTGGATGCGCCGCGCCGAGGTCAAGCCGCCGACGCGCCCGGCCTTGATGTTGATGACCCTCGTCGCACCGATCTCGATCGCTTTGCGCGCGTCGTCGCCGGTGTGGATCGACTCGTCGAGACAGATGGGAGTCTTGATCTCGCGCTGCAGCGTCGCGTGGTCGACGATATCGTCGTGCGCGAGCGGCTGCTCGATCATCGTCGGCGCGTAGGCGTCGATGCGTTTGAAGAGTGGCGCGTCCGCGAGGGTGTAGGCGGAGTTCGCGTCGAGCATGAACGGCAGATCGGGGAACGATGCGCGGATCGCCTCCGCGACCGAGCCATCCCAGCCCGGCTTGATCTTCACCTTCACGCGCTGGTAGCCGGCCGAGAGCTCGCGGCGGATCGTGTCGAGCAGCTCGTCGATCGACGGCTGGATGCCGATCGCGACACCGCACAGGATGCGGTCGCGCGTGCCGCCGAGCAGCTTTGACAGGGACCGCCCGTCCCGCTTGGCGAAGAGGTCCCAGATCGCCATCTCGAGCGTCGCCTTTGCCATGCGGTGCTCGCGGATCCACGCGAGGATCCGCTCGCTGTCCTCGGGCTGATGGAGCTCGGCCGCAAGCAAGGCGGGGATGATGATCTCGTCGAGCGCGTACCAAACGGTCTTTGGCGTCTCGCCCGAGTACCAGGGGAGCTCCGGCGCGACGCTCTCGCCCCAGCCGACGGCGCCCTCCGATTCCACGCGCGCGATGACCCGCGTCTGATGCGTCTCGCGCGACCCGCTGGTCTCGTACGCGCGCTTCAGTGGAAGGCGTAGCACGAATAGCTCGACCCGTTCTATACGCAAGTCGTTTCCTTTCGTTCGGACGGGCCCGGCTTTGCCGGCCCCGTCCGTGCCCTATTCGTCGGTGTCTACGACCTCCCCGTTACGCCGTGGCTGCGGCACGAGAAGATACGCGCCGCGACCATCCGCCGCGCGTAGGAACTCGACCGCCGCATAGCCGCGCGCGAAGGCACCCTCGATCGCTTCACGCACCGCGAGGCGCCACGCGAGCGCGGTCCCCGCGTCGCGTGCCTTCAGCTCCTGGAAATTCGCGGGTATCTCCATCAGCAGATGTGTTTCGTTGCTGGCGGGCGTGACCTTCCCCGGTCGCGCGCCCTCGGAGCGCAGCGTGTATGCGATCCCCTCGCGCTCCGCCTCCTCGAGGGAGGGCGGCACGTCATCGCCCCTCAGTCGCTTGTAGGTGCGGTCGTGGCCGATGGGCCACTCGACGTAGATGCGGTCGGACGGCAGGCCGGCGTTCAGCTTGTCGGGCATCGGACCGTAGAAGTCGCGGTGGTACTCGCGCGTGAACGCTCCGAGCTTGGCGAAGTTGAACGTCGCGTTGCGCGCTTCGAGCGGATCCATCGTCCAGCCGATGACCTCGATGCCCTGATCGAGGCAGTGGTCGCGCTGCGCCTCCTTGAGCGCCTTGGCCAGACCGCTCCCGCGGTACGCCTCGCGCACGGCGAGCATGTGGGAGTGATGACGGAAGTGGTAGTCGTAGATGCCGATGAACCCGAAGACGAAGCCGGCCGGACGCGGATCCCCGTCGGCGTAACCGAGTGCGATGAAGCCGCCGTTGTGCGCCACCGCCAGAAGCAGCTGTGGCGGGACGACGACGTCGCCGCTCCACACCTCTTCCTGGATCGGCACCGTGGCCGCGCAGGCGCCGATATCGCGTGCGGTCTCGATCCGGAACGACACAGGTGCGAAGTATCTCCCGGACCATTACCATCCCGCCGTCATGCCGGTCAGCACGGATTTCCTCAAGAAAGTCTCCTGGTTCGAGGACCTCGACCAGAAGTCGCTCGACGCGATCGCGAACGCGGCCGTGGAGCAGCGCTACCAGCCGGGGCAGGAGATCGTGCGCCAGGGCGACACCGGCGTCGGCGCGTTCATCATCCGCTCGGGCAAGGTCGACATCGTCCAGGACAAGGGCGGCAAGGAGATCAAGCTCGCGACGCTCGGCCCGGGCGACGTCTTCGGGGAGATGGCGCTCCTCGATGAGTTCCCGCGCTCGGCGAGCGCGCGCGCGGTCGAGCCAACGACCGCACTCGGCATCCAGCGCTGGCATTTCCGCGGCATCCTCGAGAGCCATCCGCAGATCGCTCTGGCGCTCCTGCCGATCCTGACCCGTCGTATCCGCAATGCGGAGAACCAGCACCCCGAGGTCACCGCGCGGCACTAGCCTTCGCGCGGTCTCAGCGTGACGCGGTGTAGTTCAGCACGTAGGTGCCCGTCGTGTCCGCGCCGCGCGCGGCACGCACGCGAATGAAATACGCGCCCGGGTCTCGGACGACGTAGTCCACGCGCGCCACGCGGTCGGCACCGGTGTTGACCTCAGGCGCGACCTCGAGGCCCGAGGCGTTGAAGAGCGCGACGGCGCCGCCTGGAAGTGTGTCGGCGTGGAGCGTCAGGACGATGGTCGTGTTGTCGGGGACTTGGATGCGGAAGAAGTCGATATCGTCGGCCGGCGCGATCGATCCGTCGTGCGTGCTGCCCACCGCGATCCCCGTCGCGGTCGCCGGGGTGTTGTTGGGCTCGTCCTCGGCCACTGTTGTCGGCGCGGTCGGCGCGACGCTGGGCTGCGGCGTCAGTACCGCGGTCGGAGTGACGGTCGGCGCGACCGTCGGAGCGACCGTTGGTGCTGTGGTCGGTGCGACGGTCGGTGCTGTTGTGGGCGCGACCGTCGGCGCGGTGGTGGGCGCGGCGGTCTGCTGCGCGGTGCGCAGCGGCGCGCTCGTGCGATCGACGCCGGCGCTCCGTTCGTTTCCGCCGCGTAGCACGAGTATCGCGAGGACGAGCACGAGGATGCCGGGCACGATCGCGCGGCGCCACGGGAAGGGACCGCGCTCTTTCGGTGCGGCGATGGCCGCCGCAGCCGCGCCGCCCGCGACGGCCGGCGTGACGATGGTCGGATCTGTCGGCGGCGGTGGCGGTGTCACGCGCGCGACAGGACTGACGAGATCGGACGGGGACACAAATGGCGAGGCCGCTGCCGCGGGGGGCGTCGTCGGGACGATCGGTGGCTGTGATGGGCTGGTCGTCGGTGCCGCGAACGCCGCCGATGCCGGCGCGGGCATCGCGTACTGCGATCCCGCGAGCGCGCGTACGAAGTCACCGGCCCGCGCGAAGCGATCCTCGGGCTTCTTCGCGAGCGCGCGCAGGAGTGCGGCCTCGGCGCCGGGCGGCAGCGCGACCCCGAGCTGGCTCGGGAGTGGCACTGGCTTGTTGACGTGCGCCATCAGCGCGGAGAGCGGGTTGTCCGAAGGGAAAGGATGGCGGCCGACGAGCAGCTGATAGGCGATGATCCCAAGGGCGTACTGGTCCGCCGCGGGTCCCGCTGCCTCGGCGCCACCGGCCAGCTCCGGCGCCATGTAGTCCGCGGTCCCCATGAGCGATCCGGCCTGCGTCATGCCCGACCCGGGTCCGACGATCTTCGCGAGGCCGAAATCGGTGAGCACCGGAGTTCCCTCGCGTGTGAGCAGCACGTTCTGCGGCTTGATATCGCGGTGCACGATCCCGCGCGCGTGCGCGTAGTCGAGCGCGGCGGCGATCGGTCCGAGCATGCCCAAGGCGTAGTCGAGCGGCAGCGGAGTGCCGAGCTGGTCCGCGAGCGTTCCACCGTCGATGTAGTCGGA
Source organism: Candidatus Limnocylindria bacterium (assembly GCA_041493915.1). Taxonomy (GTDB): domain Bacteria; phylum Chloroflexota; class Limnocylindria; order P2-11E; family P2-11E; genus CF-39. Next base: position 3,783 of record JBGPZT010000091.1, read on the forward strand.
AACGAGATACGCGATGTCGCCGTGCTGCGTGAAGTCGAAGGCGGTGACGATGTTCGGGTGGCGCAGCTTCCCGACCGCGCGCGCCTCCTGTGCGAAGCGCTCGCCGAAGGCCGGGTCTCCCGCCGTCTGCGGCGGCAGCACCTTGATCGCGACGAAACGGCCGAGCCCCGGCTGATACGCCTTGTACACGGCGCCCATCCCGCCCGCGCCGATCTTCTCGATGATCTGGTAGTTCCCGAGCGAGTTCCCGGGCTGCAATGTCACAGGTCGATCCCCTCCACCCGGTAGGCATCCACCGGGGTCCGCCGTCCTCGTAGCTCCAACGCGCCAAGTGGCGTCGTCCGTACGCCCTCGCCCGCACCCGCGAGGGCGGCCGCCGAACAGACCACCTCGCCGGCGTGAGCCTGGCCCTGGAGCCGCGCGGCGACGTTCACGGTGTCGCCGATCGCGGTGAAGTTCTGGTACTGGTCGCTACCGAGGTTGCCCACCATCGCCTCGCCGGTGTGCACGCCGATCCCGTAGCCGAGCTCGGTCCCCACCTCGCGCGCGGCGTCGCGCATGGCCAAGGCGCCGCGGAGCGCGAGCCGCACGTGATCGGCCTGCGGCACGGGCGCGTTCCACAGCGCAAGGATCGCGTCGCCCGCGAAACGGTCGATCGTGCCGCCGGTCCCGCGGATCGCTTTCGCCGCGGCGCCGTGGTAACGCATCAGGAGCGACACGACGCGGTCGGGCGGGAGCTGCTCGGCGATCGCGGTGTAGCCGCGCACGTCCGCGTGGACCACGCTCACGGTCTGCGTCTGCCCTCCGACGTCGACGAACGACGGCCGCGCGTCGACCATCTCCGCGACGTTGTCGCCGAGGTAGCGGCGGAGCGCGTCGCGCAGACGCACCTGATTGTCGGTGGCCGCCTCGAGCTTCGGCGACGACGTGTCCTCGTCGGCGACGAACACGATCCCATTCACGTTGCCGCGCGCGTCCTTCAGCGGCCCGGCCGTGGCACGCAGCTTCGCGCGGCGACCGCTCGGCAGCGTTGCCTCGATCGCGCGCGCCTCGCCATCGGCGCTGCCCCTCAGCATGAGCTTGAAGACGCGCTGCGAGAGCGACTCGCCGAAGACGACGGTGTAGCTCTTTCCGACGGCGTCGGCCTCGGTCGTCGACAGGAGCCGTTCGGCGTTCCGGTTGAGCGAGCGGATCCGCCCGTCGGTGTCGAGCAGCACGACCGACGACGGATTGAACTGCAGCAGGGCGAGGCTCAGACCCTGTTCGTTCCGATCCGGTTCCACGGCGGTCAGTCTCGCTATCCGCCGATACGGGGACAAGCCCCACGGATGGGGGATGACGCTAGGCTTCCACCGTGCCGCGGCTGGTGGAATGCGTGCCGAACGTCAGCGAAGGCAGGCGCCGCGACGTGATCGACAGGCTCGCGCGGTCCATCCGCGACGTCGGGGGCGTCCGGCTCCTCGATCAGACGAGTGACGCCGATCACAACCGTTCGGTGTTCACCTTCGCCGGTGACGCGGATGCGGTGACGGCCGCCGCGCACGCGCTCGTCACCGCCGCGTACCTCGAGATCGACATGCGGACCCATAAGGGCGAGCACCCGCGCCTCGGCGCGGTCGACGTTGTGCCGTTCGTTCCGCTCGCCGGCGTGACGATGGAGGAGTGCGTCGCGATCGCGCACCGGTTCGGGCGCGAGGTCGCCGAGCGCCACCAAGTCCCCGTGTACTTCTACGCGCGCGCGGCCGCTCGTCCGGAGCGCATCCGCCTTCCCGACATCCGGCGGCCGCAGTACGAGGGTCTCGCCGACCTGCTCGCGACCACGCACGTGCCCGATGCCGGGCCCGCGGTGCTGCACGCGAAGGCCGGCGCGATCGTCGTCGGGGCGCGCCCGCCGCTCATCGCCTTCAACATCGAGCTCGACACCGCCGACGTGAAGATCGCGAAGCGCATCGCGAAGGAGATACGCGAATCGTCGGGTGGCCTGCCCGCGGTCCAGGCGCTCGGATTCGAGCTCACCGATCCGCCGCGCGCGCAGGTCTCGATGAACCTGCTCGACACGACTCAGACCTCGCTCGCGACGGTGTGGCGCGAAGTCGAGCGCCGCGCGAACGACGCCGGGGTGAAGGTGCTGCGCGGTGAGCTCATCGGACTCATCCCTCTCGACGCCGCGCTCCAAGTCACGGCCGATGCGCTCAAGCTGGAGAAGTTCGAGCGCAGCCGGGTGATCGAGAGTCACTTCCTCGAGTGACTCTCTCGTGCGGAGCGCGGCGGGTATCGCTCTCTCGCAAGACGGGCCCGCTCCATCGCCTCGTCGGTCGTTGGCCGTGATACCGCGGTCTCGGTGCTCGTTCGCGACACCCGCCGCGCTCCGCGTGATCCTCTAAGTCGTGCAAGCAGACCTCGTCATTCGACGCGCTCGCTTGCTCACGCTCGCGCCGCTCAAAGACGAGAAGCCGCGCGTCGGCGCGGCAGCCGGCGATGTCGGCGCGATCGATGGCGGCTGGCTCGCGTCGCGCGACGGCGTGGTCGTTGCGACGGGGCGTGGCGAATCCTGGGAGGACCTCGAGCGCGCACCCGAGGTCGTCGTGGTCGATGCGGAGGGCCGGGTCGTCATGCCCGGCTTCGTCGACGCGCACACCCACCTCTGCTACGCGGGCCAGCGCTGGGACGAGTTCGTGACGCGGAGGAGCGGTGCGGACTATCTCGCGGTCCTCGAGCAAGGCGGTGGGATCCACGCGACCGTGCGCGCCACGCGCGATGCGACAGACGCGGAGCTCAGCGCGAGCGTGCGTCGGCGTCTGGCGCGCGCCGTCGCACTCGGCACGACGACGATCGAAATCAAGAGCGGCTACGGCCTGGAGCCCGTGGAGGAGCTGCGCCAGCTGCGGATCATCTCCGCGCTGGCGAAGGACGCCGGCATCGACGTCGCGGTCACGTATCTCGCGCTGCACGCGCTACCCAGCGGCCGCGTCGACGATCGCCGCGGTCTGCTACGCGACGTAGTTCGGACCGTCCGCACGGTCGCCGACGAGGGACTCGCCGAGGCCGTGGACGCGTTCGTCGAAAAGGGGGTGTTCGAGACGGAAGAGGTGCGTCCTCTCGCGAAGGCCGCGCGTGATGCGGGTCTCGCGCTCACGCTCCATGCGGACCAGCTGAACGACGTGGGCGCGACCGCGTTCGCCGCACGCATGAAGGCGCGCTCGGCCGATCATGTGGCGAACGCCTCGGCGGAGGGGCTCCGCGCGCTCGCCCGCGCCGCGATCCCCGCCGTGCTCCTCCCGGGCAGTGCGTTCTTCGTCGGCTACCCGCCGCCCGATGCGCGGCGCTTCCTCGCGGCCGACGTCCCGATCGCGATCGCGACCGACCACAACCCGGGCACCTCGCCGCTCGAAGGGATGCCCACCGCGATCTCGCTCGGCGTCGTGCTGTGCGGCCTCTCTCCGCACGAGGCGATCGTGGCGGCGACGATCAACGGCGCGCACGCGCTCGGCCGTGGCGGCCGCACCGGCGCGCTGATCAAAGGACGGCGTGCCGACATCGTGGTCCTCGACACCGACGACGAACGCGAGCTGGCGTATCGCCTCGGCGCGCCGATCGTGCGTGAGGTGTATGCGTCTGGGCGGCGCGTCGCCTGACTAAAGCGGCGTGTCCACCAGGATGAGATCGCTTTCCTGCTCGCCGCCCAGCACGAGCTCACCGGCACCGAGGACGTACGCCGCGTCGCCGCGCGTCATGTGCTGACCGTTCACGCGGAGCGCCCCGTCGATCAGATAGAGGTAGCCGCCGCGCCCGCCGCCGATCTCGTGTCGCTCCTGGCGGCCGGCCGACAGCCGCGATGCGTACATCGACACGTCCCGTGCCACCGTGAGCCCCTCACCCGCGGCGCCTTCGGGCTTCAGGAAACGGAGCAGCCGGTCGGTCCGATCGGCGACCGTGTACTGCTTCTGCGCGATGGACGGATCGAGGCCGCGCTGCGACGGGATGATCCACATCTGGATGAACTCCATCGCCTCGGTCGTCGAGTGATTCCGTTCGGAATGCTCTGCGCCGGAGCCGAGCCGCATCCGCTGCACGCCCCCCGGCTCTAGGACGCCGTCGTTGCCAAGGCTGTCGGCGTGCTCGAAGTGCCCCGACACCACGTACGTGATCCCCTCGATGTCGCGGTGAGGGTGCATCGGCCACGCGGCGCCCGGCACGAGCGTGTCGTGGTTGAAGACCCGCAGCGTCCCGATGCCCATGTTGTTCGGATCGCTGTACCGATCGAACGAGAAGTGCCAGCGCGCTTTGAACCAGCCGCCGTCGGTGGCATAGATGGAGCGATCCGGGCGGATGCGCACCTCGAGCGGCACGGCAGCAGCGTACCGCCGCTGAGGGCTCGGTCCTGACGACGCCTGGGAGCGGCCACCCCTTGCGATCGCTCGCAGGGGGCGGCGCGGCCAGGCACGAACGAGGTTATCTAGGGAGCGGTGATGAGGAACGCGAAGCGGAAGATCGGCTGCGGCTCGCCGGGATGATCCGCGTCGGAGGTGAGCTGCGGCATCTTGTAGTTGAAGGGGTGCAGCTCGCTGCCCTGGTAGATCCCCGGATACATGTCGATGAAGTGCCATCCCGGCTCGCCCGAGACGGTGAGGTTCACCGTGATATCCCCCGCGCTGTTGAAGGCGCAGGAGTAACCGCCATAGGCGTTGTCGTAGACCAGGTGATAGATCTGTTCGGTCTCGGTCCAGCCGATGCCTTTCAGGTGAACGACGGTCTTGGTCCCGGCCGGTCCGCGCTCGACGGAAAGCGGAAACGCGTTTGCTTGGATGTACAGGTTGGTCTTGGCGACCACGGTGTCGCCGAGCTTGGCCGAGACGGCGTGGAGGCCCCCAAGGTCATCCGGAACAGTGAACGGCCACGCAAACGCGCCGCTGCCGTCAGTGTGTACTTTGCCGATCGTCTTGGTGCGCTCTTCGAATCCCGTCACCGTGCGATTGCCGACCATCGCTGTCCAGGTGATCTCGAGGTCGGTATTCGCCGTGAGTGCGCGACCGGAGAGCGTGAGCGGCGCGCCGACGATGCCGCTCCCCGGGTCCGTCCAGATGCCTTGCGTGACCGGTGCTGCGGGTTTGACCGGGAGGAGCAGCGCGCTCACGGGCCGCGGCAAGACCGCAGGGCCGTCGGTGACCGTGAAGGCGAGGTGCGGGAACGGCCGGCCTGCGACGACGGGCTGTTGCTGCGGGTTGAGGTACGGAGCGCCTGTTTCCGCGTGGCCGAGGGTGACGTAGTGCGTGCCCAGGCCGCCCGTCGCAGGGATGGTGAACTTCGCGTAGCCATTGGTCGTCACGGACGAGACCCAGCCGGTGTACGCGTTGTCGTAGTCGATCTGAAAGCTGTTCTGGTATGACTGGTAGCCGATGCCCTTCACCTCGACCGTGATCGGCGTCCCGACCGGCCCGCTCGTCGGGCTGATCGTGGTGACCATGTCGACGTCGAAGAGGCTCTTGTTGCGGATGACCTTCGTCTCGTCGACGACCATCACGTCGTGCGCATAGCCGAAGCCCTGTGGCACGGCGAACGTCGCCTTGAAGGCGCCGGTCGTGTCGGTCGTGAGGCTCTGCAGCACGTTCTGAACGGTGAGGGCGTCACGTCCGATGAACTTGCTCCGGTCGTCGGAGAGCTTCCATTGCACCTTCCCGGTGGTCCAGACGAGGTCGTACTTCGTCGCGGGCTTGAGCCCGCTCGCCGTCGCTGTCACCGGGGTGTCCCATGGTCCGTGCGCCGGCTCGAGGGCGAACTTGCCGACCACCTCGAGGGGCTGGATCGATGGTTGCGCTGAGGCGGCCGCCGCCGCGGACGCGGTGGGCTTGGCCGTTGCTGCGGCGCTCGCGGTGGGCTCGGGCCCGTTCGATGCACTGCCGCACGCGGACAGGATGGCTGCCACGGCGAACGCGACGGCGGCACGCCTCATGTCATTTACCTCTTTCCGCTGGGGACGATCTGGAGATTGGACGAGGGCACCTTGAACTGGTCCCAGGTGCCGATCGCGCCGTCCACGCTCGTCGCTTTGATCTGGTAGTTGAACGCGCCGGTCGGGTAGTCCTTCGGCACGCTGAAGCCCGCGGTCCAGAAGAACTCGGCCGGGGCTGCCGTCGTGCCGCCGTGCCCGCCGTACTTGAAGGCCTGCGTTTTCCCGTCGGGGAGGGTCATGTCGAACGACTTGATCGCCTTGTCGTCGAGCGCCTTGCTCGTGATCGGGTCGAGCGCGCGGAAGCGCCACACGATGCGCGAGCCCTGGGGGAACCGGCTCTGCTGCGTGCAGGAGAGGAACGTCTTTTCCTCGTCGGTGAGCCCTTCAGGACTGCGGACCGTGTCGCCCTGCAGGATGAGGAACGTGGCGACCTGCGGCTTCGCGGTGGCCGCGATGGTGGGCGCGGTCGTTGGTGCCGTCGTCGCGGAGGTCCCCGTCTCGCCCGTGCCGCCTCCGCACGAGGCGAGCACGCCGGCGAGGAATGTCATGGACGCGATGGATGCGAGAGCGCGGAATCGAAAGGTCATGCGGTGTCCTCCTTTGCGCGTGTGTGAGCCGCGCCGACGGCGATGCCGCGCGCGGTGCCGAATAGTGCGAACGCGATAAGGCCCCAGACCGACAGCACGATCGCGCCGGCGGCGTAGGGGACGAGACGCGTGAAGGCGAGCAGGGCGGGCTCGTCGCTGCGGTAGGGCGGCGTCGCGACAGTGGCCTCGAACGTCGCCGTGCCGACCGACGGCACCAGGGATCCCTGACCCGCGAAGCGGACCGCGATGTCGCGTGGCCCGATCGAGGCCGGTAGATAGGTGAGCGAAGCGTTGCCCTGGCCGTCGGTGCGCGCGGTCCCGATGAGCTCCTCGCGCGGACCGAAGAAGTCGACGAGCTCGTAGAACCGGACGACGGCATCGTTCACCGGTTTGCCATCGGGGCTCACGACGCGCGTCTCGATGATGTATCCGAGCTCGGCCTTGGCGGCGGATCGCGTCGTGACCTCGACGCGGGCGCCGTCGGGCGGCGGCGCGATCGCGGCTCGCCCGGCGGGCGCGCTCACGGTGTCGTGCCCCGCGTGCGTCGGCGCGGCAGCGTCGGGCGCCGGCGCGGCCAGCGCGCTGACTGGCCGTATCGCGTCGGGAAGGAGCGAGCGTCCGGGTCCGAGCAGGAGGGTCGCCGCGATGGCCACGGCCGCGAACGCGATCACGATCCGCCTCATTCGTCGCCTCCCGAGGCGAAGCTGGGCACCAGCGCCGCTGCGCGCGGCTTGGGTGCGCCTTCGAC
>JBGPZT010000208.1:0-3690 GCA_041493915.1 Candidatus Limnocylindria bacterium
CTGAACAAGCCACGACGCGCGACGAGGCCTCGTGCCACGGGGCTTGGCTATCGTCGACGTCGAGCATCGCGAACAAGGCCTTCTTCGTCAGCGTGCGCGCGAGTCGTGGCAGCACCGTGTCCCAGTCCATCCAGTGCAGGCTCGAACCGGCGGTCGCCAGACCGTACGGCGGATCCAGCGCGACGTCCTCGGCATGGCCGGCGAGCCAGCGGGGGCTCGGATGACTTGCGCCGTCGAGCCGGCGGTCCTCGGCGAGCATCGCCTCGGACGGATCGATCGCGTCGACGCTCGCCGCGCGGGGCGCGATCGCGCGGGCTATGAGGCCGGTGCCGGCACCGAGATCCAGCACGATCGGACAGTCGCGGTCGAACGCGGCGCCATGCTCCGGAGCGAAGAACGACGGGCGGCGGGTGGTCACGCGATCGCGGCCTCGAGGAGATCCAACGCGGCGCCGACGCTCGCGAGGCGATTGCCGGCGCGGTCGAACGTGAACAGATGCTTCTTCACCGCGCTGTGCTTGTCGCTGTCGACGGCGACGTACGTGAGTCCAACGGGCTTCCCGGGCGTCGCGCCGCCGGGTCCCGAGATCCCCGTGATGCCGAGGCCGATCTTCGCGCCGAGCCGCACGCGCGATCCGCGAGCGAGCGCGCCCGCGACGACGGACGACACGGCGCCGTGCGAGTGGATGAGCTGTGGCGGGACGTCGGCGAGGAGCTCCTTCGCCTCGTTGCTGTACACGACGGCGCCGCCGCGGAAGTAATCGCTCGACCCGCCGTGGGCACTGAGGACTGCGCCGAGCAATCCGCCGGTGCAGGACTCGGCCACGGCCACGGTCAGTTTTCGTCGCCGCAGTGTGCTGTGAAGAGCGGCCATGCGCTCCACGAGCTCATCGAACGTCGGCGCGCGCTTCGTGGGCATGACGCGAGGTTAGCGGCCGCCGGTCAACTGGTGTAGCGCTGTCTCGTGTGCGAGAGATACGCGGGCAGGGTGACGATGCCGATCGCGAGCGCGGCCGCGAGCAGCGCCACGCCGAGGGCTGCCTCGCTGGTCGGTGGCCGCGCGACGATGAGGATGGCGATCCCGCACATCTCGAGCGCGGTCTTCAGTTTCGCGGCCGATGATGCGGGCATTGGATCTCCGGCGCGGTAGCGCAGGACACGCAGCCCGCTTACGAGCAGTTCGCGCACCGCGATCGCCACCGCGAGCGCGAGCGGCACGTCGCCCACGAGCGTGAGTCCAGCGAGCGTCGCGAGGACGAGGGCTTTGTCCGCCAGTGGATCGAGGATCGCGCCGTGGTCCGTCGTGGTCCCGGTCCGCCGCGCGAGCCAGCCGTCGAGCGCGTCCGAGAGCGCCGCAGCGACGAAGATCCCGAGCGCAAGATCTCGGCGATCGCTGCCGAGCGCGATGAAGATCGGGACTCCCGCCAGCGCGCGAAGGGTCGCGAGCGCGTCGGGGACGCTCACTGCGCGGTGTAGATGCGCTCTACGACCTCACCTTGCTGCCCCATCGCGACGGCCGGCTGCCCGTTGTAGCTCACCATCGTCGCGGCGCCGTTGCCGGAGCGCAGGCGCACCTCGCGGCCGGTGTACGTCGCGGTCTCGCCCTCCTTGAAGAGGCGGCCGGTGCTGGGCACGACCGTGCCGTCCACGGTCGCCTGCAGCCAGGCTTCCCCGCCCTTAACGGTGACGCTTACCACGGCTGCCGTGTAGGCGACGGTCACCGCGCGCGTTTCGGTGCTGGTCGCACCGCTCCCGTTGCGCGCGACGATGTTGATGGTCTGCGGACCCGCGGGATAGGTGAAGCGGATCTCGAAGCGGCGGTCGGCGCTGATCGGCATCTGCACGCCGTTCACCGTCAGCGCGGTGACGCTCGCGTCGAAGCGTCCGCTCACGAGCACTTGTGCGTTCGTGAAGGTCGCGCCGTTCGCGGGCGCCTCGACGATGATCACGGGCACACCCGGCGAGCTCGCGGGGGTCTCGAGACGGACGGTGCGCGACGCCTGTCCGACCTTGCCGGTCGTGTCGAGGACCTCCACGACGATGTGGTTCGAGCCCGGGTTCAGCTGCACGTTGACGGAGAACGTGCCGTCGGCGTTCGGATGGATGTCCGCGACCGTCAGCGGCCCCGGGAAGACCTGCACCGTGACGCGGCCATCGGGAACGGTGCGCCCTTTCACGACGAAGTCGGCGCTCTGCGCGATCGCGTCCGACGCGGGTTCGGTCACGTCTATCTTCGGAGGCACCGCGAACGAGACGAACTGGTAATAGAGGTAGCTCACGAACAGCACGATCCCGGCGAGCACGACAACGGGGACGAGCACCGCGGGCGTGAAGATGAGGCTGCGCCGGGCGATGGGGTTCAGTGGCTTGAAGGTGCGCGGCGCGTCGGGCAGGTCGCGTTCCTGATGGAACTGAACGACGAGCTCTTCGGTGGGGAGCTCGAGATACTCGGCGTAGTTGCGCAGGAATCCCTTCGTGTAGACGGTGCCCGGCAGCGTTTGGTAGTCGCTGTCCTCGAGGGCCTTGAGGAACTTTTCGCGGATGCGCGTGTCGGAGGCGGCCTGCTCGAGCGTGATGCCCTTCTTCTCACGCTGCGCGCGAAGCGTCTCGCCAAGCCGCGCCACCCTTACTCCTCGCCGGACCGGGCCGAGCCGTACACCTCACGGAACTTGCCTGGCCCGCGGTCCGGACCGACGACGCCGTTGCGCTCCATGATGTCGATGAGCCTGCCGGCGCGAGCGAATCCGATCGTCATCTTGCGCTGCAGCATCGAGACCGAGGCCTTGCCCTCATGGTGGATGATCTCGACGGCCTCTTCGTAACGCTCGTCCTCGATGTCCTCGCCGTCGGACTCGCGGCGGGTCAGCCGGTCCGGCCCCTCGAGCACTTTCGCGTGCCGGTCGTACGACGTCCCGCCCTGCAGTGTCCAGTGACGGCTGATGAGCTGGATCTCGTGATCCGACACGAAGACACCCTGCGCGCGGATCGGCTTCGCGAGGTCGGGCCGCAGCACGAGCATGTCGCCACGTCCGAGAAGCTTCTCCGCACCGGTCATGTCGATGATGGTGCGCGAGTCGACCGCCGACGCGGTAGCAAACGCGATGCGAGCCGGGATGTTCGCCTTGATGAGGCCGGTGATGACGTCCACCGACGGCCGCTGCGTACCCAGGACGAGGTGGATGCCGGTCGCGCGCGCCAGCTGCGCGACGCGCGTGATCTGCTTCTCCACCTGGATGGGCGCCTGGAGCATGAGGTCGGCCAGCTCGTCGATGACGAACACGACATACGGGATGCGGTCTGAACCGGTGTGCTTGTCGTTGTACTGGCCGATGTTCCGCGAGCTGGTCCGGGCGAACAGCCGGTAGCGACGGTCCATCTCCCCCACCAGCCAGAACAGCGCGTTGAGGATCTTCTCCGCATCCGTCATGACCGGGGCGATCAGGTGCGGCACGTCGCCGAACGCGGTGAAGTCGACCCGCTTGAGGTCGCCGATGAGCAGGCGCACGTCGTCGGGTGTGGCGTTGAGCAGGAGGCTGCAGAGGATCGAGCTGATGTTCACGCTCTTCCCGGAGCCCGTCTGACCCGCGACGAGCAGGTGCGGCATCGCGCCGAGGTCGAGCACGATCGGCGCGCCGGCGACGTCGCGCCCGAGCGCGACGGTGAGCTTGGACGGCGAGCCGCGGAAGATGGC
>JBGPZT010000123.1:0-8275 GCA_041493915.1 Candidatus Limnocylindria bacterium
GCGGCACGTCGAGCGCACGCGCCTCATCGTCCATGTCGTAGACGCGTCGCTACCCGATCCGCTCGCGAACATCGCGACGATCGACGCCGAGCTCGCGGCGTACGGCCATTCGCTCGACGCGCTGCCCGAGCTCTTCGCCCTGAACAAGATCGACCTCGCGGAAGCGCGCGACGCTGTGCCAGGGATCGTGGAGGCCCTGGAGGCCGAGGGTCGCGAGGCCGTTGTGGTCTCCGCCGCGACCGGCGAGGGCGTGGACCGCTTGAACAAGCGCATCTTCGCGCTCTGCGCGGCACGCGCGAAGGTCGAGGCGGCGGCGCCGGCGGAGCGGCGCATCGTCTTTGCCGGCGGTCCGAAGGACGTGAAGGTGTCACGCGAAGGCGAGGCCTATCGCGTGCGCGGCGATCGTCTGGAGCGCCTTGCGACCGGGATCGACTGGGATAGCCCTGAGGCGTCCGCGTACTTCCACCGCCTCTTGCTCAGGTCGGGCGTCGAGGGAAAGCTCCGCGGGCTCGGCGTCAAGAACGGCGACACGGTGCGCATCGGCAAGCTCGATCTCGAATGGACGGATGCGCCGCAGCAGCTCTCAGCGCCGGGCGCGACGAAGAAGCGTTGAAGGCGCGCCTCGGCGTTTTCGGCGGCACCTTCGATCCGGTGCACGTCGGTCATCTCGCGATCGCGCTTGCCGCTCTCGAGTCCGTTCCGCTCGACCGCGTGCTGTTCCTCCCCGCGCGGCGCTCACCGCTGAAGGACCGCGATCCGCTCGCGAGCGTCACCGACCGCGTCGCGATGCTCGAAGGAGCGATCGCGAACGAGCCGCGCTTCGTGCTCTCGCGGCTCGAGCTCGATCGCGACGGGGTCTCGTACACGGTCGATACGCTCGAGGCGCTGCGCTCGGAAGGCGAGCTCTTCCTCATCCTCGGGAGCGACGCACTCGCCGATCTCGCGCGCTGGCGTGCACCCGATCGCATCCGCGATCTGGCCACCATCCTGGTCGCGGCGCGACCCGGAGCGCCCGACCCGGATCCGATGCACCATGCACGTGCCTTCGACGCGCCACGACTCGACATCAGCTCGCGCGAGCTGCGTGCCCGTGCCGCTCGCGGTATGTCGCTGCGGTACCTTGTTCCTGACGCAGTGTGGAAGCACATCACGAGGCACGGTCTCTATCGGTGACGGTATCCGCACGCGCTGACCTTCCGCCGCGGGCGCTTGCCGACCTCGTCGTAGAAGCGGCGAGTGACAAAAAGGCCGAGGACATCCTGGTGCTGAACGTCTCCGAGGTGACCACGATCGCGGACCTGTTCGTCATCTGCAGCGCGCGGGGCGAGCGGCAGGCGCAAGGGATCGCGGACGGGATCGTGGAAAAGGCGAAGGCCGCGGGGGAGCAGCCGTTCGGTGTCGAGGGCTACAGCGGCGGCCGGTGGATCCTCATCGACCTCAGCGACGTCATTGTGCACGTGTTCGTGCCGGAGGAGCGGGAACTGTACCGGCTGGAGCGTCTATGGGGCGACGCGCCCGTGGTGCTGCGGATCGCGTAAGGCACGCGCGCTCACGTCCCTCTGCACGTCCTCGTCGGCCTCCGCTCAGGTACGATTGACGTGGTTGCCGCCATTCGGGGCTGGGGCTGTAGCTCAGCTGGGAGAGCGCTTGAATCGCACTCAAGAGGTCAGGGGTTCGATCCCCCTCAGCTCCACCGAACCACGCAATTCATTGGCACATTCGCATTGACGTGATCCGCCCAGAAGCGAGAAACCGCTTGACGAATATTCAAGGGGCCCTCTCGTCCATGTGGATCCTGGGTCGTCAGTGTTGCGTTGACCGCCACGGTGATTTGATTCGCGTCCATTGACGCCATCGATCCCTTTGGAGCACGTCGGCCCAACTCCGGGATGAGCCGCGGTGGACGATCTGGTTTGCGTCAATGGTCGTCCACTACCTCGCGGATCAACCGAGCCTTTGACGCTGACCGGTCGCGGCTGCCGTCTCGATCGCGTCCAGCATGCGATGTCGCGTGACTGCGTCTTCAAAGGTCGGGCAGAGGTGCGTTCCCTCGCGATAATCGCGCGCGAAACGGGCGTACGCTTGGGCAACGTTCGTGCCTGGACCCGGTTGCGGCGGCGCCCACCGATACTCCTCTGGCACGGGCAGGATCTCGAGTGAGGACTGCGCGCCCTTGCCGCCGCGTACGTCCATCTCGAAGATCTGGGCCTGGCCGCCTGCGGCGGTGAGCTGCAGATCGCCCTCGGTGCCGTTGATCTCCCAGAGCAGGTTCGTGCCGCGCGAAAGCCCGCCCCGATAGTGGATCGCGAATGCGGCCCCGCCCTCGAGGAGTCCGCTGACGCACACCTGATCATCCGCGGTCATGGGCTTGCTTTCGCCCGTCCCCGCGATCGTGAAGGACTTTCGGCGCATGGTCATGGTGGCCGAGAGGTCTCGGACCTCGCCAAGGCAGTGACACAGCGCGTCCGCCGCGTGGCCGAGCGCGATCGAGAGCATCGTCGCGCCGTTCTTCTTGTTGTTGAGGTAAGCGTTGAACGGCTCCACCGTCGGTCCCCAGCCCATTCCCGAACCGATCAACGTGGTGGAGAGCACTTCGCCGACGTAGCCTTGCTTGATCAGGTCATGCACGTACGCCACCGAAGGCGCGGAGCGAGCCTGCAGACCCGCAACAGCGAGGACGCCCCTTCTCTTCGCTAATGCGGCCAAGGTCTCCGCCTCTTTCAAGCCGTTGCCAAGCGGCCATTCGCAGTACACGGCTTTCCCCGCGTCGAGCGCTGCGGTCGCCAGCTCCAGGTGATGCGGCACTTTCACGGTGACGGCAACGACATCCACGGTTGGGCTGTTCACGAGTTCTTGATGGTTGTCGAAGGCGAGAGGCACGCCAAAGAGCTTGCTGGCAGCGTCAGCGGATTCGCGTCGCGTGGTCGACAGGGCCGTGATCTCGAAGTCATCCGAGAGCGACCTCAAAGCAGGAATGTGTGCCTGCGCCGCCCATCCGCGATCCGGATTGGCGCCGATGATGCCGACACGGATCCTCTTGGCTCCGCCCTTGCTCGTGGCGACCGCTGGCACTGGTCTCTCCTTCTATCGATGCGGCGCTTCAGGCGACCGTGGCCATTTCAGCGGTCTTGACCACTTCGACTTCGAGCGCGAGCTTGACGTCCTCGCTCACCAGCAGGCCGCCGGTCTCGAGCGCGACGTTCCAGGTCAGGCCCCAATCCTTTCGCTTGATGGTCGTGGAGGCGCTGAAACCGGCGTGCACGCTGCCCATCGGGTCCTTAGCCTGACCGGAATACACGACGTCCAGCGTGACCGGCCGTGTCACGTCTCGAATCGTCAGGTCGCCCGTCATCTTGTACCCGTCGTGCGCCGCGCGCTCGATGCGGGTGCTCTTGAAAGTGATGGTCGGGAACTGCTCGGCGTTCAGGAAGTCGGGTGACGTCAGGTGCGCATCGCGGCGCTGGTCGTTGGTGATCAGCGTGCCGGCTTCGATCGTTGCTTCCACCGAGGAGGCGGTGAAGTCGTCCTCGTTGAGATCGATCGCTGTCCGCACGCCGGTGAAATGTCCCTTCACGGTCATAAGACCCATGTGCTTGGCGGAAAACTCAACCTGGGTGTGCATCGGATCGACGGTCCAGCTCATATCTGCCCTCCTAAGGCGCAAGTAACTGTGCGCCCACAATAGTTGCTTAGCGTACTATCGTCAATGGAAAAGATCTTTCACGGACTGTTCGCAGCACAAACAATGGATTAGATTTGAAGCGTGAATGCAGTCAGCCAGAAAGCCGCGACGCGGTCGCTGAGCAAACCTTCTTTGAAGCGGCGGACCAAGGATGTGGACGTTTCGGAACTCGGTCGGAAACTCCTGACTCGCTCACGGCTGAACTCCTGGGGCGCCTTCCTCACGGCGCACAAAGCACTGGAAACGATCCTCAGTCGGGAGCTCGAATCAGCCTGTGGGCTGCCGCTCACGTGGTTCGATGCACTCGCCCAACTGCGTATGGCGCCTGCCCAGCGCCTCACGATGACTCAACTCGCTACCGCCCTCCTCTTCAGCAAGAGCGGGCTGACGAGGCTCATCGACCGTATGGAGGAGGCCGGGCTGGTCCAGCGACTCGCCCGCCCGGGCGATAGGCGGAGTCTGCACATCGCGCTAGCGGACGCGGGCGAAGCGAAGTACCGGCAGGCGCTACCGATCCATCTGAACCACGTCAAACGCCATTTCGCGGCATACATTGAGGACGGCGAGGCTGCCGCGGTTGAGTCAGCGCTGGTGCGCATGGCCAATGCCGTTCGTCGAGAAAGCGGCTTATGACGGAGAAGGCACCCTCCCACGCCAAGCGTGACGCCGTAAGTCGTCGACAGCAGGAACGAGCAGCGCGGCATCCGTTGGCCCGCGACTCTTTCGGGCACCAGATAACTTGACCAACGCGAGGAGAAGCCTGGCAGCCACCCCGTTCTTCGTACTTGCCAGTGGTATCGCGTTGCCCGCCAAAATCTCGCTCGAATGAATCGCACTCAAGAGGTCAGGGGTTCGATCCCCCTCAGCTCCACCGAAGGCCCGTCAGCGCCGTTCTCTCTTCCCACTTCGGAACGTCCACGCCCCTCACGAGCAACCACAAAGTCAGCGCAAGTCCCGCGATGGCCGTAGGCACAAGAAGGGCAAAGGATTCGTATGCCGGCGCCAGGACCAGCGCGAAGCTCCGCGTGACGAACCCGAGACCACTGAGCGCCAGAAGAAAGCCGAGGACCTTCGGGAAGTAGCCCGATCGAAAGAGCAAGTACCCAAAGAGAACGGAACCGACTCCGTAAAACGCGAAGGCTATCCCGCTGCCATATCCATACAACCTGAGCGAGAGGAACGCGAGAGTGTTCAGTTGCTCGGGCGAGAACGTCTTCAGATAGTCAGCGCCTCCAAGGATGAGCGACGGTGCGGAATAGAAGAGCACCTCGGCGACGCCGAAAACGGCCGTGGACACGAGCCGGAAGAACGCGGCGAGCAACGCGAGATCCCGGTGGACGGGTCTGAGCAGAACGTAAAGGATCAGCGCCAACGCAATGTCACACACGGCCTCTACGAGGTAGCTGGCGAAGCCCACACGGAACAGCGAGTCAGAAGCCATGATGTTGTTCGCGGTCGCCGTCGCATCGGCTGACACGATGAGCTGGGACGGGACGAAGAACTCACCGAGGCCACCGGCCACGGCCGAGATCAGGAAAAGCACTCCCGCGATCCTTGCGTACTTCTGTACCGACGCCGCGCGGGCGTGCGCGCGACGACGATCCTCGTTCGCGATCGGAACAGCGGTCATGGCGAGCTCACGTCGATGATCTTGTCCTCCCTACGCCGACGCCAGCGTCGCACCGCGGTGTGAAGAAGTCATGAAGGAGCCCCGGTAGCCTGAAGCGATGACCGCACGATCCCGGCTGCCGCCACACGGACTTTGCAGGTTCTGCTTGCGCGAAGATGTCGCGCTAACGCGCGAACACGTTTTCGCCCGCTGGCTGGTCGCACGATTGCGCGCGTGGCGTGCTACGCACGCAGCGCATCGGCCGGCCGACGCTGCAGCGGACGCACGGATCGCCCGTCTGGTCACGAACGTCTGTGGAGCGTGCAATGCCGGATGGATGAGCGGCTTGGAAGTCAGCTTCCGTCAGGCCGTCTTCGCGAAGTCGCGCCCCGACCACGTGGCCGAGGCCACGCGTCGAACCCTCAGTCGTTGGTTTGCCAAGACCGCGATGCTCGTGGCTCACGCGGCTAGCCAAGAACTGGTGCCCGAGGAGCACTGGCCGGAGCTGACGGACGCGATGCCTCGCGGGATCCGCGTCGGTCTTGCACGTGTCCGTCGTCCGCGGCAGCCGTTGGATGTGGGACTCGAGTACGCCGGGCCCGACGCGGACCATCCAGCCGCAAGACTCACGAGCGTCGCGGTCCAGGTTGACGACCTGGTCGCCATCGTCACACGACGGTCGTCCGTAACGCCGGCAACGACGCTGTGGCCGATCCGCTCACACGTCCTACGCTGGACGACGCTGCCGGTCGTGAACCGGCTGTCCGATCTGACCGGTCCGCCTGGATGATCCAGCGGTTTGGAGGTCTTCATGGAAGCGCTCGGGGTGGCCCTGTCCGTCCTCTTCGTTGGGATCCTCATCGTGGGCATCCTGTGGTTGGGGGTTCGCCTCCGTGCTCGATCGATGAAGCGAGGCAACTATCCATTCCGGAACCTTCCCTGGTATCTGGGCGGAACCCCGGAGATGCCGCTCGACCCACCAGCGGACGGCCGCGCAGACGCTCGACGACGTCGAAAGCGCTAACTATGCGGCGTTTCTTTCAGACGACGCCATAATCGCGCCTCGTGAGCTTCTTCTCGAGCGATGACCCTGAGCGGCAGGCGAACATCGCCTTCATCCTCATCTTCCTGGGGATCATCTTCGTCGGCGGCCTGACGATCTGGCTGTTCTACGGAGCCAGCTTCTAGCCCGCCGACCGCGCGCGACGCAGTAAGGGGAGTGCAGCCGTGGCTACGACACATCTGAAGAACTACATCGACGGCCGCTGGGTCGATTCAACCTCTGGCGACGCGTTCGAGGACACCGACCCGGCGAACGGCGATCTCATCGCGACCGCCACGAAGTCGACGACCGCCGACGTCGACAAGGCTGTCGAAGCCGCGCGGCGCGCGTACGACGGCTGGCGGCTCTTCCCCGCTCCGAAGCGAGGCGAGATCCTCTATCGGGCCGCCGAGATCATGCTCCGGCGCAAAGACGACCTCGCGCGCGAGATGACGCTCGAGATGGGCAAGGTGCTCGCGGAGTCCAAGGGCGATGTCCAAGAGGGCATCGATATGACCTACTACATCGCCGGCGAGGGCCGCCGTCAGTTCGGTGACGTCGTGCCCGCCGAGTTGCCCAACAAGTGGGCCATGAGCATGCGGCACCCGCACGGAGTGATCGCCGCGATCACACCGTGGAACTTCCCCTTCGCGATCCCGACCTGGAAGATCATGCCCGCGCTGATCCTCGGGAACACGGTCGTCTTCAAGCCGGCGTCGTACACCCCGATGCTCGCCGTGCGCCTCGTCGAGATCCTCGAGGAGGCCGGCCTCCCGAAGGGCGTACTCAACCTCGTGCTGGGACCCGGCGACGCTCTCGGCGATCACCTGGTGCAGCATCCGAGCGTCGACCTCATCTCGTTCACGGGATCGAGCGACACCGGTGCGCACATCAGCGAGATCGCCGGCCGCCTGCTGAAGCGCGTCTCCTGCGAGCTCGGTGGCAAGAACGCGATCGTCGTGCTCGACGACGCCGACGTCGACCTTTCGCTCGACGGCATCGTCTGGTCCGCCTTCGGCACGTCCGGTCAGCGCTGCACCGCCGCCTCGCGCGTCATCGCGCACCGCGCGGTCGCCAACGATCTCATCGACAAGCTCGTCGTCCGCGCGAAGAAACTGCGGCTCGGACACGGCCTGGACTCGACGACCGACATCGGACCGGTCGTGTCGAAGCAGGCGCAGGACAAGGTCGCGAGCTACATGCCGATCGCGGAGAAGGAGGGCGCGACCATCGCGGCCGGCGGCCGCATCCCGACCGAGGGCGCGCTCGCAAAGGGGTTCTTCCATGAGCCGACGGTCCTCGTGGACGTCAAGCCGAACATGCGGGTCGCGCAGGAGGAGATCTTCGGGCCGGTGACGTCGGTCATCGAGGTCAACAGCGTCGATGAGGCCATCAAGGTCCTCAACAATACGAAGTACGGCCTCTCGTCATCCGTGTACACGCGCAACATCAACAACGCCTTCCGCTTCATGCGGGACGCGGAGACGGGGATCGTCTACGTGAACGCGGGAACGATCGGCGCCGAGATCCAGCTGCCGTTCGGTGGCATGAAGGCGACCGGTAATGGTCACCGCGAAGCGGGCCGGGCCGCCCTCGACGTGTACTCCGAGTGGAAGTCGATCTACGTCGACTACTCGGGCAAGCTCCAGCGCGCGCAGATGGACGCCGATGGAGGCAAGGCGCCGTAGCCTAGGCTCGAAAACGTCCGCTGTGGCGTTGCCCGCGCTGCGGGCGCACCTTCGTCACGCGCAACATGTGGCATTCGTGCCGGCGCATGCGCGTCGCGGATCATCTCGCGGGCAAGCCGCCGCACATCGTCGACCTCTACCGGTTTCTTCACGACCTCGTGCGTCAGATCGGCCCCGTGACCGTGGATCCGCAGGGACGCGGTATCTCCTTTCAGGTCCGCGCGCGCTCGATCGGTGTGACGCTGCGCGCGAAA
>JBGPZT010000013.1:0-32799 GCA_041493915.1 Candidatus Limnocylindria bacterium
ATCAAGAGGCCACTCCTCGACGCGATCGACCCGGCCCGTACGCCCGCGGTGTTGCTCATCGACGAGGTCGACCGCGCGGACGAGGAGTTCGAGGCGTACCTCCTCGAGCTGCTCTCGGACTTCCAGATCACGGTCCCCGAGCTCGGGACGTTCCGCGCGAGCTCCCCGCCTCCCGTCGTCATCACGTCGAACCGCACGCGTGAGGTGCACGACGCCCTCAAGCGCCGCTGTCTCTATCAGTGGATCGACTACCCCACGCCCGAGCGGGAGCTCGCGATCCTCTCACGCCGGCTGCCCGATCTGTCGGCGCGTCTCGCCCGCGCGGTCGTCGCCGTCGTCCAGGCGCTGCGGCGCGAGGATCTGTTCAAGCGACCGGGCGTGGCGGAGACCATCGACTGGGCGCTCGCGCTCACCGCGCTCGGGTCGGTCGAGCTCGACCTCGAGTCGCTCGGCGGCACCCTGGGCGTTCTGCTCAAGTACGAGGAGGACGTCCGTCGCGTCCGCGAAGAGTCCCTGCCGCGTCTCCTTGAAGAAGCCGCCGGTGCTCGCTAGTCCCGTCACCTCGAACCTTCTCCAGCTACCTCGGCTGCTCCGTCGAGCCGGTGTCCCGGTGGACGCGGAACGCGCGCGCCTCCTGCTGAGGGGACTCGTGGAGATCGACCTCGCGCGTGAGAGCGAGGTGCGGGCCGCCTGCCGCGCGATGCTCGTGACGCATGCCGCCGATCGTGCGCGCTTCGACGAGACCTTCGATCTCTTCTGGGCGCTGCTGCGCGGGTCACGCGTGGTGGTGCCGAGCGAGGGTCGGGCGCGCGCGAACGACAAGGACGCCTGGGCGGTCGCCTCGGACATGCCTCCCGCGCGCGAGGGGCGTGAGACCACGACGCGCACGATCCGCGTCGTCGCCAGCCCCGCGGAGGTGCTGCGCCTCAGAGACTTCGCGGTGATGACGGCGGACGAACGCACCGCCGCCGCGCGCTTCCTCGAGGATCTCGAATGGTCGCCGGGGCTGCGCCCGAGCCGTCGCTTCTCACCGGCGAATCGCGGCACCACCCTCGATACCCGAGCCACGCTGCGTCGCAGCCTCGCGCGCTTCGGCGAGCCCATCGAGCTCATTCGACGCGGACCGCGCTCGAAGCGCCGGCCGCTCGTGCTGCTTCTGGACGTGTCCGGATCGATGGAGGTCTACACCAGGCTCCTCCTTCACATGAGCCACTCCCTCGCGCGGGGCTGGGGCCGTGTGGAGGTCTTCACGTTCGGGACGCGGCTCACGCGCGTGACGCGTCAGCTGCGTCACCGGCGTCCGGACGTCGCGCTCGCGCGCGTCGGCCGGTCGGTGACGGACTGGTCGGGTGGCACGCGCATCGGCGACGCGCTGCGCGAGTTCAACCGCCGCTGGTCGCGCCGCGTGCTTGGCCGTGGCGCCGTCGCTCTGCTCGTCACCGACGGCTGGGAGCGCGGTGATCCGGCCCTGCTCGCGTCGGA
Source organism: Candidatus Limnocylindria bacterium (assembly GCA_041493915.1). Lineage (GTDB taxonomy): Bacteria > Chloroflexota > Limnocylindria > P2-11E > P2-11E > CF-39. The sequence goes on from JBGPZT010000013.1 coordinate 1,483, forward strand.
GGCGCGTGTGCTCCAACGCGCGGCCTACCGTCTCGTCTGGCTCAATCCGCTCGCGGGCACGCCTGGCTATGCGCCGGAGGCCTCGGGCGCGCGCGCTCTCGCCGCCGCCGCGGACGACCACCTCGCGGCGAATACCCTTGATGCATTGGCGACGATAGCGAAGCTCCTCGGACAGGCCGGGCGCGGCCGACCGGTGCGGCGGCAGGTGCGCCCATGAACGAGCGCCTGCGGTTCTACGCGGATGCGGCCGATCTCGTGACGCGTCGCGAGCCGTTCGTGACCGCGACGATCGTGCGCGCCGATCGGCCGACATCGGCGAAACCCGGCGCGAAAGCGATCGTCACGGCGGAGGGGACCCTGCACGGCTGGATCGGCGGAAGCTGCGCGGCACCCGTGGTCCTGCGTGAGTCGCTCGCCGCGCTCGCGGAGGGCGAGCCCCGGCTGATAGTGCTCTCGAACCGCGCGGCGGCGTCGCGCGATGGGGTGCGACACTTCCCAATGACCTGCCACAGCGGCGGGGAGCTGGAGATCTACATCGAGCCGATCATGCCTCCTGAACAGCTCGCGATCGTCGGAACGACGCCCGTCGCGCGTGCTCTCGTCTCGATGGGCGCCACGCTCGGCTTCGACGTTGTCTCGACGCTGGCCGGCGTTTCGCTCGATGCGCGCGCCGCGATCGTGATCGCCTCGCGAGGCGACGGCGACGAGGACGCGGTCCGCGACGCCATCGCGACAGCAGCGCGGTATGTCGGTCTCATCGCGAGCCGCAAGCGTGGTGACGAGCTGGTCGGCGCGCTTCGCGACCTGGGTGCGAACGCCGCAGCGCTGGCCCGGGTCAAGTACCCCGCCGGTCTGGACATCCACGCTCGCTCCGAAGAGGAGATCGCGCTCAGCATCCTCACCGAGATCGTGGCGACGCGACCGCACGTCGCGGCGCTGAAGGCACCGCCGGCCGAGGCGGTGGATCCGATCTGTGACATGACCGTGGCGATCACGGAGAGCGCGCTCCATGCGGACCACGAGGGCAAGACGTACTACTTCTGCGGTCCGGGCTGCCTGCGTCGCTTCCTCGCCGATCCAGCCGCCGCGACGGCGGGCTCGCGGTGAGACAGGTCGCCGCGGAGCTCCTTGCGTGGCGTGCCGCGGAGGGGCGCGTGGCGATCGCGACGGTCGTGGGTATCACTGGGTCCGCGCCGCGCCCCATCGGCGCGACGCTCCTCGTTGCGCCGGGCGAACGACTCGCGGGTTCGGTGAGCAACGGCTGTGTCGAGGCCGATGTCTACGAAGAGGCGCTGTCCGCGCTCGAGTCGCGGCGCGCCCGCGTGGTCCGCTACGGCATCAGCGACGACACGGCGTTCACCGTCGGCCTGTCGTGCGGCGGCACGATCGAGGTCCTCATCGAGCCGGTCGGTCCCATCCACGAGCGTGCCGCGGCGGCCGTCGGCAACGGCAAGGGTGTCGTCCTCGCCCGCATCGTCTCGCCCGAGGATCGCGCCGGAACCGTCGGCCTGTGGACCGGCGAGCCGGGCACCGACGAGTGGGGCGCGGAGCTGGCGCCACTCGGGCGCGAGGCGCTTGGCGCGCTGCGCGAGGGGCATTCGCGGGTGAGTGCGCTGCGGCTCGCCGATGGGCGCGCTGCGAGCGTCTTCCTCCACGCCGTTCCCGCCCCGGCCACGCTGGCGATCGTTGGCGCGACGGACATCGCGATGGCGCTCGTCCATTTCGCGAAGCCCCTCGGCTACCGAAGCGTCGTTGTCGATCCCCGAAAGGCGCTCGCCAGCCGAGATCGCTTTCCCCAGGTGGATGAGCTCGTCCACGAGTGGCCGGATGTCGCATTCGCGCATCTCGCGCTCGACAGCGGATCGGCGATCGTGGTGCTCAGCCACGACGAGAAGTTCGATCGGCCCGCACTCCTCGCGGCTCTCCGTAGCACCGCGGGTTACGTCGGCGCCATCGGCAGCTCGCGGACGAACGAGAAGCGCTTCGAGTGGCTTCGCGCGCAGGGCTTTTCGGATGACGACCTCGCGCGCATCCACGCGCCGATCGGGCTCGACATCGGTGCGCGCACGGCCGAGGAGACCGCGCTCGCGATCGTCGCGGAGATGCTCGCGGCGCGTCGTGGCCGCGCTGGCCTCAGCCTTTCCGCGCGCAGCCTCGTGACCACCGGCTAGTCCAGTGAGCGCGCCCGCGGAGCGCGTCGCCGCGGTGGTGCTGGCGGCGGGTCAGGGTCTGCGCTTCGGCGGCCAAAAGCTACTCGCGCCGCTCGGCGACCGGCCGCTCCTGCAGCATGCGCTCGACGCCGCGAACGCATCATCGCTCTCACCGATCGTCGTTGTCCTCGGCGCCGATGCCGACGCGATCGCGGCAGGCGTGCGCTCCGGCCGCGCGCTGCTCGTCCGCAACCTCGATCACGCAACGGGTCAGGCCAGCTCGCTGCGCGTCGGCCTGCGCTCGCTCGACGCGAGCGATGCCGCAGTGATCGTGCTTGGCGATCAGCCGAACGTGACCGCCGCGCTCCTCGACGCGCTCGTTGCGGCGCAGCGTTCGTCGGGTGCGCCCGCCGTGGTGTGTGTCCAGGATGGCCGACGGTCGCCGCCGACACTGCTGCACCGCGATCTCTGGGAAGAGGTCGACAAGCTTCGCGGGGACGCGGGCGCGCGTGACGTCCTTGCGCGCCACCGAGACGTCGCCGTCTTCGAGGTCGCCGATGGTCTCGCGCGTCTCGACGACGTCGATACGCAGGAAGATCGGGAGCGCCTCTCGCGCGGCTAGCACCGCGCACGCCACCTGACGCCGAGTAGCTCACGCCTCGCTATCCTCGACCCGCCTCGATGTCCGAAGACCTTGCCCTCTGGCACGACTTCAACGTGAGCCTGGTCACCGCGTCGGCCGGGCTGCTGGGCTTGCTGTTCGTGGCGCTCTCGATCCACGTCCGCGTGCTCAGTGCGAGCCGCAACGCGGAGCTCCGCGCTGTCGCGCGTTCCGTCTTCCTCGGTTATGTGGTCTCGCTGGGCATCGGGTTCCTGGCGCTGATGCCGCAGAGCCTTTCGGCGTTCGGTCTCGAGCTGCTCGTCATGGTCATCGCTGCCACGCTGCCCTTCGGCGCGGCGGCGCGCAGCGGACTGCGCGCGACTGGCGTTGGCTACGACCGGAAGGTCACCGTGTGGCAGTTCGTCGCCGGCTTCGGCCTGTTCGCCGTCGCGATCGCTGCGGGCATCGGCATCTTCGTCGGTGAGGCCACTGCGCTGTATGTGATCGGAGGCATCGCTGTGCTGAGCCTGCTCTGGGGCGTCTTCAACACGTGGGAGCTGATCTTCCGCGTGCAACGCATCGACGAGCCCTAGCGTCGTGACGATGGAACTGCGCTATGTGGCGGAGGCGCAGTCTTCGCTCGCGCCGCGTGCGGCCTTCGCGAGCTGATCGCGCGCGGAATCGAAGCGCTCGATCGGGAGCAGCAGGCTGTCGGTGATGCGCTCCTGCACCTCGCGCGTGATCTGCTCGCCGATCCGCCGCGCCCAGCGGCGCCCGAGCCACCCCGCGTGCAGACGCAGCGCCTGCGCGAGCAGAAATCCGATCAGCAGTGTCGCCGCGAGCAGGACGACCGGCGTCGGGATCGCGCCGAGGTAGGGAACGTCGACGGAGCCGACCGGCGCGCCCGGGATGAGGAAGAGCGCGGCGAACCAGAGCGCGCAGAAGAGCAGCACCGCCGTCACGGCGTACTGAGCCAGGCCGATGAGCGACCAGAGCGCGCTCGTCGGGACACGGAACTCGGCGGCCTCGGTCGCGAGCGAACGGTCGATCGTCTCGGCGAGCCGCTGCTCGAAGACCGCAGGGGTGCTCAGCGCGGCGAGCGCTCCGCGCACGGATCCGGGCACGGTGGGCAGGGTCGCCGCGATGAGCTCGCGCAGTGGCTCGACCGCCGGTGCGAGCGATCCGCGGAGCTGCCAGCGGCGGAGGTACGCGGCGGGATCGGCGGACGCGCGCGCCCGGCCGGTGAGGCGATAGACCCAGCTCGTCAGGCGACCGAACGGTCCGGCGCCGCGCGGTCGAGCGGCGAGCCGCGTCGCCGCGACGGCCTGACGCTCCACGCCGTCGATGTCGATGAGAGCGAGCACGCCACGCGCGACGGAGCCCTGCGCGCGCTCACGGCGGCCCGGGTCGATGAGTGGCGTCACCTCGCCTTCGGCCACGCCGGCGCGCGCGGCGAGCTCGCTCACCGCCTGCTGCGCCTCGGCGGCCACGCGCGATGCGATCACGCGTTTCGCTTGTACGCCGCTGTCGAGCCAGCGGCGGAACTCCGCGACGCCGGCCGCGCCGTCGCGCGCGCGCGTGGTCACGACAGCCACATCCTCCAGACCCTCGCGCCGAAGCTGGGCGCGCATGTCGTCGCTCACGTGCGCCGCGTCCTCCGCGCTCAGGAGGTCGGTGCGATTGAGCACGACCAGCTGGTGGCGAAGACGTGGAGCGAACGTGCGCAAGTACCCGCCGTGCATGATCTCGTCCTTGTATTTCTCGGGATCGACGACCCAGGCGACGGCGTCAACGCGCGGGAGCAGAGCATCGACGCGCTGGCGGTGCTCGGGAGCGATGGAGTCGAAGTCCGGTAGGTCGAGCACCGCGAGCTCGCCGAGGCTCTTCGCACGATGCTCGCGCACCTGCGTGACGCCGAGCCAGGTGAGCAGGCCCGAGAGATCGCGGCGCCGGTCGGCCGGGACCCACGCGACGGGCTCGGCGGTGGTCGGGCGCCGCGCGCTGGCCGAGCTGACCTCCTCGCCGGCGATCGCGTTGAGGAGCGTCGACTTCCCGACACCGGTCCCTCCGGCGAGCGCTAGCACGTACGCGTCGCTCGGGAATCCGAGGCGGGTCCGCGCCGTTTCGCGCACGCTCGCCGCGGCGGTCGTGTCGAGAGCGAGCGCGGAGGCGGCCGCGATCGCTTCGTCCAGGTGCGCGAGGCAGTCTGGGAGACTCACTAACGCAGCTCCGCCACAGAAGCGCGCAGCTCGGCCGCGAGCTCGCGCAGCGTCGCCGGTCGCCCGGCGAGCGCCTCGAATCGCGCGCGCTCGTGCGCGAAGAGCGTCGTCAGCAGCGTGTCCAGTCGCGCTCGGGCCTGCTCGATGAGCTGCTCCATCGCGCGTTCCCCGAAGAGCGCCTCCAGCAGCTTCTGATTCAGGAATGCGGTGCCGGCGGCGATCCCGAACTCCGTGCCGGTCAGGCCCGCGGTATGCGCGAATACGGCGAGCATCACCGCGACGCCGACCGCGTTCACCCCGAGCGCGGCGACCTGCGCAACGGCGCGCTTCCGCCCGCCGGCCGTGCGCACATCGTCGATCGTCGCGCGCATCCACGTCGCAAGGCCTTCGCGTATCGCCGGAGCGAACTCAGCCGACGCCGACCACAGCGTTGGATCGCGGCCGATCAGGGCCGACGCATCGGAGCGGTCGGACCATGCGGACGCGGTCCGGCGCGCGGCATCGCTGGCGTGACGCAGCGCGAGCGCCTCGAGCGTGCTCGCCATCTCTTCCTCGACGATCGCGACCGGCGCGGTGGGCGTCCCGCGGAAGGCGGTCAGCAGCAGTCCGCGCAGCCGTCCGAGCCCGGAGGAGACGAAACGCGTGATCTGATCGGCGCCCACGAAGTCGTGCCAGCGGCGAAGGACCTCGCCCCGAAGAAGGACGCCGCCGCGCAGACCGCGCGAGAGCGCGGCGAGCTCCTCCGCGTATGACGTCTCGGCGATGCGGCGGAGCGATGCGCCGTCGATCGCCTCGTGCTCGAGATCGTCGGCGACGGCGTGCGCGAGCGGCGCGAGTCCACCAAGGGCACCGGCGAGCGCGTCCATCGTCACACGCCGTCGCTCGGCGCCCTCCGATGCCAGCTGCTCGATGCGGTCGAGCAGCGGACGGACGTTCTCTCGCGCGAGCCCATTCACGTGTGGGTCGACCTCGCCCTCGGTGACCGCGATCAGATCCAACGTGTCATCCGCCTCCCGCATCCCGGCCTCCGAAAGCAGGCGGCGCGCATCGGCCAGGACCACCTCGCGGTCACGGGCATCGGCGGGGACGCGGTTGAGCAGCACCACAAGCGGAAGTCCGCGCTCCTGCACGCGGCGCAGAACCTGCCAGGGCACGAGGTCCGCATAGCGTGTCGCGGTGGTGACGAAGACGCACAGGTCGCTGGCCTCGAGCAGCACGTCCGCGAGCAGGCGGTTATCGCGTTCCACCGAGTCGATGTCCGGGGCATCGATGACCGCGACGCCGGCGGACGCCGCAGGAGCCACCGCATGCGCGATGCGATCAGCGGCGATGAGCCGCAAGCGGCCGCCGGACAGGATCTGTTTCGCGTCGCCTTCGCTCGCGTAGAGGACGGCCTCGCGCGTCGTCGGTCGGAGCACGCCGGCCCGGCTCACCTCGGTGCCCGCGATCGTGTTGAGCAGCGACGACTTCCCCGCACCGGTGGGTCCAAGGAGCAGCACGAGCAGCGGCGCCTCGAGGTCCGCGGCGCGTGGCCGCACGAATCCCTCCAGATGATCGCGCAGCTGACGCGCTCGCTCGCTCGCCGATGGGTTCGTCGGCGCGAGCGCCAACCGCTGTTCCGCGAGATCGGCCAGCCGGCCGCTGCGCTCGACGAGGTCGGCCGCGGCTGACTCCACGTCACGCACTCTACTGATGGACCGGCGAAGCCGGTCCAGAAAGCCGGAGCGAAGCGGAGGTCACGTTCCGCGGTTTCAGACCGGCATCCGATGACCCGCCACGCACTCGAAACGTACTGTCGGGTCCGGCAGCGTCGTTACCCCGGATGGTGGGTCTCCGGATGTTCGCGCGTATCGCAGGCGTGCTGCTCGTCGCAAGCACGCTGGTGCTTGGTCAACCCGCGCGGCCAGCGAACGCCGCGTGCGTCGCCAGCACGGGACCGGGCATCCCGGCGCCGACGGGTCTTCCGACGGGCATCCCCGGCTTCCACGCGCGGTGGTTCGGACAGAGCGGCTATCCCACGCTGTGTCCGGGCGGACGCTCGACCGCGACGGTCGCGTTCTACAACAGCGGGTCCCTCGGATGGGTGAGCGGCCGCATGGGCGAGGTCGCGTATCTCGGGACGTGGGGTCCCGAGCCGGGGCAGGATCAGATCAGTCCGCTCGGCGGCGACGGCACCGCGGGCTCGCTCGCGACCGGCTGGCCGCGGTTCAACCGGATCGCGATGCAGCCGGCGCCGTACGTCGGTCCCGGCCAGGTCGCGTGGTTCCAGTTCACGATCCAGGCCCCGCTGACCCCGGGCTACTACCGCCTCTACCTGCGCCCGCTCATCGAAGGAGCGACGTGGCTCGAGGACTTCGGCGTCTTCTGGCTCGTTACCGTGCTCAATCCCGACGGGAGCGCACCGGCGCAGAGCGGCGCCGTGTACAGCCCGCTCGGCTACAGCAACCTCAGCGTGCCGACGACGCGCGGCACGTTCAACGTGCATCTCATCAAGGAGCGGCTCGCGGACATGACGGTCCGCACGCTCACGGCGAACAGCACCGACTGCACCGCTGACTGCCCGGCGAAGCCGCTCGCGCAGTACGTGGCGGAGAACGGCGCCTACGCGGGAATGAATGGAACGTATCTCTGCCCGCCGGACTATCCCGCGTGCGCGGGCAAGGTCAACTCGTACGACTACGCCTTCTACAACAGCAACCTGCGGCGCTGGATCAACCGGCCCGCGCTCATCGGGCAGAACAGCCTGCTCACGTTCAACGGGAGCGCGACCGGCGTCTACCGGCGCAGCTTCGTCTACGGACAGAACGCGTCGCTGATGAACGCGCCGATCACCGCCGCCCTCACGATGTTCCCGCTGTTGATGCAGAACGGTGCTGTGGTCGACTCCGAGTTCGAGCAGACCGCGGTGCAGATGGCGAAGGGCACGAAGGGATCGATCGGCGTCGACGGCACCTACGTGTATCTCGCGATCGTGACGAACGCGACGGTCACGGAGTCCGCATACGTGCTGCAGGCGCTCGGCGCGAAGGACGCGCTCAACCTCGACGGCGGCGGGACATCGGCGATGTACATCGCCGGCTCATACAAGGTCGGGCCCGGAAGGCTGCTTCCGAACGCGATCGTCCTAACGAAGCCCTAGCCGCGCTCGGCGGCGGCCTTCATCGCGAGACGATCGGCGATGCCCACGGCGTTCGTCACCGCGCCCGCGGCGAGCAGCGCTGCTGCGATCAACATCGCGAGATGGAAGGCGTCCGTCGAGGCCTCACGCTCCGCTTCGAGGCGCGCCAGGTCGTCCGGAGACGGTGACGCCAGCGGGCGCTCGACGTTGAGCGGCGAGATCGTGAGGCGCGTGTACGGGTCGTTGACGTCGATGCTTGGCACGCGCGCGTGGAGCCCGGCGTAGAAGCTCGCGGTGATGAAGACGAAGATGAGCGCGCCCGCGAGCTGAGGCCCGACGCGCGAGATCGCGTTGTTCACGGCGGATGCCACGCCGGCGTTCCGCACCGGGACGCTGGCCATGAGCGCGGTCGTGAGCGGTGCGACCATCAGCGCGAGACCGATCCCGAAGAGGATCGCTCCGGGCAGCAGGTCGGTGACGTAGCTGATCGGCGGCACGTAGGTGCGCGCGTCGTCCAACGCGAAGAGCCACGGGCTTGTGGTGCTCGGCACGCGCGCGTACCACAGGACGCCCAGACACATGAGCGCGGGACCGATGGCCATGAAGCGACGCGGTCCGTGACGGCTGGCCAGGGCGCCGAAGCGCGAGCTCAGCAACACGAGGAACAGGCCGGATGGGATGAACGCCAGACCGGCTGCCGCAGCGGTGTATCCGACCGTGCTCTGTGTGAACAGCGTGAAGAAGTAGCCGACGGGGTAGAGCGCGCCGTAGATGAGGAAGGTCGAGATGTTCGTCACAGTGAAGTTCCGCGAGCGAAAGAGCGACGGCGGTATGAGCGGGTCGCGGCGCATGGTCATGAGGAACGGGAGCGCGACCATCGCGAGGGCGCCGATCGCCAGAACCGCGACCCCGACGGCGTCGCGCCATTCGCGCTGCTGGCTGTAGATCGTGCCGAACGACAGTCCGCCGACCGCCAGAGCGACCACGAACGCACCGAGCCAGTCGAACGCGCCCGACGCGTTCTCGTCCCGGCTCTCGCGTACGAACGTGAGCGCCGCCCATACGGCCACGATGCAGAGCGGCACGTTGATGAGGAACACGGCGCGCCATGAAAGTGTGTCGACCAGGACGCCGCCCACGAACGGGCCGAGGATCGTCGTGGCCGCCGAGGCCGCTGCCCAGACGCCGAACGCGCGGCCCTGCGCCTCGCCCGAGAACGTCGCGGTGATCAGCGCCAGCGATCCCGGCACGAGGAGGGCGCCGGCCATGCCTTGCAGGATCCGCGCGGCGATCAGGATCTCCATCGACGGCGCGATACCGCACAGCAGGCTCGTTACGAGGAAACCAGCGAGACCGAACGAGAGCATCCGCTTGCGGCCGTAGTAGTCGTTGAGCGCGCCGGCGAGCACGAGCAGCGCCGAGAGCGTCAGCAGGTACGCGTTGTAGACGTACGACTGCCCCTCGAGGACGCCGAACAGCGACGAGGGCAGCTCGCGGCCGATACGTGGCAGCGCGACATTCACCACGGTGGCGTCGAGGAAGACGATCCCCGACGCGAGGGTCGCTGCGAACAAGGTCCAACGCTCGGCGCGAGTCATGCGAGCTCCCCGGCCTCGACCGCGACGGCGAGGTGATTCGCGAGCGGCGCGAGCGGGCAGACCCACTGCGGGTCGTACTTGCACGAGGGGTGATAGGCGAAGTTGAAGTCGAGGACGAGTGCGTTGCCGCTCGAGCCGAGATCCGCGCCCTTCGCTGTGTCCAGCAGATAACGGCCGCCGCCGTAGGTCGTCTTACCCGAAGTGGCATCGCGGAAGGGGAGGAACACGCCGCCGCTGTACGCGTCGAGCCACAGAACCTCGAGCGTGCCGATCGGAAGATCGACGGCGCCGAAGCGCACGAACGGGATCACGCCGCCGGTGCTCGTATCGACGTCATAGCGCTCGTGCCGCACCGGCCGCACCGCCGCCGTGAACGAGAAGGCCGGGTCGTAGTCGCGGTACGGCAGGCCACGGAACGTCGCGCGCTCGTCCGGCGGCAGCGCGGACTGTGGATGCGAGCGGAAGAGCTCGTCGCGCCCGTCGCGCCAGGCGCGGTGGGCCGCGCTCGGATCGCGTTCGCGGAGCGAGCGCACCTCGGCGTAGAGCGAGGTCACGCGACGGCGGTAGTCGAGCAGGTCGAGGAGCGGGTCAGTCACCGGTCACGCGGTCTTCGTCGTCCTCGTCGCCAGCGCGTACGCGATGGCCTCCTCGGTCTTCATCGCGAGCCCGCGTCCCAGTGCGGGCTGACGCTCGGGCGGGATGTCCGCAGCCACAGTGCGGCCCTCCGTCACGCCGAACAGCGTCGCAAGTCCGACGCCGGTCCGCTGCGACAGCGCGGTCCACGCGCCGACCAGCGTGTCGTGGCGTTCGAGGTCGCCGCGGACCTTTGCGAGCTCCGCGAAGTTGCTGAGATGGATGACGATCCCGCTCGAGTCGCCCGCGTCGACGAACATTTGGAGTGCTTCACGCCAGTCGCGCTCGGCCTCGTCGAGCTCGCGGAGCTTGAACGCAGCAAGGCCGGTGCCGTAGAGATCCCAGGCGATGTCGAAACGATTTCCGAGCGCGCGATGTTCCGCCAACGCCTCGTGCGTAAACTGCTTGGATCTGAGGAAGTCCTCGTGCGAATGGTCCGGGCCTTCGCCATAGACCGAGCCGAGGGCCCAGGCCGTCCGCCCAATGCTGGCGCGGTCGCCGACCTTGCGGAAGATCGCAATGGCCTCCTCGAGAAGCGCGAAAGCCTTCGCGTGCTCTTTGCCGCCGGCGAACATGTAGACGAAGGACAGGTTGTACGCGCTCTTTGCGCGCTCGGCCTCAGCGCCCGTCGAACCCGCGAGCTCATACGCCCAGCGGTAGTAACGCTCGGTCGAGATCATGTCCGCCATCCAATATGCGAGTCCTCCGGCGGTCTCAAGAGCGCGCATGCGTGAGGACGGATCCGCACCCGCTAGAGCGAGCACACGCTCCGCCCAGACGAGTCCTTCGCGTAGATAACCGCGGACCTGCCAGAACCGCCAGAGCGCGAACAGGAGGCGCGAGGCAGCGTCAGCGTTTCCTCGGAAGATCGCATGCTCGAGAGCGGCGCGCATGTTGTCGTGCTCGAGCTCGACGAGGTCGAGCCAGCGCCGCTGTTCGTTGCCCTGGAGCTCCGGCGCCGCACGCTCGGCCAGGGCCAGATAGGCCGCGAGGTGGCGATCGCGGATCGTAACGTCCTCACCGCTCGCCTCGAGCTTCTCCAGCGCGAACTCCCGGATCGTCACGAGCATCCGGAAGCGGGGTTCGCCCACGGCGTGCTGCTGGCGGACGAGGCTGTTGTCGAGAAGCTCCGAGGTGCGGTCCAGCACGTCGCCGCCGATCTCGCTCGCGGGTCCGCAGACCGGCTCGAGCTGTTCGAGCATCGCGCCCGCGACGAAGACGGCAGCGCGCGCGAAGAAACGCTTGAGGCCGTCGTCGAGAAGGTCATAGCTCCAGGCGATCGCACCGCGCAGCGTGCGCTGCCGGTCGGTGCGATCCGGTGACGAGCTCGCCAGAAGATCAAGGCCCTTCTTGAGGCGCGGCAGCATCGCCTGTGGGGAGAGGAGCTTCACCCGCGCGGCCGCCAACTCGATGGCGAGTGGGAGACCATCCAGCCGATTGCAGATCTCGGCCACAGCCGCGGCGTTCTCGGCGGTGACCATGAAGTCGGGCTTCACCGCGCGTGCGCGTTCGATGAAGAGCCGCACCGCATCCGATTGCGCAACCGCGTCAAGAGACAGCAGCCGCTGCGGATCAGGTAGCTCCAGCGGTGGGACGGCAAACTCCTGCTCGCCTGAGATGCGGAGCGGCGCGCGACTCGAAGCGATGACCTTCAGATCCGGTCCGCTCGCGAGCAGCGCAGAGACGGAGGCCGCCGCGGGCAGGATCTGCTCGAAGTTGTCCAGAACCAGCAGCATCCGCTTCCCTCGCACGTGCTCTAGAACGCGCTGTAGCGGAATTTCCTTTCCGCCCACGTGGACACCGAGCGCGTGTGCGATCGTCGACGGCACGAGCTCGGGGTCGGAGATCGGCGCGAGCGGGACCCAGAACGCGCCGTCCGGAAAGCTCGAGGCCGCTTCGGCTGCGAGCTGCAACGAGAGCCGCGTCTTTCCCGTACCGCCGGGACCGGTGAGCGTGAGCAGGCGCGTTGTCTCGAGGAGCCGCAATCCGTCGCGGATCTCGGGGCCGCGCCCGATGAACGTCGTGACCTGCAGGGGCAGGTTGTTCGGCGTGCGGTCGAGGCTGCGCACCGGCGGGAAGTCGTTCGGCAGGCCGTCGATGAGGAGCTGGTAGATGCGCTCGGGCTGCGCGAGGTCCTTCAGTCGATGCTCGCCTAGATCGCGCAGCGTCGTGCCATCGCCCAGGTCCTGCCCGGCAAGCGTGGCCGTCGTGCCGGAGATGAGCACCTGGCCGCCGTGGGCGATGTTCGCGATGCGCGCGGCACGGTGCACGTCGATCCCGACGTAGTCCGCGCCGGCCTCCTTGCTCGCAGGGGTCCCGTCGCCGGTGTGCATGCCCATGCGGACGCGGACGACCACGTCGTGCGGGAAGCGTGTTGCAGCGAGTGCGCGCTGCGCCGCGGCCGCGGCCCGGATCGCCTTCGCCGCGCTGTCGAAGACGAGGAAGAGCGCGTCGCCCTCGATCCGAACCTCGGTCCCGCCCGCGAACGCCGCGCGGAGCGTCTTCGTGTGCGTCGCGAGCACCTCGTGGTAGCGGTCGGTACCGAGCGCATTCAGCAGCTTGGTGGAGCCCTCGATGTCCGTGAACAGGAATGTCAGAGTGCCGCTGGGCAGACCCCGGTAGTTCATCACGCGATTGTCCGCTCACGCTTGCCGAGTTGCCAACCGACCGGCACAGGCCTAGACATGTGCCCATGGCGACCACGCGCGACGAGCTCAGCGACAAACTTTCGAACCTTTCGCTCTTCGCCGATCTGAGCGCGGCCGAGCTCGAGTCGGTCGCGCACATCGTCGACGAGCGCCGCTTCGCCGAAGGCGAGCGCATCCTGCGCCAGGGGCTCTCGGGATCGGGCTTCTACATCATCCTTGCGGGCGAAGCCATCATCCGCATCGACGGAAAGGACTACGGAAAGCTCGGCCGCGGCGACTTCTTCGGCGAGATCTCCGTGCTTCTCGGCGACCCACCGGTCGCGGACATCGTCGCGGCGCGCGAGCTCCACTGCGCGATCATCCCCGGCCCCGCGCTCGAGCCGTTCATGGTCGCGCATCCGCAGGTGATGTTCCGAATGCTGGTCAGCGAAGCGCGCAAGCTACGGACGGCCACGAGCTGGCGGAGCTAGCCCAGCAGCCCTTCCCGCCCGGCGACTACCCGCTCGTGGTGGTCGGCAGCGGGCCGGGCGGCCTGCAGCTCTCCTACACGCTCACGCGCTACGGCGTTCCGCACGCGGTCATCTCCGCCGATCCGGCGCCAGGCGGGATGTTCCGCCGATGGCCATTCTTCCAGCGCCTCCTGTCCTGGACGAAGCCGTTCGCTCCATTCGAGCGCGGCACCCGCTTCTACGAGCGCTACGACTGGAATTCGCTGATCCCGGACGACGATCAGCACCGCGCGATCCAACCCCGGCTGATGGACGGCAGCTCCTACTTCCCGGCGCGTGCGGAGATGGAGCAGAACCTCGTGACGTTCGCGCGCGAGACCGGGACGCGCGTGCGCTACGGCTGCCGCTGGACCGGTACGGCGCGCGACGGTGAGGGCTTCCGCCTGCAGACCACAGCGGGTGAATACCGCACCCGCGTCGTCGTGTTCGCGTTCGGACTGGCCGAGCCGTGGAAGCCCGACATCCCGGGGATCGCGGACGTGCCGCACTACGCGGACACGCGCGCACCGGAGACGTACGCGGGCAAGAGCGTCTTCATCATCGGAAAGGAGGTCTCGGCCTTCGAGCTCGCGAACGGCTTTCTTCCCTGGGCGCGTCAGATCGTCCTCGCGTCACCCCGGCCGACACAGCTCTCCGTCGTCACGAACTCGCTCGTGGGCGTGCGCGCGCGTTACGTACAGCCGTACGAGGATCACATCCTCGGTGGCGGCGTCGCGATCATGAACGCCTCCATCGACGAGGTCTCCCGAACGGCCGGCGGATTCCGCGTCCGCACGACGCGCAGCGACGGGGGCGGTTCGATGGTCTTCGAGGTCGACGACGTCATCGCGACGACCGGGTTTCAGCCGCCGCTCGGAGACCTCGCTGAGCTCGGCGTCGTGACGTCGGGCCGCGAGCGGATCCCGTCGCAGACGCCGCTCTTCGAGAGCATCAGCGTGCCACACGTCTACTTTGCCGGGACAGTCACGCGGGGCGCGCCAGGCCTCAAGAAGCACGGCCTGCCGAGCAGCTCGGGCGCCGTGCACGGCCATCGCTACAACGCGCGCATCCTCGCGCGGCACATCGCGCGCACGTACTTCGGCATCGACCCGGCGCGGCCGACGCTGAGGCGCGACGAGGTGCTCGGCTACCTTCTGTCTGAGGTCACGCGCGCGCCGGAGCTCTGGCACCAGAAGTCATACCTGGCCCGGTCGGTCCTCGTGGATCCGGAGCGCGGGATCGTCGACGACGGCATCGTGCCGTTGCAGCTGTTCGTGGACGGACAGGGCCCCGACGGCGTCGCGGTCGCCGTCGAGGCGAACCCCAAGGCCGAGATGTATCCCGCCGTTTACGTCCGCAAGAACAACATCGTCAGCGAGCATCTTCTCCCGACGAACCCGCTCCTGGACTTCGAGACCGCGGAGCATCGCGCCCAGCTGACCGCCGCGCTCGCTCCGCTCCTCTAGGTCAGCGCAGCGCCTTGTACCAGAGCGCGCCGCCGTCACGGCTGACGAACACATCGAGGCGTGCGCCGCTCCACGAGCAGCTCACGCTGTCGCCCGGCGGCGCGCCCACGACGATCTCCCACGGGACCCACTGCTTTCCGTCCCACCAGCGATGGTTGAGACGGCCCTCACGGTCGAAGGCGAACACATCGATGCGGTCGGCGTCGCGACCGGCGGCCGCGGGCTGGCCGGTGAACGTGCCGCCGAGCGACTTCCAGTCGTGCCAGCTCTGGCCGTCCCAGTAGCGATCGCGAAGCTCGCCGTCGTCGTGGATGGCGAAGAGCTCGCACTCTCCGCCATCGCCCCACGACGTGACCGCCGCGCCCCGCTCGAGCGCGCCGCCGAGAGAGATCCAGTCGCCTATTTGATGAGACCCTGCGTCTTCAGCCACTCCTTGGCGACGTCCTTCGGGTCCTTCTTGTCGACCTCGACGAGCTTGTTCATGCCGGTGAGCTCCGCGGTCGTGAGCTTCGGCGCGATGGCGTTCACGAGCTTCTTGAAGGCGTCGCCCGCCCTCGTCAGATAGTCGTTGCGGACCACCGGCGCTATGTTGTCGGAGAGCTGCAGCTGCTTGTCGTCGTCCAGCAACACGAAGCCTCTCACCGCGATCGTCGAATCACTGGTGAAGAGCAACCCAACGTCGATCTGTCCGCCGGTCAGCGCCTGAACGGTGAGCGGACCGCCGGTGTCGAGCGCCTTGAAGTCCTTGAACGTGATGCCGTACTTGCTCTTGAGACCCTGCGCGCAGAACGGCCGACTCGGGCACTCCGCCGGACCGCCCAGCACGAGCTGGTTCGCGACCGCCGCGACGTCGGACAGCCTTGCGAGCTTGTACTTGTCGGCGGTCGCCTTCGTGACGACGAAGCCGTTCTGGTCGACCGCGGGCGCGTAATCGAGCACCGTGAGGCTCTTCGAGTCGAGCGCCTTCTGCAGCGTCGCCGCGGTTTGCTTCGGATCGGTCGATCCGGTCGCGGCCTTGTCGACGAACGCGAGAAGCGTCGCCAGATAGTCCGCCTCCAGATCGATCTGTCCGCTCTGAAGGGCGGGAAAGACGATCTCGCGGTTGCCGAGATTGAATTTGCGGTTCACGGTGTAGCCGTTCGCCTCGAGGAGCTGGCTGTACAGCTCTCCGAGGACGAGCTGCTCGCTGAAGTTGGTGGAGCCGATGGTTATGGCTGGCTTCGCTCCACCGCTGGTGGCACCGCCGCAGGCGCTCGCGACAAGTGCCGCCACGATGAATGGGATCGCGACGTGGATGGCTCGCTTCACCTGGAACTCCTTCCGGGCCGCAGCGCTTACTCTCGGCCCTCGCTTGGCAGTATCGCCCTATCGGGCGGCCATCCTTCTACAACGCGCCCTGTTCGAGGCGTATGCCCGGCGAGACCGCGGCGCGCTCGAATGTGCCGAACGCGACCTCCACGGCGATGGCGAGAAGCGCGACCAGGAGCGCCCCGGCGAACAGCCGGTCGTACTCCTGGAGCGCGAGGCCGTCCACGATGAACCGGCCGAGACCGCCGAACGCGACGAGGGCACCGAGCGTCGCCGTGGCGACGACGTTGACGGCGGCGGTGCGGACCCCGGCGAGGACCAGCGGCAGCGCGAGCGGAAGCTCGATCCGGCGCAGGATCCCGGCCTCGCTCACGCCCATGCCTCGGGCGGCCTCGATGACGTCGCGGTCGACGCCGCGGACCGCGACGTACGCGTTCGTCAGGATCGGTGGGATCGCGAGTGGGATCAGGGCGAAGAGCGTCGGCCAGAAACCGAGGCCGTTCTGGACGCCTAGCAGCGTGCCCGCGACCGGGATGGCGAGCGCGATGGCGGCGAGCGACGGGATCGCGCGCCCGATGTTCGCGACGTTCACGGCGATGAAGCCAAGGCGGCCGGTGTGCCCGAGATAGAGCCCGATCGGAAGCGCGATGAGCACGCCCACCAGCACCGCGAGGCCGGATACCTGGGCGTGCTCGAGGATCCGGGTCTGCACCGCGTCGCTCCCTTGATAGTGCGCGGGATCGACGAACCATCGCACGACGTCGCCGAGGAGCGTCATGCCGCACGGGTCCACGGAGTCAGTCGACGCTGGAGCAGCACCAGAAGCGCGTCCGCCACGATCGCGAGAGCGACCGACAGCACCGCGCCGGCGATAAGCTCGGTCGTGAAGAAGCGCTGGATCCCGATGAGGATGAGGAAGCCGAACCCGCCCTGGCCGATCAGGGCCGTCACGGTCACGAGCCCGATCGTGCTGATCGTCGCGATCCGCACGCCGGCGACGATGACCGCCAGCGCGAGGGGCAGCTCGATGCGCCACAGGATCTCCCGCGGCGCGTAGCCCATGCCCACCGCGGCCTCGCGGACATCGGCCGGGACACCGCGGATGCCGCGAACGATGTTCCGGATGAGGATGAGCAGCGTGTAGCTCACGAGCCCGATCTCCGCGGTGATGACGGTGAGTCCGGTGTACGGGATGAGGAGCGCGAACAGAGCAAGGCTCGGGATCGTGTACAGCGTGCCGGTCACCCAGGTGATCGGACCTTCGGCACGCGGCGCGCGGAGGATGAGGAGCGAGAGGCCGAATGCGATGACGAAGCCGACGCCGACAGCGATGACCGTGAGCTCGACGTGCTCGACGAAACGGAACGCGAATTCGTCGAAGTGGCTCACGATCCAGTCCCAGCGGATAAGCGGCTCTCCCGGGGTCACGCGTCGCTCCGGATCATCTTCCCGAGCTTCGAAAGCGTGAGGACGCCCAGGTAGCGATTTCCGTCCAGCACGACGCCGACCTGCGCCTCGCTCGCGAGCATGCGCACGAGCGCGTCGCGCAGCGTGGTCGTCGGGGACAGGATCGGCGCGCTCGGCGACACTCTCGAGCGATCGACGGTCGTGTCGAGATCCACGCCACCGACCGTGAGCAGCGCGAGCCGCTTCAGCCCGCGATCGGAGCCGACGAACTCCGCGACGAAGTCGTTCACCGGATGCGCGAGGAGCTCGGCGGGCGGCGCGTACTGCACCAGCTTGCCTGCGCGCATGATCGCGACGCGGTCACCGAGCTTGATCGCCTCGTCGATGTCGTGCGTCACGAAGAGCACCGTCGTGCCCTGGTCGCGCTGGATGCGGAGGAACTCGTTCTGGAGACGATCGCGCACGATCGGGTCGACGGCGCCGAACGGCTCGTCCATGAGCATCACCGGCGGCTCGGCCGCGAGTGCTCGCGCGACGCCGACGCGCTGCCGCTCACCACCGGAGAGCTGGGCCGGATAGCGCGGTGCGAACCGCGACGGCTCCAGCCCGACGAGCGCGAGCAGCTGCTCGGTTCGTGCGGCGATGCGCTCCTTCCGCCACCCGAGCAGCCGCGGCACGGTGCCGACGTTCTCCGCGATCGTCTGATGCGGGAAGAGCCCGACCTGCTGGATGACGTAGCCGATGCGGCGCCGGAGCGCGGTCGGGTCTTCGCGGACAGCGTCCAGCCCGTTGATGAAGATGGACCCGCTGCTCGGCTCGATGAGCCGGTTGACCATCTTCAGCGAGGTCGTCTTGCCCGATCCGCTTGGCCCCACCAGGACGCAGATCTTTCCGGCCGGAACCGTGAACGAGAGCTGGTCGACCGCCAGCTGGCCGGGATAGCGCTTCGTGACGTCGCGGAACTCCACCGTCGCGCCCCGCGTCCTCGCCACCGCTGGAGGATATGAGCGACCGGCGCGTATCGTCGGCGCGGTGACCGACGAGACAGGGCTGTGCGTGCATCTGCGAGCGGCGAAGGACCACGCGGCGAAGACGCCCCGCGGCTGCGAGGAGTGTCTTGCGAGCGGTGACGGCTGGGTCCATCTGCGTCTCTGTCTTGCCTGCGGCCACGTCGGCTGCTGCGACGACTCGCCGAACCGGCATGCCGCCAAGCATCACCGCGCGACGACGCATCCGGTCATCCGCTCATTCGAGAAGGGGGAGCGTTGGAGGTACTGCTACCCGGACGACCTCGGCGTCGAATGAGCGCAAAGCGTGCTCAGCGCGTGCGACGTTGCCTCGGTCGGGGCCTGCCTCGCTCCTCGCGGTGCCCCCTCCCTATTCGTTGGGCTCGCGTCTGTGCGCGCGGGGGGCCACACGCTCGTCGCGAGACATGGCCCCTCCCTCGACCTCGCACGCGCTGAGCGCGGCTTCGCGCTATTGGTCTAGGGGGTCGACGATCCTTCCGTCGCGCTTCACTTCCCAATGAACGTGCGGACCACCCGTCTGGCCGGTGAGCCCCACGAGCGCGACGGGTTGACCCTGCACGACGTGATCGCCCACCGCGACGAGCGAGAGCGAGGTGTGGTAATCGCAGCTCTCGAGGCCGTCGCCGTGCATCACGCAGACCCGACGCCCTCCCACGGGGACCCAACCGACGGCGTCCACGACACCGTCCTCCGCCGCGAAGAGCAGCGAGCCGAACGGCGCGGCGACATCGATGCCGGTGTGGCGGCCCTGGACGAACTGCACGATCATCCCCGCCACCGGCCGCACGAGGCGATGTTCGTCCGAGGCGATGCGCAGCAGTCGTGACCGCGCCGCGGTATCGGCGCGCGGCGCCGCGGCGGCCTCGTGGACCGTGACACCGCAGCGGTAGAGCTCGAGCTGCGTGGTCTCGGGCCCGGTCCGGCTCACACCGGTGAAGTGGCGACCATCGGGGCTGAATACGCGCGCGCCGAAGACGTTCGGCAGCGTCGCGAAGCCACCCTCGTCGGTTCCATCCCACACCTCGAAGCGGTCGTAGGTGTTCCCGGCGGGCACGGTCGGCGACATGACGCCGAGCAGCAGCCGTCCATCGGATGACCAGCTGTGGACCGGACCGGGCAGGTCCGCAAGGAGTGCGCTCGTCACGGTTCCGTCCCGCTCGCGGAGCGCGACGCGATCCTGCGAACGCATGAGCAGCGTCTCGCCTCGCGGCGACCACTCGATGTAGGTGATGTCGGGCGCGTCGAGCACGGTCATCTCGCCGGTCGCGGTCACGCCGATGTAGCGCTCCGTCGTCCCGTCTGTCGAATAGCGTGTCATCGTGAAGCGCTCTCCGTCAGCACTGAAGTACGTGTCGTCCCGCGGATACCGCGGCACGAGGTCATTCTCGACGCGCGACACCGTTTGCGTGACGCCCCGGTCCCAGGTGCGGATCTCCTCGGCGTACCAGTAATACATGACGTCGCCCACCCATCGCACGTCGGGGTGTGACACCTCGATGGTCCCCACATTCTTGTCGCCCTGCAGGATGTGGAGATAGCCGTCGTTCTTCCAGTACGAGAGGAACGTACCGGTGCCCGACCATTCGGGCTTGTTGCCCTGCCCGAGCTCGCGCACCTCACCGGTGCGGACGTCGAGAACGCTCAGCACCGGGTCTTCCTCGTATCCCGTGATGGTCACGCGCGAGGGGATGATGACGACGCGCGCGACGGCGAGCCTGGTCGAGTCGGGCGCCCACTTCGCGACGACGACCTGCTCGAGCTGCGTGGTCGGCACGTGATCGGTGCAGTCGAGCGGATCGCTTGACGCGGGGATCGACAGCCATGCTCGGTCGTCTGGTGGGAGGCCGTTCGAGGCCTCGCTTGTTCGCGTTACAATCGGTGATCCGCACGCGAGCGACGCGAGCGCGACCACGACCGCGACACACGAAACAAGGCAAGCCCATCCCTTCCTCACGTGGTCGGAACGCGCTCTCGCGTCGTGTGTTGTGGCCGCGCGGTAGATCTTCCTCAACAAGAGGAGCGTCGCTGTCCCTGATGATTCGCGCCACCGGTCGATGGGGGGTTCTCTTCGCCGACATCGGCGGTCGTTCGTCCGGCGTGCACGTGACCATCGGCCGCGATCCGTTACATGACTAGAATTCCCGCGGCGCCAGGAAGGGAGGATCGAGGCAGGATGGTCTCCCCCGAGAAGTTCCCCGACCCGGCAACCGACATCCCGCGCTCCTCTGGGGCGGAAGGTGTCGCCGTCCTCGCCGGCGGATGTTTCTGGTGCGTCGAGGCGGTCTACAAGCAGCTCGACGGCGTTTCCGCCGTGACCTCCGGATACGCCGGCGGCTCATCCGACTCGGCGGACTACGACACGGTCTCGAGCGGCCGCACCGACCACGCCGAGGCGGTCGAGGTGCGCTTCGATCCGGCGAAGATCCCGTTCGGGCAGGTCCTGAGGGTCTTCTTCTCGATCGCCCATGACCCGACCACGCGCGATCGCCAGGGCCCGGATGTCGGACGGCAGTACCGTTCGGCGATCTTCTACGCCGACGACGAGCAGCGCCGCGTGGCTGACGCGTACATCAAGCAGCTCGATGCGGCGCACGTCTTCGACCGTCCCATCGTCACCGAGGTGCGGCCGCTCGACCATTTCTACCAGGCCGAGGCGTACCACCAGGATTACGCCGAGCGGAATCCGCTCAGCCCGTACATCATCTTCAACGCGCGTCCGAAGGTGCAGAAAGTGCGCTCCTATTACAAGGGGCGCCTCAAACAGTCCTGAAGCGCGTCAGCTCAGCTGATACGCGGAGGGATCCACCTGTGCCGCGATCAGCGTCGGGATCTCGGACGATCTGACTCGTAAGGCCTCGCGGCACTCGGTGACCGTCCGTACCTCGCGACCCACGATGCGGAAGCCTTTCGCCAGCGCCACGTAGTCGAGCCCGCCGAACGTCGTCCCGGTCACCGGGTAGCCCTTGCGCTCCTGTCCGGCCTTGATCTGCGAAAGCGCGTCGTCGGCGAGCACGACGACCGTGACTCCGAGTTTCTCGCGCACCGCTGTCTCGAGCTCGGCCATCAGCATCGCGAAGCCGCCGTCGCCCAGAACGCACGCCACCTCACGACGGGGGTAGAGGAGCTTCAGCCCGAGCGCAGCCGGGAGCCCGTAGCCCATCGAGGACAGACCGTTCGACATGAAGAACGTCTTCGGCCGGTACATCGGCAGGCACTGGCCGGTGACGGCCTTGTTGTAGCCGACGTCGCAGGTCACCAGCGCGTCCTCGGGCAGCGCGGCGCGAAGCTCTGCGAGCACCTGCTGCGACGTGAGCCCCTCGCGCTCGGGCGTGACGAACGCGCGGAACGACTCGCGGAAGGCGCGCGTCTCTTCGCGCGAACGCTTCGGTGCGGGCGCGCCCGCGGCCGAGCGCAGGACGTCGATCCCCTCGCGCACCGGACCGACGAGCTCCGCCGCGGTGTCGTAGTAGCGATCGTCGTTCGGCAGCGGACCGATGTGGATGACCTTGGCGGTGGCGGTCCAGTCGCGATCGAACTCGACCGGATCGAAGCCGATCATGAGCACCAGGTCGGAGCCGTCGATGTACTCGTACAGCTTCGCGGTGCCGAGCATCTCGATCGTCCCGAGGAAGAGCGGGAGGTCCTCGCGGAAGACGCCCTTCGCCTTCGGGCTGACGATCACCGGGATGCCCCACGCCTTCGCGAAGGCCCGCAGCGGGCCAGAAGCGCTGTCGTCGTTCGCGTCCATGCCGGCGAGGATCACCGGCCGCTTGCTGTCGCGGAGCAGCTGCGCGGCGCGACCGGCCGCGACCGGGTCGACCGCGGCGCTCAGGTCGCCCGCGCCCTGCGTGACGATGGGAGACGGCGGAGCGTCGTGCGCTCCCCCCGGCACCTGCTGCGGAACGTCGCTCGGCACTTCGATGAAGACGGGGCCCCGTCGCGGCCGCACCGACACGCGCAGCGCGCGATCGATGACGTCGCCGGCATCGGACGGCGTGAGGCGCGCCTGCCACTTCGTGATCGGGGCGAACAGCGCCCGGAGGTCGAGCTTCTGATGCGTCGTGATCTCGAAGCGGTCGGCGGGAAGCTGACCGGTGAACGCGATGAGCGGTGCGCGGTCGAGGTACGCCTGCGCGACTCCTGTGACGAGATTCGTCGCGCCCGGTCCGAGCGTGGCGACGCACACGCCGGGGATCCCGCTGGCGCTCGCCATCGCCTCGGACATGAAGGCGGCCGTCGTTTCGTGTCGAGTCAGAATGAACTCGAGCCCGGCCTGGCGGAACCCCTCGATGAGATCGACGACCTCGCCGCCCGGATGGCCGGTGACGTAGCGCACGCCCGCGGCGCGCAGACGATCGCCGATCAGACGCGCAACGGTGGGCTCGGTCAGGTCGAGACCCGACGGCGCAGCAGGAGCCACGCGCCGACGGCGATGAGGAGGATCGGCCACCCCTGCTCGATCGCACGCGCGCCCTCCTCGCCGAACGCGCCGCTTGCCCCAGCGACCACGGTGAGGATCGCGCCAGGGATCAGCGGCCACCACCGGCCCGGCCGATGCCGGCCGTCCGTGAGCAGATCGACGCCGTAGATCGCCAGGAACCCGAGGCCAAGCCCGAGCACCACCGGCTCGCCGGCGACGCCGAAGTCTTCGAGCAGGATGCCCGCGCCGAGCCCGGTGAGGATGCCGGCGGGGATGAGCAGGCCGTAGCGGCGGGTGGCGGCGAACGCGGTCGCGAAGACGAGCCCGATGACCAGGACGATCACGTCGGCGTCGAGATGCAGCAGCTGAACGGCAAATAGCATCGCGCCGACGACGATCAGGATCACGCCCGGCAGCCAGCCGCTCCCATCGCGCACAGACAAAGCATCACCGGTTTGGGTGAAACCTCAAGGGGGTGGGACCCCGTTCCCCTGTACGGGGGATGCCGGTCGGGGGAAGCGGTCCGTACCGTCTTCGTAGGGAAACGCATGGTCACTTGGGAGATGCCTGACGGGACCGAGTTCCGATATCTCGGTATCGGCGTATCCGACGCCGCCCTGCGGGAATTCGTGCTCCGCTTCATGTCCAGCGAGGGGATGTCGTGGGACGCCTCGAACTGGGACGACCGACAGCTCGAGCTGGCTTTCCTCCAGCGGTTCGGCGAGACGATCAAGGTGCTGCGGGAGAGGTCCGCCGGCCGCACGATCCTCGTCTTCCAGCCGGTGATGGCGGGCGCGTAGCGTCGCAGCTGCCACCCTGCCCAACGGCCTCTCAGGAGTTGACGTTCGCCTCTGCCCGATCCGGGGTCGCTCCGTCACTGTGAGTCGGGAAGCTCGCCCGAAGCGCAAGGAGGCGGACATGATCTGCTACGTCTGCCGCGCGCAAGCCGCAGGCATCTGCACGAGCTGCGGCGCGGCCCTCTGCGAGATCCACTTCCGAGAAGCACGGACCTACACCGTCGGCGGCGCGCGGTTCGGATGTCCGCATGGGGTCGCTGCCCGCGAGACCATCGCGCTGCGGCAGGCGGCCGAGGTGATTCCCACGCGGCCGAGGCGCGTGGTCTAGGCCTTCGATCGGCGCCCGCGCGTCCCGGCCAACAAGATGAAGGAGTGACGACATGACCAAAGAACACGCCCCCGCCAGAGAGCCCGGCGTCGGGGACGGCCCGATGCTGACCACGAGGCAGGGTCATCCGGTCTATGACAACCAGAACCAGCGAACGATCGGCGCGCGCGGCCCCGCGACGCTCGAGAATTACCACTTCCTCGAGAAGATCAGCCACTTCGATCGCGAGCGGATCCCGGAGCGCGTCGTTCATGCGCGTGGCGCGGTGACCTACGGCTACTTCGAAGCGACCGGCAAGATCGGCGACGAGCCAGCGGCCAACTACACGCGAGCGAAGCTCTTCCAGGCGGCTGGGAGGCGAACGCCCGTCGCGGTCCGCTTCTCGACGGTCATCGGCGGACGCGACTCCTCAGAGGCCGCTCGCGACCCTCGCGGGTTCGCCGTGAAGTTCTACACCGAAGACGGGAACTGGGACCTCGTCGGCAACAACCTGCCGGTGTTCTTCATCCGCGATGCGATCAAGTTCCCGGATGTCATCCATTCACTCAAGCCCGATCCCGTGACCTTCCATCAGGAGCCGGGTCGCATCTTCGACTTCATGAGCAACACGCCGGAATCGATGCACATGCTCACGTTCCTGTTCAGCCCGCGTGGCATTCCGGTGGACTACCGGCACCAGCAGGGCTTCGGCGTCAACACCTACAAGATGGTGAACACGCGCGGCGAGACCGTGCTCGTCAAGTACCACTGGCAGCCCAAGAGCGGTGTGGCCTGTCTTACCGAGGATGAGGCTCAGGCCATCCAGGCGAAGGAGCTCGGCCACGCCTCGCTCGACCTCTATCAGGCGATCGACCGCGGCGACTTCCCAAAGTGGGACCTCTTCGTGCAGATCATGAGCGACGACGCACATGCCGAGCTCGACTTCGATCCGCTGGACGACACGAAGACGTGGCCCGAGGACCGTTTCCCGCTTCGCCACCTCGGGACGATGACGCTCGACCGCAACGTCGAGAACATCTTCGCGGAGAGCGAGCAGATCGCGTTCGGGACGGGCGTCCTGGTGGATGGCCTTGACTTCTCCGACGACAAGATGCTCGTTGGTCGCACGTTCAGCTACTCCGACACCCAACGATATCGGGTCGGCCCGAACTATCTTCAGCTTCCGGTGAACATGCCGAAGGGCGCGAAGGTCTCGACGAATCAGCGTGACGGTCAGATGGCGTACGTCGTCGATGGCAACGCCGCGGGTGAGAACAAGCACATCAACTACGAGCCAAGCTCTCACGCGGGCGCGAATCGTGAGGCACCGTACCCGGTCAACGACGAACAAGGGCCGACGATCGACGGACGGCTGACCCGGCGAGGCATCCCGCGCGCCAACGACTACGCGCAGGCCGCCGACCACTACCGGACGATGATGCCGTGGGAGCGCGACGATCTCGTGCGGAATCTCACCGCGCTGCTCGGCCAGTGCGAGCGCTACACGCAGCAGCGGATGGTTTGGCATCTCCTGCTCGTCGATCGTGACTATGGGACGCGTGTTGGTGCGGGCCTCGGCATCACCGCTCAAGATGTGAAGGACATCGCGCCGTTGCCGAACCAACAGCTGACCGAGGACGATCGGAAGCGACTGGTCGATCTCGACGACGCCCGTCCGCGCGCGGCTGGCGGCAAGACGCTCACCGGATCGGTGGCGGTGCGCCGTCTCTCCGAGACGCCGGACAGCCTCGCGTACCAGCTGCTCACCCCAGCCATGGGCGGCGCCAAGGAACGCGAACTGCCGCTGGCGGAGGCCGCGCTCGCGAAGCGCTGAGATGTGCTGACGACGCCGCCCGGTGCCGGGTCGGCTCGGGCGGCGCTAGCTCGCGCACGGAGCGTCTGAACGTAGCGCGGCTAACGGTCCGCGGAGCGTTGTCCGCCGCTAGTGTTCCGGGCCATGAACGACCCAAAGGGATATCGCATCGAGCGTTTCGAGCCCACCGAGCTCGCGGCCGATGACCTCCGCAGGGCGGTCGAACTTCAGCAGGCGGTCCAGCACGAGCGTGTGGCGGAGGATCCACTCATGGCCCCCGAGGCGATCGAGGCGCACCTGCGCGCGAACCCGCCCGGGCAGTGGCGTGCCTTCTACGGCGCGCGCGACCGGACAGGTGCGTTCGTCGGCTACGGCGTCGTCGGGCGCTCGCTCAACGAGCCAGAGAACGCGCATATGCGCTGGTGCGATATCGCCGTTCTTCCGGCTCACCGCGGCCGCGGCGTCGGACGCGCGTTGCTGCGCCGGATCGTCGACGCGGTCGCCGACCAGGGCGACGACATCGTGTTCGTGACGCAGACGACCGATCGCGTCCCGAGCGGGCTCGCGTTCGCCCGCGCCGTCGGCGCGACGCCCGGGCTCGACATGAACGCCAACCAGCTCGACCTCGCGCGGGTGGACCGGGCGAAGGTGGACGAGTGGTCCAGGATCTCCCCGGCCGGCTACCGGCTCGAGCGCGTCGACCAGATGGTGCCCGCGCATCTCGTCGCGGCGTACATCCAGTCGTCGAACGGCATGAACGACGCGCCGCGCGGAGAGCTGCGCATGGAGGACTGGAAGCTCACGGAGCAGCAGATCCGCGACCGCGAGGCGTACTTCACGCAGGCCGGTATCGAGTGGTGGCTCCTCGTCGCGGTGCACGAAGCGACCGGCGAGGGCGCGGGATTCACCGAGGTCACCCACGACCCGAAGATCCCGCATCTCATCTGGCAGCAGGGCACGGCGGTCACGGGCGCGCACCGCGGACACCAGCTCGGTCTGTGGATGAAGGCCGTGATGCTCGAACGGATCCTCGACGAGCGGACGGGGGCGCGCTTCATCCGCACCGGCAACGCGACCACGAACGCGCAGATGCTCGCCATCAACGCGCAGCTCGGCTTCACGCCGGCGTGGTCCGCGGCCCTCTGGCAGCTCACGCTCGACGGAGCGCGCAAGGCAGTCGGTCTCGAGCGCGCTGGAGCGACCGCCTAACAGGGAAGTCCGCGCCGCGTCTTGTGCGACACTCGCTGCGACCGCCGTCACTTCGTAGGGGAGGGCACGCCATGGCCATCGCCACACGCCGACAGCCGCGCATCCCGCTCGAGGAGCTCTGCCGACTTCCGTCGTTCTACCTACCGGTGGTCTCGTGGAAGGGCGATCGGGTCGCCTTCTACTGGGACAAGACCGGCCGCATGGAGCTCCACGTGATGGACCTGCGGACGCGGGAGACGCGACAGATCAGCCACGGCGAAGTGCCACGCGCGCTGCGCGCCGGCTTCGCCTGGGACCGGGCGGACCGCAGCATCGTGTTCGCGAAGGACACCGGCGGGACCGAGCAGCACGACCTTTACCGCATCGAGGTGGAGACCGGAGCGGTCACCCAGCTCACGAACGACCCGACCGCGCAGGAATACGTCGGTCAGTTCAGCCCCGACGACCAGTGGCTCACCGTTCTCGCGAACAAGCGGCACCCCGCCTCGCCTGACCGTCCCGGGCAGCTCAACCTCTGGAAGATGCGTGCGGACGGCACGGACTACGCACCGCTCACGAACTACGCGTTCCCCGTGTTCGGGGGTCAATGGAGCCCGGATGGCGAGCTCGTCGCGTACGCGACGAACGAGGACGTGACCGAGCTCAAGAACGCCGACTCCTACGTCGTGCGCGCCGACGGGACCGAAGCGCGCAAGGTGCTGTCGGTCAAGAAGGGATCGAAAGACACGATCGCGGACTGGCACCCGGATGGAAAGAGACTCGCCGTCACAAGCGACGCGTCCGGCCAGAACCGCGCCGGCGTCCTCGACCTCGGGACCGGCCAGGTCCGCTGGCTCGGCAAGGACAACGTCGAAGAGCACGCCGTCCGCTTCTCACGGGATGGCCGGCTTCTCGCCGCGATCCGCAACTTCGAGTCGTCGGTGCGTCCGATCGTCTATGACGTCGAGTCCGGCGAGGCCCACGAGCTCAAGCTGCCCGACGGGTTCGCGGTGGGCGCGTCCTTCTTCGACTCGGACCGGAAGCTCCTCGTGACCTTCAGCTCGGACGTCACGCGTGGCAGCCTCGTCTCGTACGACCTCGCGACAGACACGTACGAAACGCTGCTCGCCGCCGAGTACGGGACCATCGACCGATCGGTCTTCGTCGAAGCGAAGCACGTCTACTACAAGACGTTCGACGGACGGAAGGTCCCGGCGCTCCTGTACGCGCCACGCGACCTCGCGCGCGACGAGCGGCTTCCCGCGATCGTGCACGTGCACGGCGGGCCGACGGCGCAGTGGTTCCGGGGCTTCGACCCGTTCGCGCAGTTCCTCGTCGATCGCGGGCTCGTCGTCATCGAGCCGAACATCCGCGGCAGCACGGGTTACGGTGTCGACTACCGCGACGCCGCGCTAAAGGACTGGGGCGGAGCGGACCTCGAGGACGTTGCCGCCGCGGCCAACTACCTGAAGACGCTGCCGTATGTCGACCCCGAGCGCCTCGTCGTGTTCGGCGGAAGCTACGGCGGATTCATGACGTTCATCGCAGCGACGAAGAAGCCGGACATCTGGCGCGCTGCGGTCGCGTGGGTCGGCATCAGCGACCTGCACAAGCTCTACGACAAGAGCATGGAGCACTTCAAGTACTACTTCCGCGAGCAGATGGGCGATCCCGAGAAGGACCGCACGCTGTGGCGCGATCGCAGCGCGATCGAGTTCGCGGACCGGCTGCGCGCGAAGCTGCTGATGGTCCACGGCGTCAACGACCCGCGCTGCCCGGTCGACCAGTCGCGCATCTTCCGCGACCGGCTGCTCGAGCTAGGGCGCAAAGAGGGCGAGGACTTCGAATACGTCGAGCTGGGCGACGAGGGTCACGGCAGCACCGACATCGGGCAGAAGATCCGCACCTTCAACATCCTCGCCGACTACCTGGAACGCGTGCTTTAGCGGAGCGACTCCGCCGCATACGCGACTGCGTCCACGCCGCGGTCTCGCACCATGGCCGCCGGGTCATGTGCCATGAATTGCTGGGCCGCGCGGTCCTCCTTCAGCGCCGCGTCCATGTGCGCAAGCCCCAGGCTCCGCGTAAAGAGGTGGGCGTGTTCCGGACGACAGGCTCCAGAGTCCTCGATCTGATCGGCAAAGTGACCATGGTCGGCCCCACGAAGGATGAACATGCCTTTGCTGGACGGCGCGCGTTCGAGCAATTCGTATTGCCCTGACAGGGGCGTGAATCTGTCCTTCTCCGCGACGAGAAAGAGCGTTGCGACTTCGCGCTTCCACGCGAACGTCAGCGTCGCGGGAATGATCCCGGGCAGCGGCTTGGAATTGCCCGCCGGCGCCAAGGCCAGCACCGCGCAGAAGCGATCGTCGACCTCGAGGGCTGCCAGCACAGCCCAACCGCCAAAGCTCCAGCCGATCAGACCTATCCGCTGCTCATCGATCTGATCCGAGACCTCACTTGCAGCCCCTGCGAGCACTCTGTCCAGGAGAAAGCGCAGGTCTGGTACGCGGTCGGCAATGAACCCCTGCACGAGAGCATCGCGTTCCTGCGGTGTGAGTACCTGTCCCTCAGCTGCTCTCTTTGCCCTGTCTGCGACGTCCACGGCCGTGTTTCCGCCGTGGTCGGCGGCGGTAACGATGTAGCCGTGACTTGCCAGGTGAGTGCACAGGAATGACGACTGTCGTCTGTGTCCGCCGCTTGAGTGTGAGAAGAGGATCAGCGGATAGGTCCCGGCGTGAACGGCCGCGTTTCGCACGGCCGCCTGATGCAGCGTTGGGCCGTCGGGCACGACGATGAAGCCGTCCTGTGTCCGATGGCTCAGATCTCGCCCGGCATGCTCCGGAGCCGCTGGGTACCAGACCTCGAAGGAGATCTGCCGGCTACCGCGACTCTGATCGATCACGAGCCCGGTGCGGACGCCGACCGGAAATGGACCACGAGCGAAGGGGTCGTACTCCATTGCGTCTACTTAGGTGCGCGGCCGTTTCAGCCGGAGTGCGCGCCGCTCCTCCGCCGCTTTCATGCGGCGGCGCTCGTCGTCCGTCTCGGCGAGCAACGGCGGAAGTGGCACAGGCTTGCCGTTCTCGTCAGTCGATACGAACACGAGGTAGGCGGACGCCACGTGGGCGGTCTTCCCGGTGAACAGGTCCTCGGAGTCGACGCGAACGCCCACCTCCATGCTCGAGCGCCCCACGTGATTCACCGATGCCGATGCGGTGACGAGATCGCCGACATAGACGGGCGCGAGAAAGGAGAGCTCATCGAGGCGCGCCGTCACCACCTTGGCGCGCGCGTGGCGCGTGGCCGCTGCGCCGGCGCAGGCGTCGATCAGTTTCATGATCTCGCCGCCGTGCACGTTCCCGTGCGGGTTCGCGTCCGACGGGAGCATCGTGCGCGACATGGTCGTCTTCGAGGCGGCGACGGGCTTCGGGTCGGGCATGCGAGCGAATCCTAGACTCACCACCATGTCCGTCATGTCGCGTGAAGAGCTGCGCGCCGCGCTCGCGGCCGATCCGCCGCTGGTCGAGGGGCAGGGTCTGCAGGTGCAGCCGAATGGCATCGACCTCCGCGTCGACCGTGTGCAGCGGCTGACATCACCAGGCCTGCTCGGCGAAGCCGACAACGTGCGCGAGCCTGCCGCCCGTGAAGACGTGCAGGCCGACAAGGACGGCTGGTGGGACCTGCACCGCGGCGCGTACGTCATCACGTATCAGGAGAAGGTGAATCTGCCGGCGGACATCATGGCGCTCGCGCGGCCGCGCTCGACCCTGTTGCGCTCGGGCGTCGCCATCCACGCGGCGGTGTGGGATGCTGGCTACTCAGGGCGCGGCGAGGGACTGCTCTCCGTCCTGAATGCGCGCGGCTACCGCCTGCAGCGCGGCGCGCGCGTGCTGCAGCTCGTGTTCTTCAGGCTGTCATCCCCGACGGCCGAGGGCTATCGCGGTCGCTACCACGGCGAGAACGCCGGATGACGAAGCCGTCGATCCGGATGGAGCCGAACGGTCCATACATCGTGACCGGCCCGATGACGATCGCCGACGCCGACGGGAACGAGATCCATGTCGATGACGGGCGCACCGTGAAGCTGTGCCGCTGCGGCCACTCGGGGAAGAAGCCGTACTGCGA
>JBGPZT010000125.1:0-7978 GCA_041493915.1 Candidatus Limnocylindria bacterium
ACGCGCTGCAGCATCTCGCGCGCGGCTCCGTCCCACCCGGTCTCCGGCATGTTGTGCGCGACATAGGTCGAAAGACCGGCCTGCCCCGGCAGCACGATCGCGATGCCGTCGAGTCGTCCCAGCGCGGCCAGGTGCGCGAGGCGCGCCGACCAGAAGTCAGCGCCGGCCCTGCTGCTCATGCCTTCCCCTCCGCGCCTAGGCGATGGACGCTTCGCCCTCGATCCGGAACTCCAGAACGTTGCGGTTGCCGGACACGAGTCGCAGCTGCGGCTCCTCGATCACCCGCAGCGCGCTGGCGAACTCCTCCGTCGTCATAGGAGAACGCAGCGCCACAGTGAGTGTCGCTATGCCGCCGCGGAAGTCACGTACATAAAGGGATCGAACCGTCGGAAGCCCCTGGATGCGGCGCTCGACCTCCACCAACCGGGCGAAGGAACGGACTGGGGAGAGCACAAGTTGAAGGTCGGTCGTTGGGGAGCCGGGCTCTACCCTCGCTGGAGCGATTTCGCGCCCGACGGCCCCTCCCTCGACCAGGTGAGGTCGCGGCGTCCCCTCCAGCGCGCGCAGCGGCGGGGGAGCCGGCTGCCGCTCGGCTGCGGCGCGCGCCGCGGCGGCACGCCGCTCTCTTTCGGCCTGCAGTTCCGCGGCGACCCGTTCGGCCGCGGCCTGTTCAGCCATCGCGCGCTCGGCCGCGGCTTGCTCTGCCATCGCGCGCTCGGCTGCGAATCGCTCGGCTGCGGCGCGCTCGGCCGCGGCGCGCTCGGCCGCGGCGCGCTCGGCGGCGCGCTGAGCCGCCATGCTCTCGGCGCGCGCGCGCTCGGCTTCGGCGCGCCGCAGCGCGGCCAACTGTTCGGCGTCCGCGCGCTCTGCCGCGGCGCGCTCCGCCGCCGCCTGCTCGGCGGCCGTGCGGCGTTCCTCCTGCGCACGCCGCTCCTCCGCGGCGTGACGCTCCTCGATCGCGCGCTCCATGGCCGCGCGCTCCTCGGCGGCGCGACGGTCTTCCTCGGCGCGTCGCTCCTGCGCCAGGCGCCGCTCTTCCTCGGCCCGCCGTTCGTCCTCGGCGCGGCGCTGCGCGGTCGCACGCTCCTCCGCGGCGCGACGTTCCGCTGCGGCGCGCTCTTCTTCAACACGGCGCTCGGTCGCTGCCCGCTCGGCCGCGGCTCGCTCCGCGGCGGCCCGCTCGGCTGCGGCGCGCTCTTGCTTCGCGCGCTGCTCTTCCTGAGCGCGCCGCTCCACGGCGGCGAGTCTTTCCTGGATCGCACGCTGCATCGCCGCGTTCTCGGCGGCCGCGCGCTGTTCCTCTTCGGCGCGACGCTCCAGTGCTGCGCGCTCCTCGGCGCCGCGACGCTCGGCAGCGACGCGCTCCTCTTCGGCACGACGCTCCACTGCCGCCTGCTCGGCCGCGGCGCGCTCGGCCGCGGCGCGCTCGGCCGCGGCCCGTTCCTCCGTCGCGCGCTGCTCTTCCTGAGCGCGCCGCTCCACGGCGGCGAGTCTTTCCTGGATCGCGCGTTCCAGCGCGGCGTTCTCGGCTGCGGCCCTCTGCTCCTCGTCGGCCCGACGCTCCTGCGCGAGGCGTCGTCCCTCCGCGGCGCGCTCGGCAGCAGCGCGATCCTCGGCCGCACGGAGCTCCTCGAGCTCGCGGGCTTCGGCGGCGGCTCGACGCTGCTCCGCGGCGTGCTCAGCCGCCGCATGCTCCTCCGCAGCACGGCGTTCTTCCTCGGCGCGCCGCGCTTCCGCGACGCGCCGATCTTCGGCGGCACGCTCCTCGGCCGCGCGAAGCTCCGCGGCGACACGCTCCTCTTCGGCACGACGCGCTTCCTCCGCCGCGCGCCGCTCTTCGGCACGACGCGCTTCCTCCGCGACACGTTCCTCTTCGGCGCGCTGCTCGGCGACACGACGCTCTTCCTCAGCACGACGCGCTTCCTCCGCCGCGCGCCGCTCCTCGGCGGCGCGCACCTCCGCGGCCTGACGCTCTTCCTCGAGGCGTCGCGCTTCGTCGACAGCGCGTTGCTCTTCTGCAGCGCGCTCCGCCGCGATCCGCTCATCTTCTGCAGCGCGTTCCGCCGCGATCCGCACATCTTCTGCGGCGCGCTCCGCCGCGATGCGTTCATCATCTGCGCGCCGCCCGTCGGCGGCTTCGTTCACCGCGGGGAAGACCTCTTCGTCCTCGAGGGCCGCGAAGACCTCGTGATCTTCGAGCTGGCGCGCTTTCTCGGACGCCGGCTCTTCATCTTCGAACGGCGTGAGCACGAGCGGTCGATCTTCCCGCTGGAGCGCGGCGGCGACCGGCTCGTCCACGGTCGGCCACGGCTCTTCGATGCGCGGTGCGGCGGGCGGCGTGCTTTCGAGCGGAGCCGCGGGCGCGCGACGGTATTCATCGATGAGCTCTTCGAACAGACCGCGAAGAGCGTCGGACGCGGCGGCCCGCAGATCGGATGGCGTCGCATCGCCTGATGCGTGTCGGCTCACTGGACCGATCGCGCCGCGTCGCTGGTGGGCAATGTCTTCCTGGAACTGGTCGTGTTCCTCGCGCAGCCGCTCGATCTCTTTGAGAAGCATCCGGCGCTCCTCGCGCGCCTGCTCGAGGATCTGAGAGGCCGTGGTCTCGGCGCGCTCGCGGATCTCGTATGCGGCGCGAAGCGCGCTCGCGAGCGCCTCCTGTGCGGTGGCGTCATAGTCCTCGTAGATGGCGACCCGGCGCTGGGCGGCCTCAAGGTCGGCCTGAAGCTGCGTGACGCGTTTGGCAAGCTCCGCCACCCGTAACGACAGGGCGGCGACGATGTCGTTAGAGCTATTCACGCGGCCTTCGGCCAACGTGGACCGCCTTTCTTCCTCGCCTCTCCCCGCGTGCGGCCCAAGCGTACACAATTCAGGCAACGTGGCGAAGAAGGACAAGAAGAAAGACGACTCCGAGGGCCCGGTGGACCTCGCGGCGCGCATCGGCGCGCGGGCCGAGCCTCCGCCGGCTCCGCCGACTCCGCCGCCTGCGAAGGGGCCCCCGCCACCGCCGGCGCGCCTCGACGCTCCGCTTCCGCCACGTCGCACGGAGGAACGTCCGCGAGCGACCACGCCAGAGGATCCGAATTCGATGGAGTGGCCCTCGCCGATCCCGCCGCTCGACGAGCGCATCGAGCCCGCGATCCCGTCCACGCGGAACCCTCCAGGTCCGGGCGAGACTGATCTCGTTGTGACACCACTGGCCACGCCGGACGACTGGCATCGGTTCGAGCTCGCGCTGCGTCGGGTGCGCGGCGTCGGTCAGCTCAAGACGGAGTACTACCGGCACGCGGTCCTGAAGGTGCGCGTCAGTTACACCGGGGCCGATCGTCTCGCGCACCTGTTGCGCGCCGGAGTCCCGGGCTATCGCGTGCGCGTGATCGGCGAGGATCGCAAGACACTGCAGATCCTCGTCACCGCGGAATCGGAGGAACGCCGCCCCGGCTGAGCCGCGTGCATAGGGTGCATACCATCTAGACTCGTCCACGTGAGCTCTGATCTGGAACGGCGCGCGAAGCGCGTCCTCTCGCCGCTTCCTGGCCGTTACACCTGGCTCCCGCTCGATCGCGGCGAAGGCAGTTGGCTCATCACGAAGGACGGCCGCCGGGTGCTGGATCTCACCTGCGGCATCGCGGTCACGAACGTCGGTCACTCGCATCCGCGCGTCGTGCGCGCCGTCAGCGAGCAGGCCGCCAAGCTCATGCACATCTCCACCGGCGTTGCCACGTACGAGGCGAACATCGCTCTCGCGGAGGCGCTCACGTCCGTGACCCCGCGCGGCCTCGACACCGTGTTCTTCGGGAACTCGGGTGCCGAGGCGGTCGAAGCGGCGATCAAGCTCTCGCGCCAGTACACGAAGCGTCAGGCGATCATCGCGTTCCGCGGCAGCTTCCACGGGCGCACCGCCGGCGCGCTCACCGTCACCACCTCGAAGGCGTCGTACCGGCTTGGTTACGGCGCGATGCTGCCCGAGGTCTACATCGCGCCGTACCCCTACGCGATGATGTGTCCGATCAAACCGGCGCACGATGCGGCGACCTGCGCCGAACACTGCCTCGCGGAGCTCGAGACGATGCTCGAGCACGAGGTCCCGCCGGAGCACGTCGCGGCGATCCTCATCGAGCCCGTGCTCGGCGAGGGCGGTTATGTCGCGCCACCGAGTTCATTCTTGGTAGCGCTGCGCGATCTCGCGACGCGGATCGGCGCGCTCCTCGTCATCGACGAGGTGCAGACCGGCTTCGGCCGCACCGGAGCGTGGTTCGCGACACAGAAACACGGGGTCGACCCCGACATCCTTGTCCTCGCCAAGGCGCTCGGCGGAGGGCTGCCGCTCGGCGCGATCGTGACCTCGCACGAGATGCAAGGCAAGTGGATCTCGGGCACGCACGGCTCCACGTTCGGCGGCAATCCCGTGTCGTGCGCCGCGGGACTGGCATCGTTCGAGATCATCCGCGACGAGGGTCTTGTCGCTCGAGCGGAGCGCCTCGGCGAGCTGATGGTGAACGAGCTCGCTCCGCTCCGTTCGGATCGTCGAGTGCGAGAGATCCGCCGGTTCGGCGCGATGGTCGCGATCGAGTTCGACGCGAAAGCCATAGCGAAGGCCGCGATCGCGGGTGCGCTCGAGCGCGACGTGCTCCTCATCACCTGCGGCGCGCACGACCAGGCCGTCCGCTTCATCCCGGCTCTCAACATCGCCGAGGACGATCTCCGCCGTGGCGTGCGGGCGCTGGTCGCGGCCGTCAGCGCCGCCGAGGTCACAGCGCCCGCCTGACACCGCGCTGATCCGCCGCCGCCTCACCGGCACCCGCATACTCCCTTTCCGTTCAGTCCTCATTCAGCGTTGCCGCGTTGTAGGAGGCGGGGAGGTAGACGATGCAGACACCTGGCACTGCGCTGCTCGTCGAGGACGAGCCCCAAGTCGCCGCCCCGCTGCGGCGTCAGCTACTGCGCGCAGGCTTCGTCGTCTACGAGGCGCACGGCGAGCGCGACGCGGTGCGGCGCGCAGAGGAGATCGCGCCCGACGTCGTCATCCTCGATCTCGCGCTCGATGAGGGAAGTGGCACTGACGCCTGCCGGCGCATCCGCGAGCTCGCCACCGTCGGCGACGTGCCGATGCTCGTGCTCTCGGCGAGCGAAGACGTCGCGACCAAGGTCGCGCTCTTCGAGATCGGCGTCGACGACTTCGTCGTAAAGCCTTGCGATCCGGCCGAGCTCCTCGCTCGCGTGCGCGCTGTGCTTCGGCGAGGTTCGGATCGCCGCACCATGCGTCGAGTCGGTCCTCTCCGGGTCACGCTTTCCACCGGCGACGCCTGGCTCGCCGAACGCCAGCTGGATCTCACCAATGGGGAGCGGACCGTCCTCGTCGAGCTTGCGCGTGCGTATCCGGGCCTCACGATGCGCACCGCGCTCGACCGGCGGTCCGAAAACGAGCACGAGGTGAGCTCGAACGTGACGGAGGTACTGGTGACCCGACTGCGCCGAAAGATCGCCGCTGCAGGGGGTGGCGTGGAGATCCACGCGGTGCGAAGGTCGGGTTACGTGCTCAGAGCGGTGACGATTACGGCGAACGTTCAGCTATGACCCCCGTTCGGGGTGGCCCGTTCGTACGGGCAGTGCGTTCAGGTCTGGTTCAGGTCCGCCGCGTACGTTCAATGGCGCCGATGCGCGAGAAATACCGCGGCCTAGCACGTGGCGAGCGGGGGCAGGCGATCGTCGAGGTCGCTCTGGTCCTGCCGCTGCTTCTCTTCCTGATCATCGGCACCATCGAGTTCTCACTCCTGTTGAACGCCCGCAACACCGTCAGCTTCGCGAGCCGCGACGGGTCGATGCTCGCGGCCGAGGGCGGCAGCCGCACCGGCACCGACTGTGTCGTGCTCCAACAGGTCGAGCGCGACCTCGTCGCGCCGGCGAGCGCTATCAAAGTGAACTCGGTCAAGATTTATTGGTCCGACCAGAACGGCGACGAGATCGGGAGCAACCACAACCTCTACACCCGCGGAGGGACGTTCACCTGCGACTACGGCGACGGCACCTCCCTCACGGTGCCGTACACCCTGACCTATGCGGGCTACATCGAGGACGTCCGCTGTGACGTTCTTCTCGGATGTGGCGGCTCGCACCCCTCGCTCGACACGATCGGAGTGGAGATCCAATACGTGCACAACTGGCTCACCTCGTTCGCGCGCGTGACAGGCGGCACCGGCCTCACGTTCAATGTCGCGACCACGACCAGGGTCGAGCCGCAGCTGTGAGCCTGTTCCGATTCCGACGTGACGATCGCGGTCAGGCGATCGTCGAGTTCGCCCTAATGCTGCCGCCGCTGATGCTCATCCTCGTGTTCGGCATGGTGGAGATCGGCTCCGCCCTCAGCCACAACATGACGATCGCGTCGGCGACGCGCGAGGGCGCACGCATGGGAAGCAACCTCGCCAACGGGGGTGGTTTGCTGGGCTGCGGCGCCGGTCAGTCGCCGAACGCCGCCAGCGTCGACCCGCGGATCATCGCCGCCGTCGAGAAGGTCATCACCGGTACCGGCGCGCTCGTGTCGATCGCGGACATCACGGAGATCCGGATCTTCAAGTCCACGGCCACGGGCGGCGAGAGCGGCACCGCGTTCAACAAGTGGGTGTACACACCGGGCGTTGGTCCGATCATCGACGGCGATCCCCTGAACTTCTCGCCATCGGGAGCAACGGGTTGGGCAGCGTGCGCTCGCAACAACGTGGTCCCCGCCGACAGCGTCGGGATCACGGTGAAGTACACGTACCGCGCGCGTACGCCGCTGCGCTTTTTCATGCCGTTCCTCAACACGATCCCGATGGTCGACAGGACTGTGATGACGCTCAATGCGACGCGCTAACGCGATCGTGGGCGCGCCGTGGTGTCGTCTCCTCGGCAAGTGGCGCGACGAGGGTGGTCAGAGCTTCATCATGGTCGCGCTCATGCTCACGGCGCTGCTTGGATTCGTGGGCATCGTTATCGACGTCGGCTGGTATGAAGTGAACCTCGTCCGCGTGCAGCGTGCCGCCGATGCGGCCGCGCTCGCGGGCGTGGTCTACCTCCCGGGCAACCTCGCGGGCGGCATAGCCGCTGCGAAGGGCGAATCTGCGAAGAATGGTTTTACCGATGGAGCACCCGGGGTCACGGTGACCGCAAGCCAGGACTCGGGAAACTCAAAGATCATGCTGACGCAGGTCACCGCGCCCGTGCAGACGTATTTCGCGCGGCTCTTCGGCGTGACCTCGTTCACCGCGTCGCGGCGCGCCAAAGCGGAGTTCATCCTGCCCGTGCCGATGGGCAGCCCCGAGAACTACTACGGCATCAACGTGCTCTGCCGGAACAGCGACACGCCGCCGGCCTGCCCGCAGGTCCCCTCGGCGGTGCCACCCGGAAACCTCGCGCCGCTCGGGTTCTTCGGCGGTGTCGAGTACAAGGGCGGTGACCGATCGAACGGCGACGCCTACTCGCCTTACTACAACTCCTCCTCCGGCGTCGGCGGTCTCAACGTCGGGACGCCAACGAACGGCAACACCTCGTTCGATCCCAACGGGTACTCCTACATCGCCGAGTTCCCGGCGGGCACCGCGAACGGCAGCGTCTGGCTCTACGACCCGATGTTCTGCGCGACCGGCGGGCAGTCGTCGACCGGGCGGCGCCTCGGCGTCGGCGACTTCTGGTTCGCCAACGGCGGGACAGCGATGACGACCGTGTACAACCTCTGGGACATGAACGGGACGCCGTACAACATCACGGATGACACCTTGGTCGCGGCGAGGAACTACGTCTCCAGCGGCGTCGACAAGAGCGCGAACTACAAGGGCAACAGCAGCTACGGCGGCGGGGCCGGGAGCGGCTCGGGCCCCGACTGCGCGGCCGATCCAGCGCACAACCAGTGGGTGCAGTTGGCGAACGGACTTTCGGAGGGCCAGTACCGGCTGCAGGTGGTGACGAGCAGCGGGACCTTCAGCGAGAACGGGGTCAA
>JBGPZT010000034.1:0-18349 GCA_041493915.1 Candidatus Limnocylindria bacterium
CATCGCGTCCGCAGGGACGACGAACGTCTCGCGGCCGCGCTCGCGGGTCCATTTCAGAAGCGACGCGCGGATCGGCGTCCCCGCCAGGACCGTCCGGCCGCGCGGCAGCGCGCGGCGCGCCTGCTCGTACGTGACGCCGATACGGGAGCTGAGCGACGCGAGCAGGCGGGTCGAGCGACCGGGTAGCGCATTCCCATCCCACAGGTACACCGGGACGCGCCAGAGACGCGCTGCCAGCGTCACCGGGATCGCGACGACGCCGCCGGTCGTGCAACACACGTCGGGACGAAATCGCGCCAGCGCGACGAGCGCATCGAAGAACGCGAGCGGGACGCCGACGAGGGTGCGCAGCAACGCGAGGCGCGAATCGGGATCTCGGAGCGATGGCATCGGTGTCGCGTGGAACGGAATGCCGGCGGCCGGCACGAGCTCAGCTTCTTTCCCGCGACGCCCACCGAGGAAGAGGAATCCCACGTCCGGATCGATCTCGCGCAGCGCCTCCGCGATCGCGAGCAGCGGGCTGACGTGCCCGCCCGTCCCGCCGCCGACGAGGAGCACGCGACACGGTCGCTGACGCCGGCGCGCCCTGCCGTCCAACATTGAGGAGGATACCGACCGCGATGAGCCCGACGCAGAGCGACGAACCGCCGTACGAGATGAACGGCAGCGTGATGCCCGTCATCGGGATCAGGCTGGCGACGACGGCCATGTTCACCCATGCCTGGAACACCAGCCAGGTCGTCACGCCGGTCGCGACGAGCGCGCCCATCGCATCCGGCGCGCGCAGCGCGATGCGTACGCCGCGGTACGCGAGCACCAGGAACAGCATGATCACCGCGAGCGTGCCGATCAGTCCGAGCTCGTCGCCGAGGATGGCGAAGATCGAGTCGGTGTACGGGAACGGCAGGAAGCCGAACTTCTCGCGGCCGGCGCCAAGTCCCTCGCCGGACAGGCCGCCAAGCGCTAGGCCGTAGAGGGCCTGGATCGCCTGATAGCCCGCGTCGCGCGGGTCCTTCCACGGATCGATGAAGGTCATGAGCCGCTCGACCCGCTCCGGGTGCGCCAGCGCTCCCGCGAGGGCGAGGACACCGGACAGCGACGCGAGCGCCGCGAACATCCAAAGGCGCGCGCCGGCGACGAAGTACATCGCGAGCGCGACCCCACCGATCACGATCGCGGTGCCCAGGTCCGGCTCGGCGAAGACGAGACCCCCGATGAGTCCCGTGACGACGATGAAGCCGATCGCCGTGCCGCTGCGCTCGATCCGATCCCGCCGCGCGCCGAGCCAGAACGCGAGATACAGGATGAGCGCGAGCTTGGCGAACTCGGCGGGCTGGAGTCCGACCGGCCCCGCACGCAGCCACCGCGCGGCGCCGTTCACGCTCGTCCCGACGCTCGGAACGAGGACGGCGGCGAGAAGCGCGATCGCGACGATCAGCAGCGGTAACGAGAGCGTCCGGTAACGGTGGTAGTCGATACGCGTTGCCGCGAGCATCCCGATGAGGCCGAGCGTCGCCCACAGCGACTGCCACCCCAGGAAATACCGCGGATCGTCAAGCGCATCGAGCGCCTTGATCCCACTGGCGCTGTACACCATCGCGATCCCCAAAAGCGTGAGCGCGAGGACGACGACGACGAGGACGAGGTCGTACGAGGTCGTGCGCGGCATCCGCGGCACCAGCCTCACGAGCGCACCGGATCGGTGAACGATCGCACCAGCTCGGCGAAGCGTTCGCCGCGCTCGTCGGCGGACTTGAACATGTCGAACGACGCGCACGCGGGCGAGAGCAGCACGACGTCGCCCGGCTTCGCGATGGCACGCGCCATGGCGACCGCGTCCGCCAGCGTCTTCGCGCGCTCGACGCGCGGCGCTGTGGCGGACGTCGACGCCAGGTGCAGAGCGCCGCCGATCTCCTCCGCCGCCGCGCCGATGAGGATCGCGCCGCGCGCGCGGCGCGCCACCTCGCGCGCGAGGCCGGTGAAGTCGGCCCCCTTCGCGATGCCGCCCAGGATCACCACCGCGGGCCGGTCGTATGCCGCGAGCGCCGACAGCGTTGCCGCCGGCGTCGTGGAGGCCGAGTCGTTGACCCAGAGCACTCCATCGTGCTCGGCGACGGTCTCGAGACGCCGCGGGACGCCTTCGAACTCGCGCAGCGCGGCGGCGATCGCCTCTGGCGCGATGTCGAAGACACCGCCGACGATCGCGGCCGCGAGCGCGTTCGCGACGTTGTGCTTGCCCGGGATGCGCAGCTCGTTCGCCGCGCAGATCGGCGTCCGATGCTCGCCGTCGGTGAGCACCAGCCGACCCTGGTCGTCGAGGAAGGCGCCGCGGCGCGGGTGCTGGGTCAGTGAGAAGCCGCGCACCTCCGATGCGGCGCCGGTGTGCATCGCGAGGACGGTGGCGTCGTCGAGGTTCAGGACCGCGATGTCACGCGACCCCTGCCACGCGACGATGTTGCGCTTCGCGCTGATGTAGTTCTCGCGCGTGCCGTGATGGTCGAGATGGTCCTCGCTGATGTTCGTCACGACCGCGACGTGGGGGCTGCGCCCAAGCGTCTCGAGCTGAAAGCTCGAGAGCTCGAGGACGATGATGTCGTCTTTCTTCAACGTATCGAGCTCCTGGATGATGGAGAGCCCGATGTTCCCGCCGACGATGACCCGTCGTGGCCCATGCGAAAGGATCCGTTGGATCAGCGTCGTCGTTGTTGTCTTCCCCTTCGTCCCGGTGATGCCGACGATCTGCGCCGGACAGAGGCGGAAGAAGAGTCCGATCTCGGTGAGCACCGGGATCCCGCGCTGCAGCGCGCGGAGGATCGTCGCGGACCGGGGACGTACCCCGGGTATGACGAAGACGAAGTCCGGATCCGCCAGAGCGGCGTCGTCGCTCGACGGACCCAGGTTGAGCTCGGCGGGGGTGTCGCCGAGGCGAGCCAGTCCTTCGCTCAGCTCCTCGCGCGGCTTCGCGTCGGTGATGGTCACCCTCGCGCCGCAGGCGACGAGGAACTTCGCGAGGCCGGCGGTCGTCCGGCCTTTCCCGAGGCCGACGATCGTCACACGCCGTCCGCGGAAATCCTCGCGGTCGATCTCCGCGTCGAAGAGGAGGCTCATTCGCGTCTCCCGATGAACCCGAGCTGCGTGCCGTACGTGCCGTCCGGATCGCGGCCGCGGTACGACCACAGGTCCGCCCCGCCGGAGAGCGTGCACACGCCGGACATCTCGATGCGCGTTACCCCGACCGAGCGCAGTTGCGCGGTGTTCGCCGCCCAGAGATCCATCACGATCCGATCGTCGACCTTGCGCAGACAGCCTTCGCCGATCCGCTCGTTGACGATCGTCGCGCGTTCCATGTCGATCACGTAGCAGCATGGCCCGATCGCCGGCCCCAGCGACGCGACGAGACGCTCGCGCGCCGCGCCCCCAGCGACCATGGCCTCCACCAGCGCCTCGGCGACGCGGAGCGTCGTGCCCTGCCAGCCGGCGTGGGCGGCACCGATCGGTCCGTCCGGATCGGCGACGAGCACCGGCACGCAGTCGGCGGCCGCGACGGCGAGCAACACGCCCTGGCCGTCGGTCCACAGCGCATCCGCGGTCGGCCACGGCTCAGGGAGAACATCGAGACGCACGACGTCCTTCCCGTGCACCTGCTTGACGCGCGCAACGCCGTCGAAGCCGAGCCTCCGCGCCAGCGCCGCACGATTGCGCTCCTGCTCCTCCAGCGGATGGCGCGACCCGGCCATGCTGCCCTGCGCACGCGTCGTGAAACCAGCGACGACACCCAGCGAGCCGAGGAGCGGCGACCAGAGCATCCCGTCGCGCTCGACCCAGGTTCCCCGCCAGGTCTGATTGGCTGCGCGAGCACCACGAGCGACGCGGCTCACTTTGGCGTCGCGTACGCGAGGACCGCCGCGACGATCCCCGCCAGCGCACCGATGAGCCAGAACCGGATGGTGACTTTCTCTTCGGCCCAACCGATGAGCTCGAAATGATTGTGGAGCGGCGACATGCGGAAGATGCGCTTGCCGCGGAGCTTGAAGCTCCCGACTTGGATCACGACCGAGACGGTCTCGGCGACGAAGATCACGCCGAGCACGGGCAGGAGGAGCGCGAAGCCGGTCGTGAGCGCGATGGTCGCAAGCGTCGCGCCGAGCGCGAGCGCGCCGGTATCGCCCATGATCACTTCGGCCGGGTGCACGTTGAACCACAGGAACGCGAGGAGGGCGCCGACCATCGCCGCACAGAGCACCTCGAGCCACGGGAACGAGCGCGCTGCGGCGATGAACAGGACGGACAGGAACGCGAACACGGCAGTGCCGCCCGCGAGACCGTCCATCCCGTCGGTGAGGTTCACGCCGTTCGACATCGCGACGATCGTGAAGAGCGCGAGCGCCACGAACAGCGTACCGCCGATCTCGAGCTCACCGACCAGCGGCACGTAGATGCCGGTGATGCCGAAGTGGCGCTGGATGTAGATCGCGGCGACGAGGCCAACGATGACCTGCCACACAAGCTTGTGGCGCCCGCGGATACCGAAGCCATAGCGCACGTTGACGAGGTCGTCGATGGCGCCGAGCAAGCCGACGGCGAGCAGCGTGCCGATCGGCACGATGGTCTGCGGGATGAAGAGGTCGCGCTGATCGGCGGGCAGCAGCGCCAGCACGAAGAGCCACAGCGCGAACGTGACGCCGATGAACAGCGCGCCGCCCATCGTCGGGATGCCCTGCTTCACGTAGTGCGTCTTCGGACCCTCGGGCCGGATGTTCTGCCCGATCCGGAACCGCCGGAGGGCACGGATGTACGGCGCGCCGAGCACGAGACCGAGCAGGAACGCCGAGAGCAGCACGCCGAGGGCGAGGATCTCCACTAGACCGCGACCGGTCGCACGAGCGTGTCCGCCAGCCGGTCGAGCGCGAGCGAGTGCGAGCCCTTCACGAGGATGGTGTCGCCTTGCTGTTGCAGGCGCCGCAGCACGACGAGCGCCTCGCCCGGCTCGCTCGCCCAGTACGCCGCGGCCAAGCCGGCGGCGCGCGCGGCGTCGACGGCGGTGCGCGCGAGCTCGCCGATCCCGATGAGGACGTCGGTGCTACGCGCGGCGTCCCGGCCCAGCGCCTCGTGCGCGTCCGCCGAGAACGACCCGAGCTCGAGCATGTCGCCGAGCACCGCGATCCGCCGGCCC
Source organism: Candidatus Limnocylindria bacterium (assembly GCA_041493915.1). GTDB lineage: Bacteria > Chloroflexota > Limnocylindria > P2-11E > P2-11E > CF-39. Next base: position 5,174 of record JBGPZT010000034.1, read on the forward strand.
TTCACGCCGCGGAGCACGGCGAGCGCGGCTTCCGCTGCCGCGGGGCTCGCGTTGTAGCTGTCGTCGATGACCGTGATGCCGGCGCCGCGGCGCACCTCCATTCGGTGCGCCGGCTGCTCGAGCGTCCCAAGTGCGACGGCTGCCTCGGCGAGCGGAACGCCGAGCGCATGCGCCGCTCCGAGCGCCGCGAGCGCAGCGGGAACCAGCTGCCGGCCGGGGATCGGAACGGCGACCGGGACGCCCTCGCCCTCGTATAGCGCGGTGAACCGCAGCCCGGTGACGCCCTCGGCACGGATTTCGGTGGCTCGGAGCTGCGCGTCCTCGCTCTCGCCGAAGAGGACCACGCGCGCTCGTGTGCGTGGCGCGAGCGCACGGACGCGCGGACTGTCGGCGTTGAGCAGCGCGACGCCGTCGTCAGGCAGCGACTCGATGAGCTCGGCCTTGCCCGAGGCGATCGCGTCGACGTTCGGCGTACGCGCGAAATGCACGGGGACCCTTGGGATCTCGGTGATGATCCCGATGCGCGGTCGCACGAGCCGGCACAGGTCGGCGATCTCACCCGGCACGTAGAAGCCGAGCTCGATCACGGCGACTTCGTGCGTGGGCTCGAGACGCAGGAATGTGAGCGGCACGCCGATCTCGTTGTTGAACGACGCCGCGGTGCGCAGGACGCGATAGCGCGCGCCGAGCGCCGCGGCGGTGGCTTCCTTCGTCGTCGTCTTGCCGACGTTCCCGGTGATGCCGACCGCGGGGATCGGATACGCGTCACGCATGGCCTCCGCCAGACGGCGCAGCGCGTGGAGCGACTGCGAGACCTCGACGACCAGCGCGTCCTCGGGCGCGGCGACCGCGTGTTCGACGACCGCCGCGCGAGCGCCGCGCGCGAACGCGTCGGCCACGAAGTCGTGGCCGTCACGCTGGTCGCGGAGGGCGAAGAAGACCTCGCCGGGCTGGACGATCCGCGAATCGAAGGCGCCGCCGACGAACCGCTCGTCTGCTCGTGGCGTTCCTTGGATCACGCGGCCACCCGTCGCGGCGAGCAGTTGTTCAAGCGTGAACACCAGCGAATGGTAGCGAGCGATCAGGGCCGGTCCGGTTGCACGCGCGCGTTCCGCAACACGTCGAGCGCGAGAGCGTGGAACGCGTCCATCGCGGTGACAGTTCCGAGCAGCTTCGTCTGCGGCCGCTCGAGGACGATGACCGCGACGAAGCGCGGATCGTTCGCCGGTGCGAATCCCGCGAACGACGAGATGTACGCATCGTCGGCATAGCGACCGTCGTCACTCGGGATCTGAGCGGTGCCTGTCTTGCCCGCAACGCTGTAGCCAGCCAAGCTCGCGCCGTGTGAGATGCCCCGATCGACCGAGGACACGAGCATCGCGCGCAGCGTGTCGGCGGTGTCCGGCGAGATCGGGCTACGGACGGCGACGGGCGCGGTGGGGTGCTCCCCGTCCGCATCGCGCGTCGCCGCCACGACATAGGGTCGGTACAGGGTGCCGCCGTTCGCGATCGCCGCGTATGCCATCGCGAGCTGCAGCGGCGTCACCGCGATGCCTTGCCCGAACGCGATGGTGCCGACGTCGACGGGGTACCACTCCGCGAGCGGACGCACGGCACCCGCCGCCTCGGCCGCGAGATCGATGCCGGTCGCATCGCCGAAGCCGAAAGCGCGGAGGTACTGATACAGCGGGTCCTGGCCGAGCTTCGATGCGACGAATACCGCGCCCGCGTTCGCGGAGCGCTCGAGGATCTGCGTGACGGTCGTCGTCCCGTAGACCTTGCCCTGCGCGTTGTTGAGCCGGCGTCCACCGATGACCGCATAGCCCTTGTCGTCGTACGTCGTGTTGGGCGTGACGACGTGCCTGTCGATGCCGGCCGCGATCGTGACCGCCTTCATCGTCGAGCCCGGCTCGAACGTCCACGAGACCGCGCGGTCGCGCAGCGCTTCGGGATCGGCGCCGGCAACGCGCGCTGGATCGAAGGTCGGCCACGACGCGAGGGCGAGGATCGCGCCGTCGCGTGGATCCAGAACGATGATCGATCCGCTCGGCGCCTTCTCGCGCTCGATCGCGCGACGGAGCGCCTGCTCGGCCGCGGTCTGCACGACGAGGTCGATCGTGAGCACCAGGTCGGCACCGTTCTTCGGAGGTACCGCCGTCCGCAGTCCCACGGCGAGCTCGCGGTCCTTCGGATCGCGCTCGACGACGAGGCGCCCGGGAACGCCGCGCAGGACCTTGTCGTACGCGCCCTCGACACCGTACTGGCCGACGCCATCGTCGTTCACGAAGCCGAGAACATGCGCTCCTAGCGCGTCGTTCGGGTACAGGCGCTTCGGCTCTGCCTCAAAGCCGAGGCCGGGGATCGCGAGTGCCTCGACCGCGCGCGCGACCGGCTCGGGCAGGCGCCGCTTGAGGTAAAGCCACTCAGCGCCGGAGTCGAGCGCGGCGCGGATCGTCTGCGCCGGAGTCGCAAGGATCGGCGCGAGCTTCGCGGCTGCCTCCCCCCGATCGGGGATCCGCTTCGGGATCGCGTAGAGCGAGCGCAGGTCGACTGTCGTCGCGAGGATCGCGCCGGTCCGGTCACGGATCACACCGCGCTGTGCCTCGACGACGAGCTCGCTGCGCAGCTGGTCGGTCGCGCCCTCCAGCAGGGCGCTCCGTCCGATCGTCTGCCAGTACCCGACACGCAGTGACAGCAGCAGCGTCGCGACGGCGAAGAGCGCGAACAGGACGCGCAGACGGCTCGGCGAGATCCCTTCCGTCACTCTTCCTCCGTGATGAGGCGCTCGCTCCCCAGCAGCGCCTCGCGCGACGTCAGCGCCTGGCTGCGATCGGCTCCGCTTGGACTACCCGGACGGCTGCGGCACGCACCAGACCGAGGCGGCTCGCTTCGGCCTCGATCCGCGCGGGGGAATCGAGTCGCGCGCTCTCCACTTCGAGGAGGGCGTTCTGACGACGCAGCTCGTCGCGCACTCCCTTGAGGCGCTGCGTCTCGTAGCCGCCCGTCGCGACTGCCGTCGCTTGGGAGAGGTAGAGGACGACCAAGAGGAACACCCCGCAGATCGCCGCCGACACGACGACGAACGTGCGCACTTCCCACGTCGTGCCGGCCCGATGGCGGCGATGCGGGACCGCGTGCCCGTGGCGCGGCCGTGCCGGAAAGGGGCGGCGCACCGGCGCCGCCCTGACGGCCTGCGCCAGGGTCAGGAGATCTTCTCCGCGATGCGAAGAGCTGCGCTGCGGGCGCGCGGGTTGCGTGCGACCTCCGCCGAATCCGCACGAAGCGGACGCCGGGTAACGACACGCAAACCCGCGCGATGCCCGCAGACGCAGGTGGGGAGGTGGGGAGGACAGATGCAGTCGCGCGATTCCCGGACGAAGAACTGCTTGGTGATCCGGTCCTCGAGCGAGTGGAAGCTGATGACCGCGAGACGCCCGCCGGGGCGCAGCGCGCGCACGGCGGCCTCGAGGCCCTGCTGAAGATTCTCGAGCTCATGGTTGACGGCGATGCGGAGCGCTTGGAACACGCGGGTCGCCGGATCGATGCCCCGCCGACGCCGCGTCTTCACGCCCGCGACGAAGCGACCGAGATCGTCGGCCGCGAGGAACGGCTCCCGCATGCGGCGCCGCACGATGGCGGCGGCGACGCGACCCGCCTCGGTCTCCTCGCCGAGCTCGCCGAACGTGCGGCGCAGCTCGCGCTCGTCCCAGCTGTTCACGATGTCTGCCGCCGTGACGCTGAGGTCCGGGTCGGCGCGCATGTCCAGCGGGCCTTCGGCGCGAAAGCTGAAGCCTCGCCGCTCGTCCGCGAGCTGGAGCGAGGAGAGACCGAGGTCGAGGAGGACGCCGTCGAGCGGCGCGAGGCCGTGGCGGGTCGCCACGACGTCGAGAAGCGCGAAGTTTGATCGAACGAGGACCGCGCGCTCACCGAAGCGTGCGAGAACACGACGGGCTTCGACGAGTGCCGCGGGATCGACGTCGAGGCCGATGAGGTGCCCTCTCGGACCGATGCGTTCGAGGATGGCCTCTGCGTGTCCACCCGCGCCGACCGTGCCGTCGAGAAAGCGGCCACCTTCGCGGGGATCAAGCTGGGCGAGTACTTCGGCCAGGAGAACCGGCTCATGAAGCCTCCCATCGGAACCACCGCTAGACCGAGTTCCACCGCTAGATCCCGAGGTCCGCGAGATCGCTTGCGATCTCGCTTTGGACGCGCGCAAGGTTGCTTCGCCAGCGTCCCGGCTCCCAGATCTCGAGGTGGTCGGAGTTGCCGATGACGATGGCGTCGTTCTTGAGCCCCGCGTACTCGCGGAGGTGCGCCGGGATGGTGAGACGCCCTTGCGCGTCCGGGTCGGCTTCATGCGCTCCTGCAAGGATGAAGTGCCGGAAGCGCGTCGCCTTCGGATCGGTGCGCGGGCGTTTGGTGATGTCGGTGTTGAGGGCGACCCATTCGGACTCGGGGAACACCGCCAGGCACTCCCCTCCGCTTACCCAACGCGTCACGACCGCTCCTTCTTTGAAGCGGCCGCGGAACTTCGCCGGGATGGCGAGCCGGCCCTTGTCGTCGAGAACGTGGGCGAACTCACCCGCGAAGAAACCTTCCAATTACCCTTCACGTCCTGGGGGAGGATGCCCCACCCTTCCCCACTACTCACCACGCGATGGGCATTGTCCACCACTTGCCCACTCTGTCAATAGGCGAATCCGATCCGCGACACCGCTGAGACCGCAGGAGCGCGCAGCGAGACGACGCGGAAGATGGCACCGAGAAGAAGTGTCGTCGCACACGGAGACCGCGGTCAGATGCAGGGAACGCAGGACGCGCAGCGAGAACGCTCTGCGCGCACGAGCCGCATTGAAGGAGACAGCGGCGCATCGCGAACGAGAGTCGAGACCGCGGGAAGAAGCAGCCGATCAGAGAGTGAACCGAGCGGGCCCGTTTCGAGAGAGCGATGCGCCCGCTGGCTCCACTCAAGCCGCGTGCTACGCCGGCCGCACTCGCTCGACGACGTCTTCGAGCGCTTCGCGTGCGCGCTCGAGCGGCCCCGGCGGTCTCACCCCGTCGTGCGCCCCGAACCACTCGAGCACCGACGCGCCCCAGGTGAAGCCACCGCCGAAAGCGACGAGGAGGACCTTGTCGCCACGACGCATCCGTCCCGTGGCCTCGGCCTCGCAGATCGCGATCGGCACCGAGGCCGCGGACGTGTTGCCGTAGCGCTGGATGTTCACGAACACACGGTCCATCGGGAAATGAAGGCGCTTCGCCACCGCCTCGATGATCCGGAGGTTCGCCTGGTGCGGGATCATCAGCGCGATGTCATCCAGGCCGAGTCCGGCCTCGGCCAGCGCCTCTTCCGCCGCATCGGCCATCGACTTCACCGCGAGCTTGAAGACGTCTCCGCCCTGCATCGTGATCAGGTGCTGACCCCGGTCGAGCGTCTCCTGCGTGGCCGGGATGCGCGAGCCGCCGGCGGGGATCATCAGCTTGTCGGCCTGCGACCCGTCGCTGTGCAGGACCACCGACTCGATCCCGAGCGACGCGTTCGACGCTTCGAGGACGACCGCGCCCGCGCCGTCGCCGAACAGTACGCAGGTGCTGCGGTCCTTCCAGTTCAGGAATCGTGACAGCGTCTCCGCGCCGATGACGAGCGCGTTCTGGATCGCGCCCGAGACGATCATGCCGCGGGCCACCGCGAGCGCGGAGACGAAGCTCGTGCACGCCGCCTCGATGTCGAACGCGCCGGCCTTGGTCGCGCCGAGCTCGTTCTGGACGAAGCACGCGGTGGCCGGGAACACGTAGTCCGGCGAGCACGTCCCGACGATGATCATCTGCACGTCCTGGGGCCGGAGCCGCGCGCGGTCGAGCGCCACACGCGCCGCGCGGGTGGACATCGAGGAGGTGGTCTCACCCTCCGATGCGATGCGCCGCTCTCGGATGCCCGTGCGCGACGCGATCCACTCGTCCGAGGTGTCGACGATCCGCTCGAGATCTGCGTTGGTCATCACGCGCGAGGGCACGTAGAACCCCCATCCGGTGACGACCGCGTTCTTCGCCAATTCCTAGGTCTCGGTCGAGCCGACGACCTTTCCTTTTCCGGCGAACAGCGTGCGCACGTCGCCGTCGAACTGCTCGAGGAACTCGTGTGCGTCGATGACCTCGTCGAGCGACACGGGAGGCTTCCGGGCGCCCAACGGCCGCTCGTTCGTCGGCGCGAGCATGGCGCGTTCACGGTCGACGTAGACAAGGAGCTTGAAGGCTGTGTCGCAGCGCGAACACGTGACGCGGACGATCCACGCCGCCTCCAGCCTGCCGAGAAGGCGGATCTCGGAGCGCGCGTGGTTGGCTCCACAGACGCTGCAGTCATATTCCTTCGCCTGCTCGCGAAGGCGCCGGAGGATGTTCATCCTCGATCGAGCATAGCCGAGCCCGCAGGCTCCAGGCCTAGTCGCCAGGCGAGGAACGAATACTGGTCCGCGAGATCGTCGACCTGTTTGTCGAGCGGCTTTCCGATACCGTGCCCGGCATCGCGGTCGACCCGTAGGAGCACCGTCGCATCGGGATCCTCAGCGGACTGCGCCTGCAGCAGCGCGGCCATCTTGCGCGCGTGCATCGGATCGACGCGGCTGTCGCCCTCCGCGGTCGTGAACAGCACCGCGGGATAGCGGACGCCGCCCCGGATGTGGTGGTAGGGCGAATACGCGTGCAACCATCGGTACTGCTCGGGGTCTTCCGCACTGCCGTATTCGGCGATCCAGAACCGCGCGATGAGGAAGTTCTGATACCGGAGCATGTCGAGCAGAGGCACTGCGCAGTACACGGCACCGAAGAGGTCCGGCCGCTGCGTGAGCGCGGCCCCCGTTAGCAGCCCGCCGTTCGATCCGCCGGTGACGCCGAGGCGCTCGGGTTTGGTCCAGCCACGCGCGATGAGCGCTTCCGCAGCGGCGTGGAAGTCATCGAAGACGTTCTGCTTGCGTTCCAGCATGCCGCCCTGGTGCCAGCGCTCGCCGTACTCGCTCCCGCCGCGCAGGTTCGGCAGCGCGAAGAGGCCGCCGGCCTCGACCCACGCCGCGGCGCCGGCGATGTACTGAGGCGTCCGTGAGATGTTGAATCCGCCATAGCCGTTCAGCACCGTCGGCACCGCGCCGTTCGGACTCACGTCCCGACGATGCACCAGGAACATCGACACGTCGGTGCCGTCCTTCGACGCGTAGGTCGTCTGCTCCACGACGATCGTTGCGGGATCGAGCCCGGCCGGTGCTGGGAGACGGACGAGCTCGCGCACGACGCCAGTCCGCGCGTCCGCCGCGAACGCGATCGCGGGCGCGGTGAAGGACTGAAAGGTGAAGCCGATAAGATCGCCGGCGTGATCGCCACTCACGAACTCGACCGTCCCAAGACCTGGCAGCTTGACCGCGCGATCGTGGCGGCCGTCCTTGGCCCAGAGCGACACGCGCGACGTGGCGCGCTCGAGCGTGACGACGGCGACGTGATCCTGAGTCACGTGGAATGCTTCGAGCGCGTGCTTGCTCTCGGGCACGACCGTCCGCCAACGCGAGCGCTGAGGCGCGTCGAGATCAGCGCGCACCACTCGATAGTTCGGCGCATCGAGATTCGTGCGGAGCCAGATCGCGTCGTCGCGCGGGAAGCCCTCGCTGATGCCCTGTTCCCCCTCCGTCACGACACGCAGGCCACGTTCCGGCCCGCGTCGATCGAGCAGATACAGGTCGCTGCTCGTCCAGCCCTTGAAGGCGTGGAAGAGGACCCACCGGCCGTCGGGCGATGTGCGCGCCCAGACGATGTCCTCCTTCGGCCGGCCCTCACCGAACACCGTCTCATCGCGCGCGGGATCGTCGCCCAGGCGGTGGAAGCGAACGCGCCGGTGGTAGTGCTCGTCACCGGGCGCGACGGACCCGGGCGCGGGATTCGCCGCGTAATAGAAGCCGTCGCCCGCCCAGGCCACGGTCGACCGCTGCGTATGCGGGATCCCTTCAGAGAGCTCGCGACCCGTGGCGACCTCGATCACGTGCAGCGTCGACATCTCGTCGCCGCCGCGCGATAGCCCGTAGGCGACGTAGCGCGCATCGTGCGATGGGTAGTACCAGTCGATGGTCACAAGACCGGCTGCGTCCAGCACATTCGGATCGACGAGCGGGCGATCCTTTCCGTCGACCGCGTCGCGGACGTACAGGATCGCCTGGCGCTGAGAGCCGACGCGCCGCGTGTGGAAGATGCGGCCGCTGACCGGGCGGGGTGTATCCAACAGCCCGACGGCCAGGAGCTCGCGCAGTCGCTGCGCGAAGTGCCGCCGCTGAGGAAGGGCGTCGAGGGCCGTGCGCGTTCGTGCGTTCTGCGCATCCGTCCATTCCCGCGTGCGCTCGCTGTCAGTGTTCTCGAGCCAGCGGTACGGGTCGACCACGCGCTCGCCGTGCCACACATCCGCTGCCTCTTCGCGCGGGGTCAAAGGGGGTGGCGGCAGACGCATTGGTCGAGATTAATGCGCGGTCAGGCCGGACGCTCCGCGTGTCGCTGCGCGCCGCCCGGTATTCCGCTGGCGACCGCCGCAATGAGTCCGACGACGAACGCGGCGATGAAGAGCAGCGGCGCATTGAACGTAAGGCTGAGCAGTTCGTCCACCGAGTAGGCCGTGACGCCGACCATCCCGATCAGCGCGAAGACGCAGAACATGACCAGCGCGTACTCATAGCCCCCCTTCGTGACCCAGAGTCCCTTGCTCCAATGCACCTTCCAGATCGCGACAAGCATGTCGACCGCGAGCACCGCGGCGGCGAAGGGTGTGAGGAAGCCGACCGCCAGCGCAAGTCCGCCGAGAAGCTCGCCCCACGCCGCCGCATTCGCCCAGAGTCGAGGTGGGCGAAAGCTCATGCCCTTTGTGGCGCCGGTCCACTTCGTCAGGCCGGGTCCGCCGAACGCGCCGAGGGCCTTTTGTGCGCCGTGCCCTGCGAGCACGAGCCCAGTGACTACCCGTATGACAGCGAGTGCCGCGTCGGCATTGATCACATTCATCAGCTCACCTCGCAACTGGGTGCCGCACTCGCCGTGCCACGCGGTTGGGAACGCTAGCCGGCCGCGGGCACGTCCTTCAAGAAGTTGATCGCGCCGACCCATAGGCGGTAGCCCATCGACGCATTGATGTGGAGGATCGGGTCGTTCGCGCCGTCGTTGCCGGTCTGGACGTGGTCGACGCCGAGCGCGATCGCCTGCAGCAAGGTTTCGCATTTCAGCGCGCGCGCGATGCCGCGGCCGCGCACACGCCGCGCCGTCGCCGTCCACGCGGTACCGACGACCCCGCGGACGGGCGGATACGCGAGCACCGACACGCCGACGATGTCATCGCCTTCGCGCGCGACCCAGAACCGATCTTCGTGCATGTCGGGCGCGCGGAACCAGCGCATCGTGTCCTCGAATGACTCCTCGACATTGGGCAGCGTCGTCGGGACGTCCTGGACGGCCTCTTCGTTCGTGCGCCAGACCTTCCGATACTTCTCGGGATCCGAGTCTTGATCGAGCGTGAGGATGTGGATGCCTTCCGCGCGCATGCGGTCGCGGCTCCGGTGGGTCATGGTCGCGATGCGCTCGCCGTTCTCGCCCAGGTCTAACAACCAACGACGGTGGCGGCGGTCCTCATGGAAGCCGCGCCCCAGGACCGTCGCGATGCGCAGCTCGTCGTCCTCGTTCGCGCGCACCGCGATGCGCTTCGCGCCGTCGGCGGCAAGGCGGCGCTCCATCTCCGCCAGCACGGCGTCGAGCGTCGTCCGATCGCGTTGCGGCGGCAGAAGCTCACCGCCGATGTCGCCGTGCGGCACCTGCAGCTTTCCCCAGGCCGGATGATCGAACGTCGCGACGCCGATGTCGCGGCCGTCGCGCTGCACCACCCAGCGACGCGAGACGTACGTATCGTCCGGCTGCTCCCACCAATAACGCTCGACGACCGGATCCGTCGGTCGCGTCGGACGAACCCTTGTGTACACATCCGCGTGGAAGGCCGCATCGTCGAGCGTCGCGTCGCGGAACGTCAGCTCTCTCATCACCCGCTCCGCTTCAAGCGACCGGTCCTCTTGGCGTACCGCTCGACCTCGACGAAGAGACGCAGGCCGAGCGGCACCGAGAGCACGCCGACAACGAGCGCGGGCCACACCTCGGGCCAGAGCGCCGCGAGATCCGCGCCGTCGAGGAGCGCTGCGCGCATGCCGCGGATGACATACGTCGCGGGCGAGATCGTGGAGAGCAGCTGCATCCAGCTCGGCAGCACTTCGACCGGGTAGTAGACGCCCGAGACGAGGAGCACGACGGCCTGGACGATGTACGCCATCTGAAGACCTTTTTCGGTCCAGAGCAGCGGGAACGACGCCGAAGCGATGCCGAGCCCGATGAAGGCCATCGCCCCCACCGCGAGGAGCACGACCGCGGAGAGCACGTTCGCGTGTGAAAGGTCGACGGGCACGAAGAGCGTGACCGCGCCGAGGATCGCGATGCTGAACGCGGTCGCGCGCACCAATGTCGCGCCGCACATGCCGATCAGGTGCGTGAAGCGCGGGACGGGCGACATGAACGTGTACTCGATCGTCCCCTCCCAGCGCTCCCAGGCGATCACCTCGCCGATGTTCTCGAAGATGATCCCGAGGAACCGCCACGCGATGGTCCCGACGAGGAGGTACAGCACGGTCCGCGACACGATCGCGGGATCCACCTCGGTACCGCTGATGACGGGCAGGGCGAGGCCGATGTACGCGACCGAGAGCGACGTCACGATGCCGTAGACGAGCCACACCAGCTCCCACGCCCAGTACCGCTTCGAGAGCGCGATCTCGCGCTCGACGAATGCGTAGGCGAGTCCCAGCTGGCCGCCCACCGCGGTCATCACTTCGTCCTGTCCTCGGCCGCCGCATCGGCCTCGTCCAGCCGCCGGCCGGTCACCGACATGAAGACGTCCTCGAGCGCCGTGGCGCCATGGCGCGCCCGAAGCTCGTCGGCTGTGCCTTCGGCCACGAGACGCCCGTCGTGCAGGATCCCGATGCGGTCGGAGAGACGCTCGGCCTCGTCGAGGTCGTGCGTCGTCAGCACGATGGTGGCGTCGTGCTCGTCGCGGAGGTCTCGCACGAACGTCTGCACCTCGCGCTTGCTGCGGATGTCGAGGCCGGTCGTCGGCTCGTCGAGGAGCAGCAGCGTGGGCGCGGTCAGGAAGGCGCGCGCGATCGCGACCTTCTGCTGCATCCCTCGCGAGAGCTTCTCGAGTGGCTCGTTGACCCGACCCAGGTCGACGCCCAGACGGCGCAGGATCGCGAGCGCCTTCGCTCGCGATTCGTCCGGCCCGACGCCGTACAGACGCCCGGCATAGACGAGGTTCTCCATCGCCGAGAGCTTCTTGAAGAACGAGGCTTCGACGGAAACGCGGTTGATGAGCCGCTTCACCGCCTCCTCATCCCGGCGGATATCGAGACCGAACACGCGCACCTCGCCCGCGTCGGGCGTGAGAAGCGTCGAGAACATCCGGATGAGGGTCGATTTGCCCGAGCCGTTGGCGCCGAGCAGGCCGTAGATCTCACCGCGCACGACGCGCAGCGAGACATTGTCGACGGCCCGGCGGACGCCCTCGCGGGAGGACTTGAACGTCTTGGTGACCGCCTCGGCCACGAGCGCGTCGCGGCCGGGCGTTCGTATGACTTCTGGTCTGGTCGCTGTCTGCGTGACCACTTCGTTCTCCCGTTCGTTAATGGAAACCAAAAGACCGTGGGTCCTTGCCCACGGTCCGAAGGTCACGAAGAGAGAGTCGGGTCCCTAGACCATTCGGATAGTGGGCAGGCTCCGCCGGGGCATCGCCCGGGCGGCACCAGAGCGGGCATTTGCGGTGATAAGCACTGCGCCACTTCCTTTCAGCGAGTCACGCCAGAGCGTGCGAATGGGGACGATAGCAAGCGAGCGCGGCCGTCGTCAACGGGGAAGACGCCGGACAAAGAGAACGGGCGAGGGTTTCCCCTCGCCCATTTCAGTGCATCGCTAGACCGCTACTCGTCGGCCGCTGAGCAGCTGGAAGATGATCACGACGAGCGCGATCACGAGTAGGGCGTGGACGAGGGAGACCGCCGGCAGTGTCACGACGCCGAGCAGCCAGAGGACGAGAAGGACCACGGCGATTGTCCACAACATTTGCCTGCACCTCCTTAGTGGGCTCAGGTAGCTCGCAAGGTCCGTGCCATGGACGTCGTGGAGTGCCTGACACGCGAACGCCCCTCGGCCGAGGGCCGAGGGGCGTTCCAGCGGAGGACGGACGGGTCTAACCCTTCGTGAGCTGGCCTCGGAACACGCCACCCGGGTTGAGCTGCGAGTGGACGTTGAAGTAGAAGCCGGCAGGGCTGGCGATGATGTCGGTCGCCACCTGCGGATCGACGGTGACGCCGGTCACGACGATGGCCGCGGCGGTCGCGCCGGTCGCGAGGACGATCGGGTTCGCGGCGTCGGTCTTGCCGCCGACCTTTACGCCACCGTTCGCACCGGCAGCAGCCTGGTGGATGTGGAACAGGGTGAGCGGCGTGTTGGCTGGGCACGCGCTGACCGTCAGATTGAATCCGGCGGTCGCCGCGGTGATCTTGCCGGTGGCGTCCTTGGTCGTGTCGAGCGTGAACGTGCCCTTGCCCGTGCACGGGGCTTCGGCGTTGGCGATCGCCGGGACCTCATTGGTCGTCTTGAGGTCGGCGAGGAATGTGAATTTGGTCTCCGGCGTCGGAGCCGGGGTCGGGGTCGGCGTGGGCGCGACCGTCGCGACGGTCGGGGATGGCGACGGAGCAGTGGCTGCGCTCCCGCAGGCGCTCAAAACGAGCACCCCAGCAGTCAGCCCAGCAAGAAGACGCATAGACACCTCCTCGTGTACGGCTGTAATACGGCCCCGGAGCGATTCTGGATGAAGACCCGAGCAGGCCATGTACCGCCGCGGCGGCTGGTCAGCCCGGAGCAAAGACCCGAGCAGGCCTGTAAGCCGGATCCCGTCGTGAACGGTCATCTCTCTGGGACGGAGGTCACCCTCCGCCTCTAGCGGCGCACCCGGGGACGGCGCGGGCCACGCCATCGCCCCCATACATCGCCTTGCTCCGGGAAGAGCTTGCCTCGTTTCACCCGCTTGCGCGGATCGTCACTGTGGCGCTGGTCCTCGCCTCGCGGCGGACG
>JBGPZT010000126.1:0-7876 GCA_041493915.1 Candidatus Limnocylindria bacterium
GGTGAGATCGCAACGACCATATCGGTCGACACATCCGTCGGTATCCATGAGACCTTGCAGCAACGCCTCGCGTTGTTCCACCGACGACCGCAGGTATTCGTCTGGAATGTGCTTGTTGCCAAGCAACGAAAGCCGCCTGAGCGTGCTCGAAAGTGAGTCGTTGCCCTCATATCGGCCCGTCGCAGCACTTCGCAAGTGTCCCATACCACCGATCCGATTTAAGAGTGGCCGCGTCCGCTGCGCAGCCACGCGGTAGCCAGCGAGCGCCAATTCATGAAGAATCGGCTCGTCAGCGGACGTGACCTCAGACTTCGTGCTCGTTCCATCGCCTAGCCAAACCCCGAGCACGTAGGGGTCGATCGGAAGGTCACGAGGCGGATACCAGAGGGCACCCGCCAGCGGCACTTGATGATTGCGCTCCCTTCCGAAGCGAAGCGTCCGCGCGATCTCGCCGGTGGTTACAACCGATGTCCTCCGGGTCCGTCCCCATCGCCCGCGCTTATCCGTCGTGCGCCATTGGTGATCGGCATCGGTCACGACCTTCGTGCCGTCCGAGAAGACGACCTCGTGGCACGGCCGATTCACCATCACCGGAGACGTTGCGACGACCAGCGTCGGCTGGCCGGCGTCGTCGAAGACGAGGTCACCTGGTGAGATCTCGCCTATCCGCCTCCAGCCCAGTGGCGTCGGCACCAAGGTGTCGAGGGCAAGAGCCTTCCCCTCCACCCGCGACACGACATCGTTCGAGAGGCGGATGCGCTCGCGCGTCGATCCGAGCACGAACTCGCCGGGATGCAGGATGAACGCCTCCTCCTCCGCGACCTCGACCAGCTCGGTGATGTCGTCGAGGGGACGGGCGAGGTCGATGTACGCGTGGCGGCTCGAGCGGAACACGCGGAAGTAGCGATCGAGGCGGATATCGACGCTGGCGGGCTGCACGCAGGACGGGTCGAAGGGATCGATGCCGATGCGCCCCGACACGATCGCGGCGCGGATGTCACGATCCGAGAGCACCACCGCGGCGAAGTATGGGGTTGGCGCGTCCCGCGAGCGCGAAGACCGTCTCGCGCAGATCCGCCCACGTCCCGACCACACCGTCGGCGCCGTCGATGCGTTCGCGAGCGAAGCCCCAGAGGACCTGGATGGTGCGCGCACCCGCGGCCTTCCCCATCACGATGTCCGCGTTCGCGTCGCCGACGACGACGCATTCCCCAGGCGCGCACCGGAGGCGCGCCATCGCGTACTGGGCGAGATCAGGGGCGGGCTTCGGTCGCGGCGCCGAGTCGCCACCGAGGTAGACGTCGATCTCGCCCGTGATACCCAGCCCGCGCAGGATGCGCTCGCAATCCGCGGCACGCTTGCCCGTGACCGTCGCCTGAAGCAGTCCGGCGTCGTGGAACTCGCGCAGCGTCTCGAGCGCGCCGTCGTACAGCTTGGTCGCGGGGACGGCCTCGCGGTCGTAGAGCTCGCGGTATTCCGTGCGGTACCGCTGAGCCTCGTCCAGGGTGAGGTCGGGCCACGCCATGCGGAAGATGTCTTCCAACGGAAGTCCGGTCATGGCCCCGACGCGCTCGAACTCGAGCGCCTGGCCGCCATGCGCTTCGATGACGCGATTCGCCGTGTCCACGACAAAGCGAACGCTGTCGGTGAGCGTGCCGTCGAGATCCCACAAGACCGCGCGAACGGTCACGACGCTAAGCGGGTGCCGCGGTGAGGGTCAGGAGACGGCGGACGCATCGCGAACGAGAGTTGAGCCCGCGGGATGGCGTTCACGGTGCAGGAGCGAGTCGAGCGGGCGAGTTTCGAGAGAGCGATGCGGCCGCTGGCGATCCGCGCCAGGACCCGCGTCATCCGCGGTGCCGGCCCTAGCGACGTCGGCGGCGACTTGGGACCGTGGCAACGGACTCGATCGGCAGCACCGTCTGCTCTGCGTATTTGCGATCGCGCAGCTCTTGTCGATGTCGCAGGAGACTCTCCAGCTCGTCGTACAACGCGTCGGGATCCTGAAGGCCGGCGTAGACGATCTTGAAGCGCAGGTAGCTCATCGGATCGGATTCCGCGAGTCGTTCGAGGACCATCTCGCCGATCCGCTGCGATCCGACCTCGGACGTGCCGCTCTGCCGGATCGTCGCCTCGAGATCGTCGATGAGCCGGTCGATCGCGTCGGGGGCGAGCTGCTTCGAGGCTGCCTTACCGATGGCGCTCGCGAGCTTGCGCCGGTCGAATTCCTGGCGCGACCCGTCACGCTTCACGACCTGGATACGCGCGGACTCCGAACGCTCACGTGTCGTGAACCGCTCGCCGCAGGAGTCGCAGGCCCGGCGCCGGCGGATCGAGTCGCCGTCCTCCGCCTCGCGGGAGTCGACGACGCGGGTGTCTTCATGGCCACAGGACGGGCAATGCACGCACACAAGATATGGGGGATGGGGGCACAAAATCTAGTGCCGGCCATGCGGAGGCCTGGGAGCCGCGGCTAGGAGGGGCCGGGCCCTTCGTCAGCGGCGGCGCAGGAAGCTCGGCACCTCGAGATCGTTCGGGTCGAATTTCTTGTCGTCATGAGCCTTCGTCGCGGCCGACACCGGCGCGGCCGCCTGAGTAGGGCGCTCGGCTGGACGCTGCTCGACCTGCCGCTTGTACAGCGGCTGCTCGATGCGGCGGAGCGGTCGCGACTGGTCAAAACCGGTCGCGATGACGCTGATCTTCACGTCCTGGCCCATGCGGTCATCGATGACCGCGCCGAAGATGATGTTCGCCTCGGGGTCCGCGGCGGCGTGGATGATCTCGGCCGCCTCGTTCACCTCGAACAGCGCGAGGTCCGGTCCGCCGGTGATGGTGAACAGCACGCCGCGCGCGCCGTCGATCGACTGCTCGAGGAGCGGCGACATGATCGCCTGGCGCGCGGCATCGGCTGCGCGCGTTTCGCCGCTGCCGTGTCCGATGCCCATGAGCGCGGAGCCGGCGTTGGTCATGATCGTCTTCACGTCGGCGAAGTCGAGGTTGATGAGGCCGGGCACGGTGATGAGATCGCTGATGCCCTGGACGCCTTGGCGCAGCACATCGTCAACGATGCGGAACGCGTCGACCATGCTCGTGCGCTTCTCGACGACCTGCAGCAGCCGATCGTTCGGGATGGTGATGAGCGTGTCGACCTTGTCGACGAGATCGGCGATACCCTGCTCCGCGAGCAGCTTCCGCTTCGCGCCCTCGAAGGCGAACGGCTTCGTGACGACGGCGACCGTGAGCGCGCCGATGTCTTTGGCGATCTCGGCGATGACCGGAGCGCCGCCCGTCCCCGTTCCGCCACCCATACCGGCGGTGACGAAGATCATGTCGGCTTCCTTGAGCGCCTCGTAGAGCTTCTCGCTGTCGTCCTCGGCGGCTTTGCGCCCGATACTGGGATCGGCGCCGGCACCGAGGCCTTTCGTGACCTTGTCGCCGATGCGGATCTTGTGCGGCGCATCCGAGAGGAGCAGCGCCTGAGCGTCGGTGTTCACCGCGATGAACTCGACACCCATCAATTCCGCGCGGATCATGCGGTTGACGGCGTTCGATCCACCGCCGCCGACACCGACGACCTTTATGAGAGCGAAATTCTCGATATCGCTCCGGAGGGGCATGGGCACACTCCAAACCAGTTCCCTGCTGCTGCCCCTCCCCTGACGGCCCCAGCACGGAGTTCTTAAGTTGTTGCCGTGAACTCTATACCCGAACGCAGCATCCGGTCGAGCGTTAGGGGCTGATCACAAGATCGCTCAGGGCATGAGCGAACGGAAAAGTCGCGAGAGGCGCCCGCCGACCCCATCGAGCGAGCGGGCAGCCACACGGTCCTCGTCGGCTGACCAGTTCTTGGCACCCCAGATGAGCAGTCCCGAGGACGCGGAGTAGGGCGGAGCGGCGATGGAATCGGTCAGACCACCCAGTCCCGTGGGCGCCATCACGCGCGCGCTCATTCCCAGCTGGTCGCGGGCCGCCCGGGCGATGCCGGTGAGAAGCGCGCCGCCCCCGGTGAGCACGACGCCGGACTGAAGGCGGTTCGTTGCCCCGGCGGCCTCGATCTCCCGGGCCACATGGTCGAAGAGCTCCGCCGTCCGCGCCTCGATGATCTGGGCCATGTGCCGGCGCGTGATCGGCCGCGGAACCTCTTCGCCGATGGACGTGATCTGCATGACCTCATCCGGGTCGACCTCGAGGGGCAGGGCGGTCCCCTGCTTGACCTTCAGGGTCTCAGCCACGTCGGGCGTGACCCGCAGGAGCAGCCCGAGATCGCTGGTGACGCTGCGGGCACCCATCTGGATGGTCGCGCAGTGGCAGATGGAGCCATCCTGGAAGATCGCGACGTCAGTGGTGTCGCCGCCGATGTCGCACAGGACGACGCCCAGCTCGCGGTCCTCGTCGGTGAGGACGACCTCCGCCGTGGCGAGCGGGGTCAGGACCAGCTCGTCGATCTCGACCCCAGCCTTCTGCACGCACTTCGTGAGGTTCGTGACGCTCGAGGAGGACGCGGTGACGATGTGCGCCTCGACCTCCAGACGGACCGCGCTCATCCCGATCGGGTCGCGCACGCCCTCCTGCCCGTCGACGACGTAGCCGCGGGGGATGACGTGGAGGATCTCGCGCGTGTTGGGGATCGAGACGGCGCGGGCCGCTTCGATCGCCCGCAGGGTGTCTTCGCGGGTCACGTCATGCTGGCGGCCCGACACGGCGATCATCCCGCGCGAGTTCTGGGAGGCGACGTGCATGCCGGAGATCCCGACGAACGCGGACCGCACTTTGAGACCCGAAAGGCGCTCGGCCGCGTCCACCGCGGCGGCCACCGACTGGACGGTGCGGTCGATGTCGATGACGACACCCTTCCGGAGGCCGTCGGAGGGCGCCTGCCCGATGCCGATAACGTCGACACCACCGCTGCGACCGCCCACCTCACCGATGAGCACGCAGACCTTGGTGGTACCGATGTCGATCGCGACGAGCACGGTCTGGTCAGTCACGGACGTCCGCCTTCCTTGACTCTCCTTCTGCTCCCCACCCGCGTCCGCGCGACCGCCCGCCCGAGATTAAAGGAAATGTCGCCTGATGACAGCGACGTTCTGGAAGATACGCCAGCCGAAGGCGAACAGGGCCACGAGATAGAGGTCGATCCCCAGCCTGTCTCCCAGGAATGTGAGCGCGGCCGCGAGCAGCGCGTTCGTGTAGAAGCCCGACAGGAAGATGCGCGTGTCGAAGTGCCCCTCGAGCTCCGCGCGGGAGGCGCCCAGGAGCGAGTCGAGCGCGGCGAGGATGCCCACTGCGGTGTAACGCGCCCACTCGATCGGCAGGTTGAAGCGCAGGGCGAGTCCGAGCAGCACCCCGGCGACCAGACCGAGGAGCGGAAGCCACACCTAGAAGTTAATTCGGGCTGAAGACGATGCGATCGGGGCTGCGCACGTCGACGTAGTCTAAGCGCCGCGCCGGATTGTCCCTGAGGAAGCGCTTCGCGAGGGAGAGCTTCTCGTCGAAGCGATCGGCGCTCCCGAAGCGCACTTCCCACTTCGCGCCGGTGCGGAGCACCAGGCCGCTCGCGCCCGCTGTCATCACGATGCGCAGGTCGGTGGCATCGCCGCGCAGCTCGCCGGGTGCGAGCGCCGCCAAGCGGAGCGCGGCCTCGACGAGAGCGGGAGGATCGATGCGCTCGCCCGCGCTGCCTGGCGCGCGTTCATCGAACACGCGCAGGTCGGGCGCGCCGGTCCGATCGATCGATGGGAACAGGACCCCGTTCGCGTCGATGAACCACTCCACGCTGTCGCTGCCGATCCAGCGGCCCACCGCCTCGCGCTCGACGAGGGTGATGCGTGCGGTGGAGGGCAGCAGGATCTCGACCCTGGCGTCGCGTACGGCAGGGAGCGTCCGTAGCTGCGCGCGGGCATCGGCCGCGCTCGCCAGGAAGGTCGGCACCCCGTCGAGCCCGCTCTGCGACCTCGCGGCGTCGCGCGACACGTGCTTCGCGCCCACGACGACGACCTCCTCGACCCGCGCGAGATCCGCGAGCGCGACGATCAGCAGCGCGGCAGCGCAGGCGATCGCGATCACCGCCGCGACCGCGCGCGCGGGATCCTTGATGCGGAATGCCGAACGGCGGCGACGCGCCGTGCTGCGACCGGAGCGTCGGGAGCGAGTGCTCAGCGCGCGCGCCGACGCGCGTCCTCGAGGGCCCAGTCGACGAAGCGCGCGAGCAGGTCGCCGAACTGGATGCCGGCGGCGCGCGCCGCCTTCGGAAGCAGGCTGTTCGCGGTCATGCCCGGGATCGTGTTGACCTCGAGGGTGACCATCCGGTCGCCGGACCACATCACGTCGGTCCTGGACATCCCGCGGCAGCCCAGCGCCCTGTGCGCACGGACGGCGATGTCCTGCGCGCGACGCGCGACATCGTCCGGGATGCGCGCCGGCACGATCTCCTCGCTCTCGCCGGCGCTGTACTTCGCGGTGTAATCGAAGAACTGCCGCTCGGTGAGGATCTCGATGACGGGCAGCGGGGTCAGATCGTCGTTCCCGATCACCGCGACGGTCAGCTCCTTACCCCCGACCAGCTCTTCGACGAGAGCGCGCTCGTCGTACCTCAGGGCCTCGACGATCGCCGGCGCGAGCTGTTCCGCGGACGTGACGATCGCGGCGCCGACGCTGGAGCCGCCCGCGACGGGCTTTACGAACACGGGGAGTCCGACCGAGCGCGCCTTGGTGAGGTCTTCGCCGGACGCCGAGGTGACCACGACGCCGCGCGGGACATCCAGGCCTTCCGACGCGAGGAGCCGCTTGGCCATGACCTTGTCCATCGCGAGCGCCGACGCGAGGACGCCCGAGCCCGTGTACGGGATGCCGATCGTGTCGAGCAGACCCTGGATGCGACCGTCCTCGCCCCATGTGCCGTAGAGGGAAATGAAGACGACGTCGACCGGCCCGCCGGCGCCCGACATCGACGTCGTCGCGGGCACGAGCGCGCGCTCCGCGCTCGCGATCTGCCCCTCAAGGCCCTTCGGGAGCTCACGCGGTCGTTGCGTGACGCTGCCTTCCAGCAGCGCACGAGCTTGATCACGCTGCGCTTGCGTCAGCGTGGGATTGCGCACCATGAGGGCGAGCGGATCAAGCAGCACCACGTCGAAACGATCAGCGGGGAGACTGGCGGCGATCTGCGCACCGGCCGCGAGCGAGATGTCGCGCTCGGCCGATGCGCCGCCAGTCAGAACGCCCACCCGGATCCGCTTTGTCATCGATCGATCTCTGAGACAGCGCCGCGGGTCCTGCCGCGGTCTCGGGGGCCGCGTGCTCGCGAGTTGGCCTCCCCGCCGCGTGGGCTCAGCCACACCGCCGTCCTGTCGGCGGGGTCCCCTCCACTCTCGCTCGCACGCAACCCCACTCGCCGCGTCACCCGCGGCGCATACGACATCACCACTCGCCGACCAACTCAACTTCGGGAATCAGCTCGACGCCGAATTTCTCGCGCACCTCACGCTGGCAGCGCTCCATCAGCATCCTCACATCGTTCGCGCTCGCATCGCCGACGTTAACGATGAAGTTCGCGTGCTTGATGCTCACCATCGCTCCGCCGAGCGTCACACCTTTCAGTCCTGCGGCGTCGATCAGTCTTCCCGCGTGGTCGCCCGGCGGATTCCGGAAGATCGAGCCGGTGTTCGGCTGCGCGAGGGGTTGCTTCGCGATCCGCTCGTTCGCGATCTCCTTGATGCGCCTCACGGCGCTCGCGCGGTCGCCCGGCGTTCCGCGGAAGCGGGCGCTGACGACGACGATCGGCGTCTTCTGCAGCTTCGAAGTGCGGTACGCGAATCCGAGTTCGGCGTTGCCCTCCGTCCAGGTGTCACCGTTGAGATCCATCAGCGTCGCGTCCACC
>JBGPZT010000207.1:0-3755 GCA_041493915.1 Candidatus Limnocylindria bacterium
ATTTGAATCAGGGTCGCTCGCCGACTCCGTCGCGGTCTCCCAGCGTGCACTGCCTGAGACAGGTCTCCCAATGCGGCCAGCATCGCCGGCACGTGCAAGAACGACCCGTATCTAGGGCCCTGTCCTCTCGGGCCGAGCGAACGATCCTCTAAGCACCTCGAGGTCGGGTTGCGGATCGTTTGGCGAAGGTGCTCGCTACTCGCGCTGGAGCGCAGTTACGCGCTTGACTCGAAGGACTAGCGTGGTCGTTCTTCGGAGCGTGTTGGGGAGGGAACCAGTGTTCGCCGCTTATGTCGTCGTCCTCGGCTCGTGTCTATGACGGTGGATTTTGGTGTCAACTATCTGGCGATCCTCGTCGCCGCGATCGCCGCTGTAGCAATCGGGATTGTCTATTACGGGGTCCTCGGCGTTGGGGACCGTCAGAGTCGGATGCTCGGCGCCAGCCCGGTGCGGCCTGGACCGGTTCAGGGGGCGACCGGCGTGGTCGTAGGCCTGGTCAACGCCTGGGTTATCGCAGTTCTTTCGCTAAGTCTCGGCGCAGCGTCGATCGTTGACGCGATCTCGCTCGGTGCGCTCGTGTGGCTCGGCTTCGGCGCAACCTTCAAAGCGGCGCAGGTGGCCTTCGAGCGGCGGCCGTGGGCAGTTTGGACCTTGCAGGGTGTTCACGACTTGATCGTCGAAATCGTCGTTGCAGTCATCGTGACGCTCTGGCGTTAGCCAAGTTCGCCGGTCCAATGGATGGTCGACACGTCAGCCAGAGCCACCCGCGCTCGTCACGAACGAGCCGAGCTGTTTCAACATCGGGACCACAGAGTCCCGTCTTCCGCTCTGAGCGCACCCGCGGTAACCCTTCAGCGTGAGCTGGTCCGCGGGGGTCAAACGGATGCCCGGTTGTCTGCCGGATGCGCTCGAAGTCATCCCAGGCCACCGATGCGCCAATGCAGCCGGAGCCACCACGGCCAGCACCAAGTCGGGGACGTAGGTCCCGAGCATGATTACGTGGGCGACAAAGACGTGGGGTCCGGCGATCCTGGCTCCTCTCTAACTCGCCAGCCGGAGCCACCCGCGCTCGTCCTGAACGAGCCGAGCTGTTACCACTTCCGCATGCTCGACCCCTACGTGTTCGCGAGTCTCTCCGCGACCAGCGACGCGGCAACAATCGGCCGCTGTTCCCACATTTGAGCGTGGCTGCGCGGTAGAGGTTCGGCAGTTCACAAAGCGCGCACTCGCAGAGATCAGGCTTCTACGACGTGCATGCCGCGTGCTCTCGGGGCTCCTATCCCTTATCTCCCGGTGGCCGATATGTGATCGACGAGGCCTTTCGCATGGCTGCGAGCGTCTCTTCAACCGTCAGCAAGACAGTCGTCTGAAGGGAGCTCAGTGCTCCGCCCGCGCTGATTGCGATCGCCGTGGCTGCCATCGAGACGTTATCCGGAGCCTCCCACAGGTTGTATGCGTCGTGATCGCCGAAGGCATACCAGAAACCGTGCATCTTTCCGCCGACCGCTTCGATGTACTGCTTGGCTGCCGCTCGGCGGTCCTCGGGATTCTTAACGAGCTTCGCCCACGTTGCGGGCGTGTAGCTGAACCGGGTCAGGTAGTACGGCATCGGTCTTCCTCTTTCGCTTTCAATCCCGCCGGCGGTCAACGTGTGCCGGATCAGATATCCGTAGCGTGCCCTTCGCGCGTCCGCACCGCAAGACCCTGGCGAAGACGCATTCGCGCTGAATTTCGTTTTGTCGATTACTTTCCGACGCTGCGGCGGGCGCAGCTCGCTCACTACGCGCTCAAGGTGGCGACGATTTCCAGCAGGTCTTCGATAGCGTCGATACGCCCTCCCGCAAGTTCACTGCCCCGGTCTGGACTCCGGTCCGACCGGCGATCTTCGCTCCTTTCTAACCCGCCAGCCGGAGCCATCCGCGCTCTTTCTGAACGAGCCGAGCTGTTACCACTTCCGCGCGTTTGACCCCCGCGTTTTCGCGATCCTCTCCGCGACCCTCGCCGCGGTAACAATCGGCCACTGTTATCAGATTTGAGCTTGGCTGCCCGGCAGGGCGTCACGAGTGAAAACTCGCAAACGCACCCAGCAGCTGCTGGGATCAAATGAAGGCATGACGATCATCCATCATCAAACATCAAACAAACCGCCAGATAGTCAATGCCCTTGACTCGACGCGCGGCGCTGTAAGCCGCCCAGCCAATGAGGAGCACCAACTTGCGCCGACGACGGCCGGCGAGCCTACCGGCGACGAGGTCGGCCACCGCCCTTCGTCGTGCCGAAGCTCGCGACGAACGCGAGGATCGATGCTCGCAACGCAAGTCCGAACTCCTGCTCGCCGAGGAGGGGGAGCACGGCGCGCTCGAGCCCGACCATTGCTCCGACGAACGCGTTGATGAGCACGAGCAGCGCGAATTGGCGCCAGTTGGCGCGTAGGCCTAGGCGGATCAAGTGTGCGCGCGGGCCTGGTGCTACGGCTTTCGCGCGGTGAACACGATCGATCGTGCGACGGCGCGCTGGCGTTCCGGCGTCAGGAGCCTGCGCATCCGCTCGATGAGCTGCGGCGTGAAGAGTGGGTAGCGCGAGCAGTCGTCCACGGTGAGCCATCGCTCGTCGTGTGTCGCGATGTCCACGAAACCCGCTCGCTCTAGCTTCCGGCCGAAGACACGCTCCGGCAGCGCGCCGGCTATTCAGCCAGCCCAGGCGTCGGGATCGGTCATCACCTCCGGTGGCAGCTCCTCGTCGAGGACGATGTCCGCGAGCGAGATCCGTCCGCCGGGCCGCAGCACGCGGAAGATCTCCGCCATTGCGCGTCCCTTGCGCGGCGAGAGATTCAGGACGCCGTTCGAGATCGCGACGTCCACGCTCGCGTCGGGGAGCGGGATCGACTCGAGCTCACCGCGGAGCCAGTCGGCGTTCGTGATGCCGCCCTCGCGCGCGTTCGCCTCACCTTGCGCGAGCATCTCGGGAAGCGTGTCGAGCCCGACAGCGCGCCCGCCCGGAGAGACCAGTCGTGCGGCGAGCAGCGTGTCGATCCCCGCGCCGCAGCCGAGGTCGATAACGCTCTCGCCCGCGATGAGCTGGGCGTGCCGCACGGGATTGCCGACGCCGAGCGCCGCGGCGCTCGCGCCCGCCGGAACAAGGGCCAGCTCGTCGGTCGAGTACAGCTCGCCTGCGACCTCGGTCGCGCGGCCGACGACCCCGCGGTATCGCTCGCGCACGGAGTCTCGGACCGCGTCCTGCGAGAGGAGATCCTCGGAGAGGGGCGTGTCCGGATGCTGCTGCGTCATCGCTCGCCGAGCCTCTGGACGAACTTCTGAAGTCGCGCGCGCGCCGTCGGCGCGAGCGGCGTGTCCGCTGAGTCCGCGAGCTTCGTACGGACCTGCTTTGCGAACTCGAGTTCGCCGCAGCAATGGCGGCACAGGCCGAGGTGCTGCTCGAGCTCCTGCTCGCGCGCGCCATCGATATTGCGGTCCAGCGATCCCCAGAGACGCTCCACCGCGTCACGGCAGGTGATCATTTCCGAGATTCTCCCTTCAGCAGCCCACGCTGCTTCGCGTACTCCCACAGCGCCTTCTCCAGCTGCTTCCGCCCACGGTGCAGCCGCGCGAGCACGGTGCCGGTGGTCGTTCCGGTGAGCTCCGCGATCTCGCGCGCCTTGTATCCGTAGACGTACGCCAGGACGAGCGCGGTGCGGTGCGGTGCGTGAATCTGCTGGAGCGACGCCGTGAGGTTGTCGTCGTCGAACAGGTCGAGG
>JBGPZT010000115.1:0-8559 GCA_041493915.1 Candidatus Limnocylindria bacterium
CGCGCGGCATGTGACTCTCCCCTGTGCCAGACTGGCGCTCCCGTCATGGTAGGTACGTTGCTCGAGGCGACCGTCAAGACCTTTCTCGATGACCGTTTCGCGCTCGAGCCGGTCGCCGCGACGGTCATGGGCAACCACACGCACGACCATCGCCTGGGCGATCTCAGCGCCGCTGGCTTCGCGGCGCGCAACGCGTTCACCGAGGACTGGCTGCGGCGCTTCATCGGTATGGGGGAGGAGAGCCTCGACCCGTACCAGAAGGTCGATCGCGCCCTGGTGCTGTCCGAGCTCCGCGGCGAGCACGCGCTGCAGCCGTTCGAGCGCTGGCGCCGGCAGCCCTCGCTGTACTCGGACCTCATCACGCGCGGCGCGTACTACACGCTCCTGCGCGGGTACAGCAGCGCCGAGGACCGGCTCGCGATGCTCGCCGAGCGTCTGTCCGAAGCTCCCGCCGCGCTCGACGCCGCGCGCGCGAATCTCGATCCCGCGCGCGTGCCACCGGAGTGGATCGCGATCGCGGAACGCACCGCGCCGGCCGGGGCAGCGTTCCTGCGTGACGAGCTGCCGAAGGCGCTGCCCGACACCTCGCTCGGGCGCGCGGTGGGTCTTGCGCTGCTGCCCGCCGCGAGAGCCGCGGCCGATGCGCTCGACCGCTACGTCGCGTGGCTGCGCGCGGATCTCCTGCCCCAGGCGCGCGGGACGTTCGCGATCGGACGCGAGGCGTTCGAGACGCTGCTGAAGGAGAAGGAGCTGCTCGACCACGACGCGTCGAGCCTGCGCGCGTTCGGCGAGGAGCTCTTCCGCGAGACCGAGGTGAAGATCGCCGAGGCCGCGCGCGCGCTCGGCGACGACGACTGGCGCGACTCCGTCGCGCGCCTGCGGCGCGACCATCCTGACGCCGACCAGCTGGTCAACACGTACCGCGTGGAGATGGAGCGCTCGCGCGAGGCGGTGCGCCTCTCGTCGATCGCGTCGATCCCGTACGGCGAGGACCTCGTCGTCGAGACGATGCCGGACTTCCAGCGCGCGACCTACCCGTACGCCGCGTACGTCGGCGCCGCGCCGTTCGAGTCGAACCGCCGCGGCCGCTTCTGGGTGACGCTGCCGATGGCCGACGACGACGAGCGCACCCGCCGCGAGCGCCTCGAGGGCCATCCGCGCGCCGGCATCCCGGTCATCGCCTGCCACGAGGGCTACCCCGGGCACCACCTGCAGCTCACGTACGCCGCGGACAACGCCTCGCTCGCGCGCAAAGCGCTGCGCAGCAATCTCATGGTCGAGGGCTGGGGGCTGTACGTCGAGGAGCTCATGACCGAGATCGGCTTCCTCGATTCGCCCGAGACGCGTCTGCTCCGTCTCAAGGATCTACTCTGGCGCGCGGCGCGCGTCGTCGTCGACGTCGGTCTCTCGACCGGCGAGATGAGCTTCGACGAGGCAGTCGCGTACATGGTCGAGCGGCCCAAGCTCGAGCCGCCGAACGCGATCGCCGAGGTGCGCCGCTACACGCTCACGCCGACGCAGCCGTCGTCGTACGCGCTCGGGCGCGCCGCGATCCTCGATCTGCGCGACAAGGCGCGCGCGAGGGGCTGGGGGATGCGCTTCTTCCACGACAAGCTGCTCGGCGCCGGGTCGCTACCGCCGGCGCTCCTCGCGAAGGACGTCGACCTGGCGTGACCCGGCCGATGCGCTTCGCGACGCAGTCGGGCGGCGCGCCGAGCGGGCAGGAGTGGATCGACCGAGCGAAGCGCCTCGAGGCCCTCGGCTACGACACGCTCGCGATGCCCGACCACATGATCGGCGGCGCGTGGGCCGCGATGCCCGCGCTCGCGGTCGTGGCGACGGTCACGCAGAAGCTGCGCGTGGGCACGCTCGTCATCGACAACGACTTCCGCAACCCCACGGTCTTCGCGCGCGAGTGCGCGACGCTCGACGTGCTCACGAACGGCCGCCTTGAGCTCGGCATCGGTGCGGGCTGGCTCGACCGCGATTACCAGAGCACCGGCATCGCCTTCGACCGCGGCCGCGTGCGCGTCGCGCGCCTGGCCGAGGCGGTGACGCTCATGAAGCGCCTCTTCACCGAGGAGCAGGTGACGTTCGCCGGCGAGTACTACACGGTCGAGAGGGCGGAGTGCCGGCCGAAGGCGGTGCAGCAGCCCCATCCGGCGTTCCTCATCGCGGGCGGCGGGCCCGACATCCTCGCGCTCGCGGGACGTGAGGCGAACATCGTAGCGATCGTGCCGTCAGGGATCACCGGATCGGGGAAGATCCCGCCCGAGAAGTTCACGCTCGAAACGATGAGGCAGCAGATCGGCACGGTGCGCGACGCGGCGGGCGCGCGCTTTGGCGAGATCGAGCTCTCGATGTTCCTCGACTGCACTCTCACCGACGACCGCGAGAAGACGATCGCCGAGCTGGCGGGCAAGGTCGGCCCCGGCGAGAGGGGCACGGTCGATCCCGACGTGCTGCGGAACAACGCGTATCGCGGGATCGGAACGCTGAGGCAGATCCGTGACCACATCGTGCGCGTGCGGGAGGCGATCGGGATCACGTACTTCTGCCTGCGCGGGCCGGACGTGGAGAGCCTTGGGCCGATCGTTCAGGAGCTGACGGGAACGTAGCCGCCCACCGCGCGGTGCGTATCTGTTGGCCGTTAGGCTCTTCGTCGTGGAGACGGGTCTCTATGTGACGTTCTTCACCGCGGGGGAACCATCCGAGAGCGAGCTGCCCGCGGTCGGTCCCTTCAACTGCCTCGTCGTGCGTCAGGGCGCTCTCGTGGCCGACCGGAGGTCGGTGTCTCAGGCTGGGGATTTCGGCGGAGGCCGGTGGATCGAGGCCGAGCTCGAGCTGCAGCGCGCGCTGGGCCAGGAACCTGGCGGCGCCCGTCGGCCCGACATGCGTATCGCCGCGCCCGCTGGCGTATACCTCCGGTTCGCCTCGTTCGAGAACGCTGCCGGAGACGAGCCCTTGCCCGAGCTTGGTCCCTACACGATCGTCGTGGTGACGCGGCATGGCGTCGAAGCGGACGGCGAAGCTCTGGCTAGCCGGTCGGCGACCAGGGACCGCTCGTGGGTCGTCCTCCGTGCCGGCGGCCGGGCCCTGGTCGGGGCGGTCCGGCCGGACATCGCCTTTCGCACGAGGTCGACCAACTACCACCCGCGGATCCACCCTGCTCGTCTGGTGGCCCAGCCCAGCGCGGCAGGGGTGCGACCTGCCCCGCCACCCGAACGTCTGGTGCCTCCCGCCGCGCCAGTGATCAAGCCTCCAGCCGTGCCCGTGGTCACCCGTGTTGACGCGCCCGTGATCAGATCTCCTGCCGAACCAGTGATCAGACCTCCTGCCGCATCGGTGTTCACGCCTTCCGCCGCATTGGCGTTCACGCCTCCGGCACCACCTCCGACAGCGTCAACGCCGACCCGTTCGCAGCAGTCGGACTCTGTCGAGGATCGTCCGCTGACGGATGACGCCCTTTCCCCGCTGCGCGCGCGCTTGGGCGGAGCTCTGCGGACCGACTTTGGAGCGGAGCAAACCGCGGTGAGTACGGAGGAGCTCAGCCGGCGTAGCGCCAGGCGATGGGCCGGGTTCGTGCTGGTGGGCGCGATGGTCCTTGCTCTCGGTGCATTCGGCGCTCTCGCCATCCGCGGCTCGCTGTCGAACACCTCGGCGAACGTCGTTGGGATCGGTAAGGCGATCAAGGGAGCGCAGTTCGACTACATGGTCGTCTCGGTGTCACGCGCACCCGACGTGAGCGCCGCGCGCGCTCAGGGCGTCTACGTCATCGTGTTCGTGACCGCCACGAACCGCAGCTCCGGCCCGGCAACGCTCTCGCCGACGAACTTCAGGCTCATCGACGGCGGCGGCGCCCAATACCCGCCCCTGTCCGAATCCGATCTCGTCTATCAGAGCGCCAACAATCCCGGGTCGCCGCTGGTATGGATGACGTCATACGCGGTGGGTCAGGCAGTCAGCACGCCCGTCATCTTCGATGTGGACGCGACGCTTCGAGGCGTGCAGCTCATGATCCTCGAGGTCCCATCGGTCCGAGTACGGCTCGACTGACAACGGCCCGTCGAGCCCGCGCCTCCCGGCCGTCAGACCGCTACGGCACTACGAGGTGGACGGGGTTGCCGCGGATGTTTACCTGCCACGTGGTGATGTCCTGACCGGTGCCGGCCGTGCCGTACTCGATCTTCCACCAACCGCCACCTGAGCCGGCCGGGTCGCCGGGTGCCACGGGCGCGGTGTAGTTCGTCGGGATCTGCGCCAAGATCGTCACCCAATGGTTGTTGTAGTAGTTGCACGAGCTGGTCGAGGTCACGAGCGTGGTCGTCGGCCCTCCGCTCGACGTTCCCCCGCAGCCGGCGTGCCCGGTCGCGGTGTAGGTGAAGGTCGCGTACGTGTAACCGGGGGCGCTGGCAGACGGGATCCGGATCTTGAAGTTCGTGCTCGAGATGTCACCCGGGTCGAACAGCTTGATCTCGAGGAACTTTCCCGCGTGCACCGCCTCGACCTGTGCCAGGTAGAAGACCGAGGTGTTGTTGATGACGATGAAGGCCTCCATGCGGCTCTGGCCGTACACGTGGGGGAGCGGGCCGGACGCCGAGGTCACTTCGATCCCGAATCCGTTGATCCCGTTCTCGTTGAGGGCTCCGCTGCTCGTCACCACCTGCAGCCGGTACTCGCCCTCCGAAAGTCCGGTCGCCCACTGCACCCACCGGTTGTGGGCGAGATCGGCCGCGCAGTCGGGGCCCGAGCTGCTCCCGGCCCCGCCGCCGTAGCTGCTGTTGCCCTTGTAGTCAGCGCTCTTGTCGATGCCATTTGACGTATAGCTCTTCGTCGCGAGCGTGATGTCGTCCGTCAGGTCGTAGGGCGTCCCGTTCATGTCCAGCACGTTGTACACGGTGGTCAGCGGTATCGCACCGTTGGCGAACCAGTAGTCGCCGACGCCGAGGCGCCTCCCGGTCGACGTCTGCCCGCCGGTCGCGCAGAAGATCGGGTCGTAGAGCCAGACAGTGCCGTTCACGGTGCCCGCCGGGAACTCGGCGATATAGGAGTAGCCAGCAGAATCGAATCCGGTGTTGCCGTTCGTGGACGTCGCGACGTTGAGACCGCCGACGCCGGAGGCGGAGTTGTAGTAGGGCGAGTACGCGTCACCGTTCGCCCGGTCACCGCCTTTGAACTCGACACCGCCGAAGAACCCGAGCGGCGTGAGGCTCCCGGACACCGCGTCGGGGACCTGCGGGCAGGCCGGCGGCGTGTCGCTGTTCCGGCACAGGACGTTGATGCCGTAATAGTTCTGCGGGCTGCCCATCGGGACCGGCAGGATGAACTCGGCACGCGAATAGCGGCTCCCGGCGAAGTTGGCGATGCCGAACATGCGCGCGAAGAACGTCCGCACCGGCGCCGATACGGTGGCCCTCAGCATCTTGTCGTTGCCCGGCTCCTTGATGACGGTCACCGTCGCGCCGGCGACACCGTCCTGGTATCCATTCCTCTTGATCGCGCTCACCGCGGCGGTCTGCGCCCCGGGGAGATTGCCCGGAAGGTACACGACGCCAGAGAGCGCTCCCGCGTCGGCGGCGCGCTGGATCTTGTCGACGTTCCACTGGAACCATGCGATGTCGATCGCGATGCCGACGACGGCCATGAAGAGCGAGAAGAAGAGCGCGATGACCACGAGGGACTGCCCGCTCTCGCCGGTGGCCAGCTGCTTTACGTCTCGCCGGCCATCGTCGGCGAATAGCTGCTTAACGTGACGCATTGAGGTCCATCACCGCGTGGTCGAGGATCAGCATCGTGGCCAACCCGGGGATGAGCCATCGGAGCGGCGTGCGGCCCCGATACGTGTATCTGAGTGAGACTCCGATAGGGTCGGCGGGGTTGACGTTGGAGCGGTTGCAGGCCGGCCAGCCGTTCGTGGCGGCGACGAAGTCGAGCGGTTGGCCGTCGACGACGGTTCCGTTGTTGAGCGAGTACGTGAACTGGTTCACGACCCCCGAGACCTCGTTGCCATTCGCATCCGACTTGTAGATTCGGATCTCGTTGACGTCGGCGAGTGTCATCCCGGTACCGGACGCGGTCAGGACGCGCTCGACCGCGGCGATGATCTGCGGATCGACGGTCGCCGCGTTCGGCGAGTTCCCGCCGCCGCACCCAAGGGGAAGGCCGCCGTTGGCGAGGGCTCCGCCGATACGGGCGCCTTCGCGCGTCGATGCGCCGATCGTGATCGCCACGCTGTAGGCCTGCGTCAGCTCGGCCACTCCGAAGACGAGGAGAAGCATGATCGGCATGAGGAGCGCGAGCTCGACCACCGCCTGGCCAGCCTCACCGCGGCGTGCGATCTTCGAGATCAGGGCGCGAGCGATCTTGATCATCAGAACTGCGGCTCGATCCTGATCGCCGTGCTTTTGTTGAGGATCAGGGTCGGCGCGATGGTCTGGCCGATGTAGGACACCCACTGGTGCTGGTAGGTGATGCGCACGCCCACCGTGTCGACGCTCGTGTGCGAGCCGCCGCAGCCGGCGAGGATGTCACAGCGCGAGCCCTCGAGATATCCCGGGCCGGTCAGCGTGTACGGAACAGTGAGCGAGCTGCCGTCGGCGTAGTCGCAGGTGATCGAGCCGAAGCGCGTGTACTCGTTGACGCTTGAGCCGATCTGGCCTCCGTTCCGGTCCGACCAGTAGATCTGGACGTTCTGGATGCGCGGCGGAAGCGCAGGCGCAACGAGGTCCCGCTCCACGCGGGCGAGCACCATGCAGTCCGTTCCCTGGTTGTTGCCGCCCTCCGCGGCGAGCATCGCGCCGTCACGGCTGGCGAAGTTCACGCTGGCCTGGGTATTCATGACGAAGGACCACTCGATGAGCCCGAAAATGAGCAGCATCAGGACGGGCAGGACGATCGCGAACTCAACGAGCCCCTGCCCGAGTTCATCGCGACGGTACCGCTGAAGCAATTTCATGACGCCGCGAATGGTGCGGCCTAGAGGGGCCGTGCGGCAGTGCTCATCGGGGTAGGTGAAAGGTCCTCCCTCGGTCGGGTGAGAGGGCTAAGTCGCGGCGGCCACCGGTGTCCGCGACTTCGATAGGACCGCGGCGGCGATCTCGAGCGCGGCGTCGATGTCGGCTCGCGAAACGTCGTTGTGGGTGACGGCCCGTAGCCGAGGCGAATTGCCCAGATAGCGTGAGAACCGCAGCCCGCGCTCCGCGCAGGCCTTCTGGAAGGCGCCGGCGTCCGTCCAGGCCGGGTCGATCTCGAACGAGACGATGTTCGTGACCACCTTCGTGGCGTCGATGCGGATGCCGCCAATGCGGGCGAGGCCGTCTGCCAGGGTTTTCGCATTGCGGTGGTCCTCCACCAGCCGGTCGCGCATCTCCTCGAGCGCGACCAGCGCCGCGGCCGCAATGACACCGGCTTGACGCATCGCGCCGCCCAGGAGCTTCCGCACCCGGCGCGCCTTGGCGATGGTCTCCGCGTCACCGCAGATGATCGAGCCGACCGGGGCGGCAAGACCCTTGGAGAAGCAGAACTGCACGGTGTCGACGCCCTGCGTGAGCGTCTTCGCGTCGACGCCGAGCGCAGCGGCCGCGTTGAAGATCCGGGCGCCATCGAGATGCACGCGGATACCGCGCTCGTGCGCGAACTCGCCGATCGCGTTCGTCTGCGCCGCGGTGATGACCGTGCCACCGCAGTTGTTGTGCGAGTTCTCGAGGCAGATGAGCGCGGTGCGCGCGTACATGCCCTGTGGCCGGACGGCGGTCGTGATGTCGTCGAGCGACGGAAGTCCGTCGCGATTCGGCACCAGGCGCGGCACGATGCCACCAAGGACGAACGCCGCGTCCATCTCGTTCTGGTAGATGTGCGCGAGGTCGCCGAGGATCACCTCGTCGCCGCGCTGCGTCTGCGACAAGACGCCGCAGAGGTTGCCCATCATCCCGCTCGCCACGTAAAGGCCGGCCTCCTTTCCGACGGACTCGGCCGCGCGCTTCTCGAGCTTGTTGACCGTGGGGTCCTCGCCGTACTGGTCGTCGCCGACCTCGGCCTCGGCCATCGCGCGGCGCATCGCCGGCGTCGGCTTCGTGAACGTGTCGCTGCGGAACTCGAGGATCTTCATAGGGCGAGCGCCTCCTTGATGCGAACGACGGCCGCCACGAGGAGCGGCGCGACGAGGATCGCGGGCAGGTAGTCCGCCACCTTCACGTCGCGGATGCTGAGAAGTTTGAGACCCACGCCGATGATGAGCAAGCCGCCGACGGCGCTCATCTCGCGGAGCTGTAGCTCGGAGAGCAGGCCTGAGAACACGGACGCGCCCAGAGCCAGCCCACCCTGATAGATGAGGATGAGCGGGATGGTCAGGAGCACTCCCCAGCCGAGTGTCGCCGCGAGCGCGGTCGCCGTGAACCCGTCGAGGACGCTCTTGATGGCGAGCAGGCTCGCGTCGCCGGTGAGGCCGTTCTGGATCGAGCCGAGGAATGTCAGCGGGCCGACGCAGAAGACGATCGACGCGGTCACGAACGCCTCGGCCACCGTCCCGCCGCCGCCGCGCGCGGCGAAACGGCGCTGCAG
>JBGPZT010000237.1:0-2683 GCA_041493915.1 Candidatus Limnocylindria bacterium
CATGCGCGAGGTGGGAGAGGAGATCAAGGCGATCGACGCGCGGCTTGGACCGCTCGAGGCGGAGCGTGACGAGCTTGTGCTCTGGGTCCCGAACGACATCGCGCCCGGCGTCCCTGAGGGAAAGGATGAGCACGACAACCGCGTCGTCCGCGAGGACCCCAAGCGCGATCTCGGCTTCACCGCCAGGCCGCATTGGGACATCGGTGAGGCGCTCGGCATCCTCGACATCGCGCGCGGCGTCAAACTCTCCGGCTCGCGCTTCTACAACCTGCGCGGCGCAGGGGCGGCGCTGCAGCGGGCGCTGATCGCGTGGATGATCGATCTCAAGGTCGACGCGGGGTTCACCGAGATCTATCCGCCATTCGTGACCCGCAAGGAGACGCTGATCACGTCGGCGCATCTCCCGCACTTCGACGAGAACCTCTATCGGGACGACGACGATGACGTCTGGCTGATCCCGACCGCAGAGACGCAGCTCGTCTCACAGCATCGTGACGAGACGATCCCGCTCGAGAAGCTGCCGCTGCGCTATGTCGCGTACACCGCGTGCTTTCGCCGCGAGAAGATGAGCGCCGGGCGCGACGTGCGAGGGATCAAGCGCGGGCATCAGTTCGACAAGGTCGAGATGGTGTGCTTCACACTCCCGGAGGCATCACCGAAGGAGCTCGATCGTCTCACCCAGCTCGCGGTCGATGTGGTCGAGAAGCTGGAGCTGCCCGTGCGTGTCGTCGAGCGCTGCGCAGGCGATCTCGGCTTCGTCGCGATGAGGGGCTACGACGTCGAGACGTGGGGGCCCGGAGTGGGAGAGTGGCTCGAGGTGTCGTCGACGAGCGATGGCGGGTCGCTGCAGGCCGACCGCGGCGGCATCCGCTTCAAGCGTGACGTGAGCGCGCGCCCCGAGCACCCGCACATCCTCAATGCGTCGGGCGTGGCGCTTCCGCGGCTCATGATCTCGATCATCGAGAACTACCAGCAGGCCGACGGATCGCTGGTCATCCCGACGGCCGTGCGTCCATACCTGCGCGGGCGCGAGCGCATCGTGCCGGGAGAGTTCACTCTCTAGTGACCTCCGCCTTCGGCTCCGGCTTTCTGGAGCGGCCTTCGCCGCTCCATCAGTAGTACGCGAGTCGGCCGTCGCGCATCCAGCGCGGAGCGGCACCGCGCCCAGAGGAGGGCAGCGTGAATTGGACCGACGTGCCGGCCACCAGATCGAACAACGTGAATCCGCAACAGCCTGCGGCACTCAACTCGCGCTGCAGCAGGTAGCGGCCGTTGGGCGACATCTGCCAGGCGCCGCCGAGATAGCGGTCCCGCACTTGGCCGTCGAAGCCCACGATCAATCCGAGAAGGCGAGAGCCTTCGCCGGTCTCGCCTGACTCTCGAACCATCACGAAGTTCCCGGTCGGCAGACCGGTGATGCCATAGGTACCGCCCTCGATCGTGCGCACGGTCCGGTCCGCGGCGACATCGACGATCCTCACCCGCGCCTTAGACGGTCCCTCCTCGCTATCGCAGTCGGTGCCTGCGAGGAGCCGGCCGTCCGCGGACCACGCGAACGACGCCCTGCCGTCGGCCGCGCATCGGCGGAAGGGGCCGCCGAGCTTCTGGACCGCGCCGGTGCCCATATTGACGATGGCGATGTGCCCGTCGCTGTTGTAGGCCCAGAGCGCGAGGCGCGTCTCGCTCGGATCCGGAAGGGCCACCCACACATACCCGCCGACCGCGGCTTCGGCATCGGCGATCCGCTTCATGTTGCCTGCGTTCGCGTCGCCGACCCACACCCCGCGCGCGACCATGACCAGGCGACCGTCGGCCATCCAATCCGCGAACGAGAACCAGCCGTCGCTCGCCGGAGGCTGCGCGAAAGCGGTGCTCTTCTTCGTGTCGAGCTCGATGAACGTCGGCACCTGTCCGGAGACTGGGCTGAACCCGTCGTAGATCAGCACCCGCTTGGCATCAGGCGACAGCGTGATGCCATCGTCCGATCGGACCCGCCAGGAGCTCGAAGTTTGCGGCGCACGATTCCCGGCCGCAGCCAGGGCGGACACGGTGTACACGCTCACGATGCGCGTCGCCGGGAACGTCACGTTCACCACGAATTGATCGATGACCGCGTCGCCGCTCGCGGACTCTGTCTCGGCGATCTTGAACGCGAGAGACGGCTCCGTCTCCGGAAAGACCAGTTGCAGCGTGCGATCGTCAAGCCAGATTTTGGTTGGCAAGCCCGGTAGTCCCCAACGCTCCACGCTCTGGCGATCCACCGCGAAGGGGAACGTCAGAACGATCGTGACCGGCCCGTCGCCGGGGTCGCGGACCTCCGAGCTCACCGGGTGTTCGATGCCGTTGACCGATAGGCGTACGACGCTGCCGGGCAGGTGCGCCGGCGATCCCCGTGGCGTGGGCGACGCGGTCGGCGATGGCGCCCCGGCGCTCGGCGTCGGCGACGTGCCGCTCAGCGTCGAGCTCGTGCCGCATGCGGACACCACGAGCACGAGCGCAACAAGTACGCCTCTCATGCACGACATCGTTGCCGAACTGCGGCTCGCTGTCATGTGAGTTGCGTGCCGTGGAACTCCTACTGGGGGAGGTCGACTCCGTCTAGGAGGAGTCGCACGGCAGCGCGTTGAGCTGCCCGACGAGCGCGTTCTGGCGGCCGACCAGCGTGTTGTATTGCGAGACGAGC
>JBGPZT010000187.1:0-4454 GCA_041493915.1 Candidatus Limnocylindria bacterium
GGGTGTGGTGCGTCATCGATCCGGGCCTGGTGGTGAATCCCGACGGCGTGCGTAACCAGGTCGAGGGCGGCATCCAGCAGTCGGCGTCGTGGACGCTGCTCGAGGAGCTCCCCCATAAGGGCGGCCGCGTCGCGAGGACGTCGTGGGACACGTACCCGATCGCCACCTTCCGCGATGCACCCGAGTCCATCGATGTCCTCGTCGAGGGTGACGCGAGCGCGCCGTCGACCGGCGTCGGCGAGCCGGGCGCGGTGCCGACGGCGGCTGCGATCGCTAACGCGGTGTTCGCGGCGTGCGGCGCGCGCGTGCGCGATGTGCCGCTCACGCCAGAACGGATCCGGAAGGCGCTGCCAGGGGGCGCTGTCTAGCCGGCGTGGCGGCGCGCGTTCCGTCCGGCGCGGTACAGGTTCACGATGACGAGCGCGAGAACGATCGCCAGTAGCAGCCAGCCCGCGTTCTCCTTCAGCGACTCGGTCTGGGCCGCGAGCCACGTGACCACGAGTGCCGCGATCGCGCCCACCGCGAGCTGCCCGTCGTCCACCAGGAGCCCGTAGGTGTTGTCCCAGATGCCGCGCAGGACGCTAGACATTGCGCGCCTCTACACGCGCACCCGCGGGCACGAGCGATCCGAGAAGCCGCACCGACAGCCAACTCACCGCGAGGTACGCGGCGAGGATGATCGGGATGGACGCGGCGTCGCCCGGCCAATGCGCACCCACGCCCTCGCCGAACCAGAACACACCGAAGCTCGAGAGCATCGCGCCGACGCCGAACTTCATCCAGTTCTCGGGCACGGCCGTCAAAGGAGAACGCACGGCCGCGGCGAGCGCGACGACGATCATGC
The DNA here is from genome assembly GCA_041493915.1 of Candidatus Limnocylindria bacterium. Classification (GTDB taxonomy): domain Bacteria; phylum Chloroflexota; class Limnocylindria; order P2-11E; family P2-11E; genus CF-39. The sequence continues at coordinate 845 of JBGPZT010000187.1, forward strand.
CCGCGGCGAGCGCGCCGAGGATCGCCGCGTTCATCGCCGCGACGCCCTTCGCGCCGAACGCGATGACGATGAACGCGACCTCGACGCCCTCGAGGAGCACCGCCTTGTACGCGACGACCGTGCCGACCCAGTCCCACTCCGTCCGGTGGAGCCCCTGCGCCCGCAGCTCGGCGACCTCGCGTCGATAGATCTCCTCCTCGTCGTGCACCGCGACGATGCCCGCGAAGCGGAGGATCGCCTTGCGCAGCCAGCGAAGCCCGAAGAGCAGTAGCAGCGTGCCGACGATGAGCAGCAGCAGACGCTCAGGTACCACGGTCACGAGGGCGACGCCCAGCGCGCCGACGATGAAAGCGAGCGTCGCGACCGCGAGCGCCGTCCCGACGAGCGGCGCCCGCCAGCCGCGGGTGATGCCGACCGCGAGCACGATCGTCGTGGCCTCGACGAACTCCACCGTGCTCGCGATGAAGGCGGGCGCGGCGGCGACCGCGAGACTCCCCAGATCCATGCGTTAATTCTCCGACCGATGCTGGATTGGCTCAGCGTAGACGGGAAGAAGCTCCTGCTCACCCGGGTGCTGCGCACCTTCGCGTACGGGTATCTCACCGTCGTTCTCGGCGTATACCTGGATGCGTTGGGCATGGGCCCGACCGAGATCGGCTTCATCCTCACGGCCGCGATCGCCGGATCGGCCCTCATGACCGTGTTCTGGTCGCTCGTCGCCGACCGCTACGGGCGCCGTCGCACCGTCGCGACGATGGCCGGCCTCATGGCCGTCGGCGGACTCCTGTTCGCCTTCGGCGGCGGCTTCCTGCCCTTGCTCATCGGCGCGTTCACCGGGACGATCAGCGCCACGAGCTCCGAGGTCGGGATCTTCCAGACCGTCGAGCAGGCGATCCTGCCGCAGACCGCGCCAGACGAGCGGCGCACCTGGCTCTTCGCGATCTACAACACGGTCGCCAACTTCGCGGCCGCGTTCGGCTCGCTCGCCGCGGCGTCGGTCGTCTTCTTCGGCTCGCTCGGCCTTCAGGGCGCCGACGCGTATCGGCCGCTGTTCGTGCTCTATGCCGTCATCGGTCTCATCAACCTCGCGGTCTTCGTCACGCTCTCCGACCGCGTCGAGCTCGTGAAGGTCGACGCCGAGCGGCGTTTCCTCGGCATACGCCGCTCGGGCGGTACGGTCGCGAAGCTGTCGCTGCTGTTCGGTCTGGATGCGTTGGCCGGCGGGTTCGTCGTCGTCTCGCTCGTCGCGTATTGGTTCCACCTGCGATGGGGCCTATCCCCGGAAGCCCTCGCCTCGCTCTTCTTCTGGGTGAACGTGCTTTCCGGGGCCTCGCTGCTCGCCGCGGGCTGGCTCGCGCAGCGCATCGGGCTCCTCAACACGATGGTCTTCTCACACGTGCCGTCGAGCGTCCTGCTCGTGCTGGTGCCGCTCATGCCCTCGGCCGGGCTCGCGGTCGCGGTCTACCTCGCTCGCATGAGCATCTCGCAGATGGACGTGCCGACCCGACAGTCCTACACGATGGCGATCGTCGACCCCGAGGAGCGCACGGCGACCGCCGGGATCACCAATGTCGCGCGCACGACCGCCGCGGCGATCTCGCCCGCGGTCGTGGGCATCGCGTTCTCCGCCGGCGCGCTTGGGTTGCCGTTCTTCATCGCGGGCGGTCTGAAGATCCTTTACGACGGTCTCATCTACGCGACGTTCCGCACGGTGCATCCGCCCGAGGAGACCGCCCGCCGACGTCGCGGCTAGCAACGCTCAGTGCGATAATGAATTCATGATCAAGCGAGGAGCAGCTTCCGAGCTGGTGAGACGAGCGAGGCACAGCGCTGGGCTGACACAGCGGGCCCTTGCGCGCCAGAGCAAGATCCCTCAGCCGACGATCGCGGCGATCGAGGCCGGACGTCAGGACCCACGATTCGAGACCTTGCGCTCGCTGGTCGAGAGCTGCGGGCGAGAGGTCACGTCCCTGCCGCGGCCCGGCGAAGGTGTCGATCGCACCCAGATCCGCGCGTTACTCCGCCTCACTCCCGGGGAGCGCCTGAGACTTGCGACCAAGGACGCGCGCGGACTCGAACGCCTCCTTCGCTCAACAAAACGATGAGCGAGCGAGGATTCGATCCGGTCGCGGCTCTGCAGATCCTGGTCGCACATAGAGTCGATTTTGTCGTCATCGGTGGTATCGCGGCGCGTCTCTGGGGATCACCCACGGTCACACGCGATCTGGATATCTGCTACGCGCGCGCACCGGCCAATCTCGAACGGCTTGCGGCGGCGCTGCAGGAAATGCACGCCAAGCTGCGCGGCGTGAGCGAGGAAGTTCCGTTCCGCCTGGATGCACGCACACTCGCGGCCGGCGACAGCTTCACGTTCAAGAGCGATGTTGGCGACGTGGACTGCCTCGGGACGCCAACGGGAACTGGTGGATACGACGACCTGCGGACGAGCGCCGAGCGGCTGGACATCGATGGCCTGAAAGTCTGGGTTACCTCACTGGTCGACCTCATTGAGATGAAGCGTGCGGCGGGGCGAACCAAGGACCGACTGGCGCTTGAGGTCCTCGGCGCCCTACGAGATGAACGCGGTCGGCACAAACGCTAGCGGGCCCAGGTCTCCTTCAGGACGCGCAGCGCGTTCCCGCCGGCGATCTTCGCGATGTCCGTGTCCGTGTACCCGTGCTTCACCAGCCAGCGCACCGCGTTGCGCATCGCCTCGGACGGATTCTCCATCCCGTCCACGTACGGCACCTGGGTGTAGGACGGACCGCTGTCCCGGATCGCGGCAAGCGACAGCTGCACCGCGAAGGCCTGGTGAAGACCGAGATGATCGCCGAAGAGCGTGTCCGGCCCGAGGCCGACGTGGTCGACGCCGATGAGGTCGACGCAGTACGCCACATGCTCCATCACGGACTCGAGCGAGTGCTTCGGGTGCTTCGGCGTGAGCGTGGTATGCGGCGCCGCCTCAACGCCGATGACACCACCCTTCGCGGCCATCGCCTTCAGGGTCTCGTCGTCCTTCATGCGACGCGTGCCCCACAGCGTGCGCGCTCCGGCATGCGTGATCGTGATCGGCTTGTCGCTGGCCTGGATGACCTCGAGCCCGGTGCGGTCGCCGCAGTGCGCGATGTCGATGGTCATCCCCAGGCGATTCATGCGCGTCACGACCGCGCGCCCGAGGTCGGATAACCCGGAGTCGTTCTTCTCCCGCAGACCGGACCCGAGCGGGTTGGCTTCGCTGTAGGTGATCCCCATGCCCCGCACGCCGAGCCCGTAGAGGATGTCGACCCGGTCGATCTCGTTCTCGATGGCGGTCGCCGCCTCGAGCCACGCGACGAATGCGATCCGGCCTGACGCCTTTGCCCGGAGCAGGTCCTCATACCGCTCCGCGAAGTACACGAGATCCTGGTGCGCGATGTCCGAGTAGCGCATGCCGAGGTCGAAGATGATGTCGTCCCACTTCCAGCCCTTGTTCGACGTGATCGTCGCGGTGCCGTCCATGAAGTTCTCGAAGAACACGTCGGTGTCCGACGCGGCGAGTCCTTCGTAGCCGGTCGCATCGCGGCCCTGCCGGCGCTGCTCGAGCACGCGGCCCATGTCCTCCGGGAAGATA